>JBFFZF010000256.1:0-6149 GCA_041568755.1 Longimicrobiales bacterium | reverse complement strand
TATGCGAAAGTCGCGGGCGAGGTCGATATCCTGACGCTCGACGCCAATGCCCAGCTGCTGCTCGGGACGGACCTGAACGTCGGGTTCAAGACGAACGACGATGTGAAGGACCTCACCGGCATCGGCCTCGAGTACACGGCACTGAGCATCCCGCTGTTCCGCGAGCGCAAGGCGATCGAGATCTTCACGAACAACCCGCTGTACGTATACGTCGACGCCAGCGCCATGAACGGCGATGCGGCCGATCTCCCGACGCGCGGCTACGATCTGGAGATGGGCCCGTCCGACCCGGACAACGTGGACACGGCTTGGTGGAACCTGTTCCATCTCGATCTGGGGTGCCGTACGGTCTTCGGCGCGCCGGGGCCGTTCCGCTTCTGGAATGCCGTCTGCGCGCCGGAAATCGAGTTTCTGGCGCCGGGCGCAGGCGCGGAGGCCGTCTACGATCGCATCCGCACCGGGCTCGAGCACCGGCTGGACATCGACAAGGGCGGGGCCCGCAACTGCGCGTGGGTTGACGAAGATCTGACGAATCCGTACTACCGCGAGGTCAGCGACGACTCGATCGTCGTGGCGGCAGGACCGCGCCAGCGGACGGAGCGCAGGTTCGAACTCGAATGCGTGGCCTGGGGGCAGCTCGACGTCAGCGTGACCGCGACCGGTGACCCCGCGGACTACGCCAGCGGCTTCGTCCTCTACACGGGCGATCTCACCACGATCGAGGACGACGCCGGCGCCGAAAGCGCCAGTCCCGCCGACCCGTTCACACGCACCTTCTACCAGGACGAACTGCGCGGGCAGGTGATGTTCGGCGGTCCGATCCAGTCCGGCGAGACGCGCAGTTACCAGGCCATCTTCAGTTCGTTCGCCGTGCTCGAGGTACCCACGAACTGCAACGTGCTCGACCATGCATCGAGGCAGTACGCCTACTTCGATTCCGTGTACGTTGCCTCCGAGCAGGTCGCGCGCGTTCACTTCGATGTCACGTGCGATCCGCTGCCTGACCTCACGTTCACGACCGTCACGACGTGCGATGATCCCGGCCAGCCGTGCTTCATGGACACCACGGGTTACGAGCTGGTGCTGAACCGGCCGGGCAGTCCGATCCAGGGGTGGGGCGACCGCAACCGGCCGCGGCGTTCGACGCCCACGCACTTCACACCCGCGGGCCACTTCCGGGCGGACATGGGCGGGCAGGACACCGTCGTCATCGCACACGCGTATCCACACGATGAGTGGGAAGTCGTGCTGGACGATGTCGCCCGCTCGTGCCGCGTCGAAAGCGGGTTCATGGACAGCGACCACGGCAATGTCGGGCGCTGGAGCGGGACGACGCGGCTGGGGACGCGATCCGACGGATCCGATGCCTCGCTCGACATCGCCGTCGTGTGCAACGGGTACCCGCCGCAGGGCGTGATGGCGAAGGCCGTGAGCGACGTCGCCGTGGAAGTCACGTGGAACCGGACGGACCGCCCCGAAATCGGCGGTGTGGCCGGTCACCGGGTCTATCGCAATGGCATGGCCGTCAGCGGGCTCGTGCCTCCCGGCACCGAAGAATTCCCACAGACCGATTCGTTCGTCGATGACGGGCTCATCCCCGACCGGATCTACACGTACACCGTCGTCATGGAGGCCACGGACGGCCGCCGGAGCGCCTCGAGCCCGGATGTCACGGCCACCACGGATACGGCGCCGACCCGACCCGCCGCACCGGCAGGGTTGCGCGCGGTCGCGCAGTCGCAGACCGGCATCCGCCTGACCTGGGCCGACCGATCCAGCAACGAGTCGCATTTCCGCCTCGAGATGAGCCAGGACTCCATCAGCTGGGCCGTGGCGGCGAACCCCGGGCGCAACATCGAGTCGCACGCCCAGGGCGGCCTGGCTCCCGGGACGACCTACTGGTTCCGCATCCGGGCGGAGAACACCGATACGGCCTCTGCCTGGTCGAACGTGGCATCGGCAACGACGCACACCCCGCCGGTTACGCCCACCGCGCCGCAGGCGCCGACGTCGCTGACCGTGAGCCAGCCAGGCGGCACGCGCGACGCGCTGCTGCAGTGGACGGACAACGCGGACAACGAAGACGACTACCGGATCGAGCGCAGCGGGAATGGAGGCGCCACCTGGATCGAGATCGCGGTGCTGGGCCCCAATGCGACTTCCCATGTCGACACCCCGCCGAACGAACCGGTGTATACGTACCGGGTGCGGGCCTGCAACGCGGTCGGTTGCTCGGCCTACTCGAACACCGCGTCGATCACGTTCACCGATCCGCTCGGGTTGCTGGACCGGCCGCGCTAACGCCCTCGGAGGAGCGTCGACATGTGCAGGAACATCCGGACGTTGCACAACTTCGAGCCGCCGGCGACGGAGGACGAAGTCCGTGCGTCAGCGCTGCAGTTCGTGCGCAAGCTGAGCGGCTGCACGCGGCCGTCGAAGGCGAACGAGGAGGTTTTCGAGCGCGCGGTCGACGAGGTCACGGAAGTGGCGCAGCGGCTGCTCGACGGGCTGGTCACGAATGCGCCGCCGCGCGACCGCGAGGAGGAGAAACGCAAGGCGAAGGCGAGGGCGGCGAAACGCTACGCGCGGACGGGCTGACAGGCCTGCCGGAGCACGTCGCCCCGGCCCCGACGAAGCCGGAGACCCGCGGCGGGGTGCGCCTGCGGGTCTCCGGCTCGTTCATTTCAGGAGGCGGGCTCGAGGCGCACGATCGCAGACGACCCGCCCCGGCGCTCGTCGAGCGCGAGGTAGATGAAGCCGTCCGGACCCTGCCGGACATCGCGGATCCGCGCCATGCCACGCAGCAGCGTTTCCTCTCCGGTCGCGCGCGGACCGTCGAGCGTCACGCGGGCGAGCTGCTGTCCGGCCAGACCACCCACGAACGCGCTGCCCTTCCAGCCGGGGAACGCGTCCCCCGAGTAGATCATCAGCCCGGACGTGGCGATGGACGGGACCCAGTAGTGCGCGGGCTGCTCCAGGCCCTCGCGGCGCGTGCCCTGATGGATCACGGAGCCGCCGTACTGCAGGCCGTAGCCGATGATCGGCCAGCCGTAGTTGAGGCCGGGGCGGACGTGATTCAGCTCATCGCCGCCCTGCGGCCCATGCTCGTTGTCCCAGAGGTTGCCGGTGGCCGGGTCGAGGGCCAGGCCCTGCGGGTTGCGGTGTCCGTAACTCCAGATTTCCGGGAGCGCACCGGCCCGGCCGACGAACGGGTTGTCCTGCGGCACGCGGCCGTCGTCGTGCAGGCGGATCACGGTGCCCTGGTGATTGGAGAGGTCCTGCGCGGCGTGGCTCTCGACGGTGCGCGGGTCCGGGTTGGCGCCGCGATCGCCGACCGTGATGAACATGTAGCCGCGGCCGTCGAACACGATGCGTGAGCCGAAGTGGTTGCCGCCGCGGCTCCAGGCTCTGGCCTCGAAGATCTCCTGCACGGCCGTCAGCGCGTTGCCCTCGAGCCGGCCGCGGATCACGGCAGTCGTGGCTTCGGAGCCGTCCGCGCCGGGCTTGGAGAAGCTCAGGTAGACGAACCGGTTGGTGGCGAAGTCCGGGTGCAGCACGACATCCAGCAGGCCGCCCTGACCGCGCGCCCAGACCTGCGGCACGCCGGCCACCGGATCGGGCTGGAGCACGCCGTTACGAATCATGCGCAGCCGGCCTGCGCGCTCGGTGACGAGCATGTCGCCGTTCGGCAGGAAGGCCATGGACCAGGGGTTCTCGAATCCTTCCGCGACGGTCACGACGCGGAAGTTGTGACGCTCCGAAGACTGGACGCCGTCCTGTGCGGCCGCGGCGCACGAGATGGTGACTGCCAGGAGCGGTGCGATCGTGAGGGCCAGGCCCGTGGTGCGGGTTCTCATCGGGTTCTCCACTGAAATGACGTGCTTGCCGGAACGCGATTGATACGCGTCCGCTCCGTCCGGGTTCCGCCGTCCGGCACGTGCATCACGAGATGGGGCGAGGCGGCCGTTGCCGCAGGATGAACACGCCCTCGCGCATGCTGGTCACGATGATGTTGCCGCTGGCGAAGTACGGATAGTTGCTCCACGAGCCGGCGAAGCCGGGCTTGTCCGGGCCGAACGGGACGGTGTCGAAGAAACCGACTTCGACGGGGTTCGTGCGATCGGTGATGTCGAGGATGCGCAGCCCGCTGACGTAATTCGACTCGTAGACGTAGTTGCCCTTCACGTACAGGTTGTGATCGCTGGCGGCCGTCTCGCCCAGGTACTCCGTGACGAGGATCGGGTCATCCAGCTCGGAGATGTCCCACACGAGCGTGCGCGTGCGCGGCACGGTGCCGGCCACCTCATCGCCCTCGTCGTTCATGTAGATGAAGCGGTGGTCGTCGGAGACCCAGCCCTGGTGCAGGTAGGCGGAGTTGGGGTATCCGACGGCCGCGATGGGGAGCGGTCGGGTCCGGTCCGTGACATCGGACACGGACAGCATCGACTCGTTCGAGCCGAAGCAGATCTCGCGGCCCTGGTAGCGCGCGTCCGGACCGCGGTACGTGATGCACTGCGCATCGTGGCTGTAGCCGGTCCTGGCCAGGCCGGTGCGTGTGTCTGCGAAGCAGCCGACGAACGTCGGCGCGGCCGGCGCGCGGATGTCGACGATGTGCAGCCCACCGCCGCACGTTTCGCCGCCCATGCTGGCGCCCACGATGTAGGCGTATCCGACGCCCTCGTTGATGACGATGTTGTGCGCGCTGTGGATGCGGTCGTAGTGCGCGGTCTCGGTGAAACGGGCGGGCGGGTTGCGCACATCGCGCAGCTGGCGCAGGTCGAAGACCTGCATGCCGTGGGCACCCGCGCCGTCGGCGACGATGAAGGCGTGGTCGGCGTACACCTTGATGTCCCGCCAGATGTTGGGCGTGGCGCCGGCGTGCAGGGGCAGTTCGCCCAGGTACACGGGGTTGGTCGCGTTGGTCACGTCGATGAAGGTCGTCGCGTCGTTGCGGCCGACGATGGCGATCTCGCGACCGGTCACGGGATCGGTCCAGCCCCACAGGTCGTTCACGATGTTGCCGCGCGTCCCGCCCACCGCGCTGACCGGCAGGAAGGCGACGAGGTCGACGGACACGCAGTCGAACGACGCGGCCTTGCGGTCCTGACACGTGACTTCGCCGCCGGTGATCGCTTCGAGCGGCGTCATATCGGTGACGAGGGCGGCGACGCGCGTCCACTCGCCGTTCGCGCCGCGGCGGTACTGGACGACGCTACCCTCGAAGAAATCGGCGCCGGGCATGCCGATCCATGCGTCGGCGCCGGCGGAGGCGACGGTGGCGCCGAACCCGCCGAACGGGGCCGGACCGCCAAGCGTCTGCGCGTGGGTCCAGTCGGCGGAGCCCGCCTGGCGGAACACGTGCACGGCGCCGGTTCCGTTCTCCTGCGGCGAGCCGGCCAGGAGGTCGTTGCCGGCCAGGGCGAGGCCGGTGCCGAACGTGCCGCTCGGGGCCTGCGGACTCGGGCCGAGCTGCTGCGCCTGGCGCCACGTGCCTGCGGCGTCTCGGGTGAAACGGACGATGACGCCGGCGCCCTGTGCGGCGAGCGGCGCGGCGGCGAACGCCTGATCGCCGGCGACGAGCACACGCGCGCCCAAGCTGGCCGGGATCGTGCCGCCGAAGTCGAGCGCGGCTTCGCGACGCGACGTGCCGTCCGGCTGGAGCGCGTACACGAACACGCGCCCGGGCCGGGGCGGCAGAGTGCCGAACATGCCGAGCACGGGCATCGGGCCGGGCGCGCCGACGATGGCGCGCGTCCCGTCGAACGCGACCGCGCGGCCGAACCCGTCCGCCGTCGAGACACCGCTGGCGTCGAGCGAGCCGGCGCGCGTCCATTCGTCACCCGTGCGCCGGAACACCGCTACGGCGCCGGTGCCATCCGCGCGACCGGGCACGCCGACCAGGGCGAGGTCTCCGTTCACGGCGACGGCGGCGCCGAACGCATCGCCCGGCAGGGCCGCCGGGTCCGCGAGGCGCGCGGTCTGCTGCCAGGTCCCGGACGGCGCGCGCACGAAGACGTACGCGGCGCCGCGGCCCTCGGCTTCGTGCGGCGCGCCGACGAGCAGCGTCGACCCGCTGGCGGCCATCTCCAGCGCGAACCCGTCGCCGATCTCGGTGCCCGCGGCCTCGATGCGGCCGCGCTCGGTCCACG
>JBFFZF010000255.1:0-6173 GCA_041568755.1 Longimicrobiales bacterium | reverse complement strand
GGTCGCACGGCGGTTCGGCGATCTGGCCGGCAAAGGCCTGGGCCTGGGCGTGATCCTCGAGGTCATGGGCCTGTCGCTGCCGCACATCCTGGCGCTCACGCTGCCCATGGCCGTGCTGGTCGCCGTATTGTACAGCTTCAGCCAGCTCACGGCGGACAACGAGATCACGGCGCTCAAGGCCAGCGGCACGAATCTGCTGCGCATCCTCGCGCCGCTCATCGTGACCAGCGTCATCATCGCAGGCATCATGGTCTACTTCAATGACCGGATCCTGCCCGAAATGAACCACTCGCTCAAGAACCTCATGTCGGACATCGGGCGGAAGAGCCCGACGCTGACGCTGCAGGAACAGGTCATCAATCCGATCCGGCCCACGCAGGATCTGCGCACCCAGTACTTCCTCCAGGCCGCCCAGATCGACCCCGTGACCAATCGGCTGACCGACGTCGTGATCTACGACCTCAGCCTGGGCCAGAAGATCCGCACGGTGTACGCGGACAGCGGCGTCATGAGCTGGAACCGCGAGCAGACCAATCTGCTGATGACGCTGTACGACGGCGTGGTCTACGAGGTCGACACGTACCAGCCCCGGGACTTCCAGACGGTCCGGTTCGGCACGCAGATGCAGGTGCTCGAGGGCGTGGGCGATGAGCTCACGCGGATGGACGAGTCCTACCGCAGCGACCGCGAGATGTCGCTCGCGATGCTGTCGGCCCGGGTCGACACGGCCCGCGCGCAGCGCGACTCACTGCTGCACGAGGCCGCGCTCCGCAACGAGTTCGCCGTCAAGCAGGCGCTGGCCGGCCCGCGTGACCTGGCCGAGGAAGACCCGACGCCGCGGCTCGCGCCCAGCGTGGGCGGCGCACGCTACTACGAGGTGCAGGACCCCGGCTCGCGCGGCAGCGAGTTCGACGCCGAGGACCGCGTCCTGCGCCGCACCAGCCTCGAACTGGCCGTCTTCCGCAACCAGGTCCGCGCGCGCGAGCAGGAAGCCAACCGGTACGCCGTCGAGTACCACAAGAAGTTCGCGATCCCGGTCGCCTGCATCGTGTTCGTGCTCGTCGGCGCGCCACTGGCCGTGCGCTTCCCGCGCGGCGGCGCCGGCATGGTCATCGCCATTTCGCTCAGCATCTTCGGCATCTACTACATGTCGCTGATCGGCGGCGAGTCGCTCGGCGACCGCGGCATCATCCTGCCGTGGGTCGGGCCGTGGGCGCCCAACGCGGTCTTCACGCTCATCGCGCTCTGGGGCCTGGCCCGCATCGGCCGGGAGACCTCGAGCACGCGCGGCGGCGGCTGGGACGACCTGTGGCTCACGCTGCGCGGACTCATCACCCGGCCGTTCGAGCGACGCGCACGCATGCGGCCCCAGCCGGGCTTCGTCGCGGTTGGAGCGACGGCGACGGACGCTGCCGCCGTGCTCGAGCCCGAGGCCCCTCCGCCCGACGACGCGCGCGCCCCGGAGGACCGGCCGTGATCCGCATCCTCGACCGCTATGTCACGCGCGAGTTCTTCCGGCTGTTCGTGCTCTTCGCGCTGGCCGCACCGCTGCTCTTCGTGCTGGGCGACTGGACCGACAACCTCGATACGTATACGGAGCGCGGCCTGTCGATCCGCGTCGTCGCGCTCGGCTACGTCTACATGATGCCGCAGTTCATCCTGTTCTCGTTCCCGATCGCCGCGCTCATCGCGACGGTCTTCACGGTGAGCAGCATGACGCGGCACAGCGAGATGACGGCGGCCAAGGCCGGCGGCGTCAGCTTCTGGCGCGCGACGCTGCCCATCCCGATCTTCGGCGCGATCCTGTCCGTCGCCGCGCTCGGCCTGGCCGAACTCACGCCCATCACGCTGCGCATGCGTGCCCAGATCATGGGCGAGCGCGATGACTACCGCGGCTCCCGCAACGATTTCGTCTACCGCGCCGAGGATGGCACGATCTACGGCATCCGCCGCCTCGATGTCGACGCGAAGCACATCTATGGTATGACGATCGAGCGCGAAGGAAATGGCGCGGACCGGCCCACGATCCACGCGTTCGCCAAGGAAGCCGTCTGGGACTCCACCGCCGGCTGGACGATGAGGGACGGGTTCTACCGGGTCCTGCCGGCCGACGGCAGCGAGCTGTCGTTCCAGTTCGCCTCGCTGATCCGCAGAGACTTCACCGAGACACCGGACGAGCTGCTGGCCGATCCGCTGGATCCCGACGAGATGCGCTACGCCGAGATGGGCCGCTTCATCCGCGCACTGCAGCGCTCCGGTGGCAACCCGTTCGAGCTGATGTTCGAGCAGGCCGAGAAGATCGTGATCCCCGTGGCCACGCTCATCATCGTGCTGTTCGGCGCGCCGCTGGCCAACTCGAGCGCGCGCAGCGGCCCTGCCTACGGCATCGGCATCTCACTGGCCATCACCGTCTTCTACCTCGCGCTCTTCCGCGTGGCCGACGCGCTCGGCAGCACCGGCACGATCCAGCCCGTCCTCGCCGCCTGGCTGCCCAACGGTCTGTTCCTCGCCGGCGCGATGGTCCTGCTCGCCCGCGTCCGGACCTGACGTCACGCGGGCGCCGACGCGCAGCCAGGCGTCAACTGCGCCGCTCCCACGCCACGCTCGTTTCCGCGGTGACTTCCGCGCGGAACAGTATACGTGCGGGCCCGCGCAGCCGGACCGCCCAGCTGTCGCTGATCTCGACTTCCGCCGTCCCGCCGGGCATGTGCACGTCGGTCCGGCCGGGACGCAGCACGCCGCGGCGGACCGCGGCCGCGGTGGCTGCGCACGCGCTCGAGCCGGACGCGAGCGTCTCGCCCACGCCGCGCTCCCAGATCAGGATCTCGAGCCCGCCCGGCGGCCGCGCCGTCGCGAACTGCACGTTCGTGCCCGCGGCGAAGGCCGCATGCGTGCACAACAGCGGCGCCGCGGCCAGGAACGTGGCCCGGTCGAGCTTGTCGACCAGCACGACGCAGTGCGGGTTGCCGAGCGACACCGTGTTGATGATCGCGGTCGTGCCGTCGGGCAGGGCGAGCGGATAACCGAGGATTTCCTGACCGGGTGCTGCGCCGTCGACCAGGAACCCGACATCGTCGCCGAGGAACGACGCGCTGCCCATCTCGACGCGGACGTCGAGCGCGCCGTCCGGGCGCACGCCCTCGACTCGCATGCGCACGCTGTCCTTGACGAGCCGGACCGTGAACCACGCGTCGCGGACCAGGCCGCGGCCGTGCAGCCATGCGGCGAAGATGCGCAGCCCGTTGCCGCTCTTCTCGGCCTCACTGCCGTCGGGGTTCAGGATCTGCAGCGCGAAGCCGCCGGGCACGGTCTCGGCGATCAGGATCCCGTCGGACCCGATGCCCGTGTGCCGGTCGCAGATCGCGGCGCAGCGTGCCGGCGTGAGCGGCCACGGCAGCGCCGACCGCTCCACGACCAGGTAGTCGTTGCCGAGCGCCTCGCCTTTCCAGATCTCCATGGTCCCCCGTTCCGTGCGCAGTCGCACGTCCGCCGCGTCGCGGCCTCGCTCCTCTTACCGTGTCGCGCTCATGCGCGGGACGCGGGCGGTGTGAAGCCGAGCGTCTCGGCGTCGTCCGCGACGATCTCCTCGACGTCGGTATCGATGCCTTCGATCGCCTCGAAGACCTGCAGCGCGAACGGGACCTTGCCGAACGGCGCGCTGACCTGGATCCCCTGCACGAAGGGCCGGACGCGTTCGACCATCTCGCGCGCGATCGCGATGCCTTCGGCGAGTCCGGCCTCGCGGCTGACCGCGCTCGCGTGCTGCATGCGTTCGATCACGGCCGGCGGCACGATCACGCCCGGCACCTCGTTGGCCATGAACTCCGCGTTCCGTGCCGAGACGAGCGGCCAGATGCCGGCCACGATCGGGATGCGCAGGCTGCGCCGCTCGATCTCCTCGATGAACGCGATCAGCTGGTCCGGGTCGAACACCGGCTGCGTGATCGCGTACTCCGCGCCGGCATCGACCTTCCAGTAGAAGCGCTTGAGTTCGTACTCGAGATCGACGGCGCCGGGGTTCACACCCACACCGATCGTGAAGCCCGTCGGCGCGCCGATCGGGTTGCCGCCCGGGTCCATGCCGTGGTTCAGCCGGTTGACCAGGTTGGTCAGGCCGATCGAGTCGATGTCGAAGACGGCCGTGGCCTGCGGATACGGCCCCATCTTGGGCGGGTCGCCCGTGATCACCAGGATGTTGCGCAGCCCGAGCGCATGCGCGCCCAGCAGGTCGGACAGCATGCCGAGCAGGTTGCGATCGCGGCAGCAGTAGTGCACGACGGTCTCGATGCCGACCGTCTGCTCGATGAGCGTCGCGGTGGGCAGGACGCCCATCCGCATCTGCGCGCGCGGCCCGTCCGGCACGTTGACCGCGTCGACGCCCGCATTCTTCAACATGCGCACGCCGGCGAGCATCTTCGCGGGCGTGATGCCCTTGGGCGGCACGATCTCGACGGTCGTGACGAGCTCGCCGGCCGCCAGCTTGCGGCCCCAGTTCGAGCGCCGCTCGAGCGGGATGACCTCGACATCGGGCGCGACCTCCAGGTCGATCGCGCCGACCTGTACGGCCGTCGTGCGCGGCGCCAGCGCGTAGACAGCGTCCGCGATCGCGCGGATGTGGTCCGGCGTCGTGCCGCAGCAGCCGCCGACGAACTTCGCGCCCGACTGGATCAGCCGTTTCGCGAACTTGGCCATGTAGTCCGGTGAGGCCATGTACATCTTGCGACCCTGGATCTCGCGCGGCAGGCCGGCGTTGGGCTGCGCGCTGATGCGGAGCTCCGTGACCGGCGCCATGGCCTCGACCGCGGCCAGGATGCCGGCCGGCCCGACCGAGCAGTTCAGCCCGACCGCGTCGGCGCCCCACTCCGTCAGCCGTGCCGCGAGCAGTTCGGGCGAAGTGCCGTAGGAAGTGCGGCCGTCGTCCTGGATCGTCATCTGCGCGAGCACGCCGCTCGCGCCCGCATCGCGCACACCGAGCAGCGCCTGCCGGATCTCCTCCAGATCGTCGAACGTCTCGAGCAGGATGAAGTCCGCGCCGCCCTCGAGCAGTGCCTCCGCCTGCTCGCGGAAAATCGCGCGCGTCTCCCCGAGCGAGGTCGGCCCGTACGGCTCGATGCGGATGCCCAGCGGCCCGATCGCGCCCGCCACGAGCGCGCGACCGTTCGTCACGTCCTTCGCGAGCTGCGCCGCGCGCGCGTTGATCTCGCCGACCTGCGCTTCCAGCCCGTGCTCGCTCAGCTTCACGCGGTTGGCGCCGAAGCTGTTCGTCTCGATGATCTCCGCGCCCGCCTTCACGTAGGCCCGATGGATCTCACGGACCAGGTCCGGCTCGCGCAGGTTCAGCTCATCGTAGCAGCGGTTGATGAACACGCCCTTCGCGTAAAGCATGGTGCCCATCGCCCCATCGAACAGGTGGGGGCGGGGGTCGGTCAACAGGTCCGTGAATGTCGGCATTCGGGTTATGGGGCGGGCAGGGGGATGGGATCTGGGGATGGGGATGGGGACGGCAACGGCGGGGTGGTGGGCCGCGGCAGCGTACGGGTCGTCCGCGTTGCCGGAGATTCCGGCGCACTGCGGGAGGTTGTCCGCGCGCGCCGTGCCTCCGTCGCCAGGATCAGATTCGTCACCATGGCGGCGATACTCTGCAACTGGTCGTTCGCGTGGTCGGCGACGGCCCGTGACACGACGCCGTGCCGCACCAGCACATCGAACGCCGCACCCGCCTCGCCCGCCGACCGCAAAGCGATCCGGTAGAACCGTGTCTTCTCACCCGGCGAATACTCCGTCACCCCTTCTGCAATGTTGAGCACGATCGATGCCGCAGCCCGGATCAGCTGCTGCTCGATCGGCCAGCTCCTCGTCGGCACACCACGCGTCGCCTCGAACGCGAAGCCGTTGAGGTCGAGCGCCAGCTGATACACCCGCATCGTGCGGTACGTGAACTCTGCCATTTCCCGTTTCCCTGTCCGGAGCGCGCTCCCACACTCGCGCGCCGACCGGGGCACCGCCATAGGACCAAGGGAAGCCAGCCCGCCGCCGTTGTTCGTCCTGCCGTTGTTCGTCCTGCCGTTGTTCGTCCTGCCGTTGCCGTCCCGCCGTCGCCGTCCCGCCGTTGCCGTCCCGCCGTTGCCGTCCCGCCGTTGCCGTCCCGCCGTTGCCGTCCCGCCGTTGCCGTC
>JBFFZF010000254.1:0-6175 GCA_041568755.1 Longimicrobiales bacterium | reverse complement strand
CGGCTCGCTGGTGCCGAAGATCATCGGCGCCGACTTCGAGCTGTCCAACTTCTTCCTGGGCGGCCCGGCGGACGCGAACGGCAGTGCAGACCTGGCTTCGGCGGTGCTGCTCGCCGGGATCGACGGCGTGCCTGCGCGCCGGGCGCGCCGGCGGAGCTCGGCGGCCCGGGACGACGAGCCCACGCCTGCCGTGGCCGCGTACGCGCCGTACGTCGCGGCCGCCGCACCCGCGAGTGACCTGGATTTCGATCGGCGTTTTCTGCCCGGCAACGGCGGCAGCGTCTACATCGACAGCCAGCACCTCGAGGCCACGACGCCCGAGGTCCGCTCGGCGATCGACTTCGTCGCGATCCAGCACGCGATGCTGCGCCTCGCGCGCGGTTCGCTCGACGCGGCCAACGCGCGCATGCCGGAGGGCCTGCGCGTCGTCTGCCTGGCGTGCAACTCGGACGGCAAGGGCCACTCCTTCGGGGCGCACATGAACGTGTCGATCGGGCGCGCCACGTGGGACGACATGTTCGAGCGGCGGCTGGATCCCGCGCTGTTCTTCCTGGGCGCGTTCCAGGTCTCGTCCATCCTCTTCACCGGCCTCGGCAAGGTGGGCGCAGAGAACGGCCGGCCGCGGGTTCCCTACCAGATCAGCCAGCGCGCCGACTTCATCGAGACCATGCTGGGCCCGCAGACCATGTACCGGCGCCCGCTGCTCAACGCGCGCGACGAGCCGCACGTCGCACGGACGGCGGAGACGGATGGCCGCGCGGGATTCGCCCGCCTGCACTGCATCTTCTACGACCTCTCGCTGTGCCACACATCGATCTACCTGCGCGCGGGACTGCTGCAGGTCGTGCTGGCGATGATCGAGGCAGGCGCCGTGGACCCGGCGTTCCTGCTCGAGTCGCCGCTGGACGCGCTGCACACGTGGAGCGCGGACCCGGATCTGCACACCCGGGCCACGCTCCGGTCGGGCGCGCGCGTCACGGCCGTCGAGCACCAGCTCCTGTTCCTGGAGCATGCGCGCCGCTTCGTGGACGCCGGCCGCTGCGCCGACGCCGTTCCGGACGCGCACGGCATCATCGCCACCTGGGAGCACGCGCTGGCGCGGTTCGAGGCCCGCGACTGGTGTGCGCTGGCGCGGATGTTCGACTGGGTGCGGAAACGCTGGCTGCTCGAGCAGGCCATGACAGCCAATCCCGCGCTCGACTGGGACGCGCCGGAAATCGTGCACCTGGACCAGGCCTGGGGCAGCCTGGGCGATGACGGCCTGTACTACGCGTGTGAACGGCTGGACCTGGTGGACCGGCTCGTGAAGGACACGCGCATCGAGCACTTCGTGCACGAACCGCCGCGCGACACACGGGCATGGGCGCGCGCGATGCTGCTGCGCTCGTTCGACCGCGACGAGATCGCGGAAGTCGACTGGAGCTTCGTGAAACTCAACGGCGCGGGCGACGACGCTTCGTCCGCGCCCCGGACGATCTGGCTGCCGGCGCCGCACGAAGGCACGGCGGACCAGCTTCGGCGCCGTCGCACAGGGAAGCCGGCGGCGTAAAGACCCGATCACCAGGAGGACCACCATGCAGGAACGCCTCAGACAGCAGCCTGTCCCGCCGCCGGCGGCAACGGACCCGGCCGCCGAGCCGGAAGCGCTGGAGCGGGCGCGCGCCCGTGCCGACGCAGTGCACAACCCGGCCATGGCCGCGATCGAAGGCGTGCTGTCCGTCGACAGCCGCCAGTTCAACACGGCCAACGTGCAGACGACCGGCCAGTGAGCGGGCGCAGCCCACTCTTCGGTACGGAAGTCGAGTACGGCTTCACGCCGTTCGACGCGAACGGCAGGCGGCTGGACCGGATCGTCTTCGCGACCGCGCTCTCCGGCGCGGTCGCGAAGCGCCGGCCGGCGGTGCCCGGCCGCATCGACTGCGATCTGTTTCTGGCGAATGGCTCGCGGTTCTACGTCGACTGCGGGCATCCGGAGTACGCCACGCCGGAGTGCGCGACGCCGGAAGACGTCATCGCCAGCAACCGCGCAGGGAACCGCGTCGTCGAGCAGGCCGCGCAGGATGTCGAGGCGCAGGGCGATGTCGCCCGGATGCTGCTGTTCCGCACCAACACGGACGCGCTCGATCCGGACGTGGCCTACGGCGCGCACGAGAACTACTGTCACGCGGCGCCGACGGACATCATCGCACGCAACATCCTCAGTCATCTGGTCACGCGCACGATCTTCACGGGCTCCGGCGGCCTGGACATCACCGCGCCGGCGGTCCGCTTCATGCTCTCGCCCCGGGCACGCCTGGTCTCGCGCACAACGTTCCGGCAGAGCACCAGCCCGGCGCGCGGCATCTTCCACGTGCGCGAGGAGCCGCTCGCGACACCCGGCACGCACCGACTGCACGTCGTGTGCGGCGACACGCTGTGCTCGGAACTGGGCGACTACCTGCGCATCGGCACGACGGCGCTGATCGTGGCGCTGATCGACGCCGGCATCCAGTGCGGCCTGCCGGTCACGCTCCTGGATCCCGTCAGCGCCCTGCACAAGGTGGCGCGCGACATCACCTGTGCCGCGCCGATTCCCCTGGTGAACGGTGTCGAAAGGACGGCGATCGACGTGCAGCGCCATTACCTCGAGTGCGTGCGTGATCACCTCGGGGCACCGTTCATGCCGGACTGGGCGCCCGCCGTCTGTGCGCGCTGGGCCGACACGCTCGACGGGCTCGCTGCGGACCCCCTGGCGCTCTGGCCCATGCTCGACTGGCCGCTCAAGCTGCGCTGCTTCCGGCAATGGAGCGAACGCGCCGGCTTTGCCTGGGACGAACTCCAGACGCTGCCGCTCGGCCCGGCTGGCAGGCGCCGCCGTGCCACGGATCCGGATCCGCTGCAGTCGTCGCTCGGGCTGCATTCGCCGTCGCTCGTGGCGGCCACCGGCGCGGTACCGCGTGCGTCGCAGACGCGTCACGCAGTGTTGCTGCGCGAGCAGCTGCTCGAGATCGACGTGCGCTTCGGGCAACTGGGCGGGCGAGGCGTGTTTGCCGCGCTGGATGCGGCCGGCGAATTGCAACATCGCATCGTCGACCCGACCCGCATCGAGCACGCCGTGACGCATGCACCGGGCGGTACGCGCGCACGGCAGCGCGGCCGCGTGATCCGCCGGCTGGCGGGCCGGGCCGGCGTCAGCGCCAACTGGACGCGCGTCGTGGACCGGCAGAAGAAGCGCACGCTCATCCTGGACGATCCGCACGGCCGCCTTCGCCCGCGCTGGGAGAAGGGGACCGTCCCTCCCGAGACCATGGAGTTCCAGCTATGACGATCGAGAACGAGGCGGTGCCCGGCACCATCGAACAGTTCGAGCTGGGCGCCAATTTCGACAGCATCCTGCGCCTGCTCGCCGAACAGCTCTACCCGCGGCCGGACGTATTCGTCCGCGAACTGGTCCAGAACGCCCACGATGCGATCCGGCGCGCGCAGCACGAGGACCCCGTACTGTCGGGACGGATCGAGATCCGCATCGACGTGCCGAGCCGCTGCATTCGTTTCACCGACAACGGCATCGGCATGGACTACGACCACATCCGTCAGTTCCTGTCGGTGATCGGCTCGACCGGCACGGGCACGGCCCGTGACGCATTGCGCGCCTCGGGCGCGGCCGTGGCCGACGCGCTGATCGGGCAGTTCGGCGTGGGCGCGCTCGCCGGCCTGGCGGTCGCCGACCGTGTCGAGGTGCGGACGCGCAGGCGGGGCACGACCGAGGGCTGGCTGTGGACGAACGACGGCACGCCGCAATGCTCGGTCCAGCGGATCTCCGGCCAGCCGGCGGGAACCGAGGTCACGTTGCACATCGCGGACCGGCACGCTTACGCGCTGGACCCGGCCTGGATCCGCGAGGCCGTGATCCGGCACTGCGATCTCATCGCGCTGCCCATCCACGTCGAGGGCGAGGGCCCGGTGAACGTGATGCACGCGCCGTGGGATACGGCTCCCGACGGCGTGAGCACCGACCTGCGGAGCTACGCCCGCTTCGCCGAGCGCCGGCTGGGCGAGCCGCCCATTGCGGTGCGCCCGGTGCACAGGGACGGCGATGTCACGGTGCGCGGCGTGCTCGCGATCCGCGGCGAGTCGAGCGCGGACGGGACGGGGCCGGGCCCGGTCGATGTGCACGTCCGCCGCATGCTCGTGGTGGCCGGCCACCTCGAACTGCTGCCCGCGTGGGCCTCGTTCATCGAAGGCGTTCTCGACTGCCCCGATCTCGACGTGACCGCGGCCCGTGACGACGTACGCCAGGACCGCGACGCGTGGCGGGCGCTCAAGGCGCTGGTCGAAAGCACGATCACCGACTGGCTGCTCCACCTCGTGCGCGAAGAGCCCGGCCGGTTCGACGAGATCGCGCAGCGACACGCCGCAGGCCTGCGCCTGCTCGCGGCCATGAACGACGCCTTCTTCGCAGAGGCCCGCGAGCACCTGCGCTTCGAGACGAATCGCGGGCCGCGCACGCTGCGCGAGTGCGTGTCACCGGAGCCCGGCTCGTCGCGCACGCGACTCCATTACCTCGCACCGGGCGAGGATGAACGTCAGGTCCACCCGCTGGCGGACGCGCGCGGCATCATCGTGATCAACACGCGCCAGCCGGTCGTCGAAGAGCTGCTCGCCCGCTACGCCGCCGGCGAAGGGGCGCCGCTGCTGGTCCGTCTCGACTCGACCGGGGACATGACCTTCTTCGGCGATCCCACGACACCGCCCCGGGTGACGCGCCGGCTGGAGCACCGCGTCGAGCACGTGCTGCGGCGCGCTACCCACCGCGACGTCAGGGTTGCCGTGCGACGGTACGACCCCCCGCACCTCCCCGCCGTCCTGCTCGCCTCGCCCGCCGCGTCCGCGGAGGCGGTGCTGTCCACCGCCATCGGCGGCGCGTGGGGCGCGGCCACCCTCGACAACGTGACGCGCGAGGCGCTGCTGCGCCGGGCCCCGCGCACGAGCGTGCGGCTGGTACTCAACGAAGCGCACCCGCTCATCGCACGCGTGCTCGGCGAGGGCAGCCGCTGGCCGGACCTCGACGACGTGCTGTGTGGCGTCTATCTGGCCGCGTGCCTGCGCGCACGCAGCCTGCTCTCCGCGGATCTGGTCGAGCCGCTGCAGCCCGCGCTCGTGCGCAGTCTGGACGCGCTGCTCGACACCTTGACCGGCAACCCGCGCTCACCGTTCGGAACGGAGGTCCCGCATGCCGCGCTCCACTGATCCGGTCGTGACCGTCACGGATACCGCGCGGCCAGCGCGGCCGCGCACGCTGCCTCGACCCGGCGATGTGGCGTGGGCACTCAACGTCGGCTCCCAGCACCTCTCCGCCGCCCGCGAATACGAGGAGCTGGCCGTCATGGCCGAGCAGGCGGGCGACCGCGAGGCGTTCGACTCCGCCCGCTTCTGGCAGGGCGTCAACCTCCATCACGTGGGCCGGCTGCGCGAGGCGCTCGGCGCGCTGGCCCACGTGACCGCCCGCGAGGACGGCAACGACTCGCGCATCGGACACATGGCGGTGACGCGCTACGTGCTCGTCGCCATCGACATGCCGCTCGCACTCGAAACCATCGAAGACGCGATCCGCGAGATCGAACGCGCCGAGAGCGTCTCCGGCCGACGCCGACGGTCTCGCGTCCTGCTGCTCAAGGCGCGCCTGGCCAGAGCGCGCGGTCACCTGAACGCGTCGGTACGGCTCGCGCTGGAGGGCGATGACTGCGCGACGCGCGAGAGCGCGTGCTTCGCGATGGGCGCCTACCGTCGCGATGTGCTGCACGGCCTGATCACGCTCGGCCGGCTGGACGAAGCCGAACGGGCGCTCGAGGCGTGGAAGCGCGCCACGGATCCGTATGCTTCCACACGTCGCGTTCTCGTCAACGTCTACGGCTCGATCCTGCACCGCCTGCGTGGCGATATCCTCACCGCGCTCGACCTGGGCCGCGCCGCCGTCGAAGAGGCGCGCGCCTCGGACGACGTGGGCACGCTGGTGCAGGCCGAGCAGGCGCTGATCCATGCGCAGCTCTGCTCCGAGGACCCCGGCGCGGCGCGTGAGGCCGTGGCCCGGCTGCTCCGGCTGCGCTCGTGTGAGTCGTGGGCCATCCGTTTCGACGTGCTGATGGCCCTGGGCGATTACCACCTGGCGATGGCCCGGCACGCGGCCGGGCTGCCG
>JBFFZF010000253.1:0-6248 GCA_041568755.1 Longimicrobiales bacterium | reverse complement strand
CGGGCGGGAACCGGCCCTGTGCGGACAACGGGATCGGCGCCAGGCCGAATGCCACGAGCAGCAGCACGACGGTGCGGATGGTCTGCATCGAAGCCTCCTTACCATGCATGCCAGGATACGATACAACGCCCGCCGCTGCGAACGGGGCCATGTCCATGTTTCGTCCATCCCTGGCGCAGGAGTGCCCGGATCACGAGCCTCGGACCCGGGTCCATGCCAGCGTCTGCACGGGCTGCCAGGTGCCCTCGACCAGACGGTAGCTCCGCGAGACGAAGGCGTCCGGTCCGGTGCGCGACTCCGTGTCGCGGTGGATCTCGACACGGCCATCGGGCAGGATCAGGTCGAACACGAGACTGCCCTCGACGTTCACGCTCTCGCCCAGCGCCACAGCACCGCCCGTGCCCTGACTGGCGTAGACGACGCGGTTCCGCAGCGGGTGCCAGAAGTAGAAGCCATCCCAGTAGAGCACCGTCTCGCCGCCCACCGCTCCCGTGATCTGGAGCCGGACCACGCCGGGCGCACGCCCTGCGGAAAACCGGTAGCCGAACGATGACGGCGAACGCGCCTGCGCCGGATCGTGGTCCGGATTGGGCGCGCTCCACCGGCCACCATCGCGCAGCACGTACGCGTTGCGCTCGAGGAATGCACGGTGGGCAGCGGCCGTGTCCGCCGCCTGCTCCTGCGCGGCGAGGGGTGCAGCGCCGACCAGGCAGAGAACGACGAGCCAGGATCCGGACACGCGATTCGTCATGAGCGCCTTTGCGATTCCGCAGGGTCGATCATCGGACGTGCGACACCGGCGACCTGTCCGGCCGGCGTTCGGAGCACGTCGCTCATCGTGACCGCCGCACCCCGCGTACCGCAAGTTGGCTGTGCCGAGTGCACACGGATCCGTGGCAGAACCCGCGCCGGGCGGGGTGTGAGGAGAGCTGCGCTGTTCGCACTGCGCCGGCCGGGCGCCGTACATTGGCCGGGCCCCTGTGCTGCCCGCGCGACAGCGGGACGGCACCCGGACCCCGCAGCGTGCGACGTGATGGCCGAGCGGATCGAGTTCAAGCGCAACATCGGGCTGTTCATGGCCATCATGATCGGCATCGGCGCCATGATGGGGCCCGGGATCTTCGCGCTGCCCGGCGAGCTGGCCCACATGGTCGGGCCGCTCGGCATCCTGGTGTACCTGGCCATGGGCCTGTTCACCGTGTTCACCGCGCTGAACTACAGCGAGCTGGGCGCGGCCATCCCCATCGCCGGCGGCGGCTATTCGTTCACCAGCCGTACGCTGCCCCGCCCCGTCGCTTTCTTCACCGGCTGGTTCTTCTGGATCGGCAACACACTGGCCTGCGCGCTGTACGCGATCATCTTCGCACTCACCGTGCGCGCCTACTTCTGGCCGTCCGGCAGTCTGGCGCTGATCACGCTGGTCACGACCATCGTGTTCACGGCGATCAACTTCCGCGGCATGTCCGAGGCGCTGAAGATCATCACGGTGATGAACCTGATCGAGCTGGCGATTCTGATCGGTGTCGCCTCTTTGGGTGTGCCTCACATCGAGGCGCCCAACCTGACGCCGCTCGCCCCCATGGGCTGGAGCGGGTTCGTCCCGGGCATGGCGCTCATCTACATCTCGTACGTCGGCTTCGATCTGATCACGGTCGCGTCGGAAGAGATCATCAATCCGGGCAAGACCATCCCGCGAGCCATCCTGATCACGTTGTTCGTCGGCATCTTCATCTACGTGTTCGTGGTGTGGGTGATGATGGGCACGGTCCCCTACACGGAGCTGGCCGAGAGCGACGTCCCGTTCATCTTCACCGCGGAGCGGCTGTTCGGGCCATGGGGGCGCTGGGCCGGCATCGTGGCCACGATCATGGCCAGCCTGTCCGCCTTCAGCGTCACCCTGGGCGCCAGCGCGCGCGTACTCTACGCGCTGGGGCGCGATGGTCATTTCCCGCGCTTCTTCGCCCGTCTGCACAAGGTCCACCGCACGCCGCACATCGCGCTCATCATCTGCGGTGTCGTGGTTTTCGCGTTCAGCGCGGCCGGCGTGGTACGGTTCGCCGCCTCGGTGAGCGATTTCGGGTTCCTGATGGGCATCGGCATCGTGAACTACGCCGTCGTCTCGCTGCACAAGCGCATGCCCAATCTGCGGCGCCCGTTCCGTGTCATGCTGTTCCCGGTCGTCCCCATCGTGGGCGTGATCTCGTGCTGGGCCTTCGTGCCCGCCCTGGAGACGCGCAGCTTCGTGCTGGGCGGCCTGCTGACGCTGGCCGGCGGCGCCATCTACCTGATGCGGCCTGCCAACCGGGCCGAGTTCCGCCGGCTGCGCTCTCTGTTCACGACGCTGAAATGGCTGGTCATCACATTACGGAGGAGGCGTATGCGTGTGCTCATCATCAGCGGCGACAAGCAGGGCCGCAACATCGCGGACCGGCTGCTCGCGCGGGACGAGTACCGGCTGATGTTCCGCACGGCCGAGCACCAGATCACGTTCATCGAGGAGGATGAGGCGCGCTGCCGCGAGCTGGAACAGCGCTACAACGTGCCCATCTACCAGGGCGATGGCACGAAGAAGGACCTGCTCGAGCAGGTCGGTGTGGGCAACATCGATGTCGCGATCGCGGCGTCCAGTGATGACGGCCGCAACGTGATCGTCGCACTGCAGGCGAAACGGCTGGGGATCCCCCGCGTCATCGCCATCGTGCAGGACCCCGACTACGTTTCGCTGCTCGAGGAGAGCGGCGTCGTCGCAATCAGCGCGCCCTGGGCCACGGCGGCCATGGTCGAGAACTACCTGGACCGGCCCGGTGTGGCCGATCTGTTCGAGATCGAGAGTGGCGTCGCGAGCCTGGTCAGCGTGATCGTGCCCGAGCAGGCGCGTGTGAGCGGGCGCCGCATCCGGGAGCTGGACATCCCTGACGGCTGCGTCGTCGCGGCCGTCGTGCGCGACCGCCAGTTCGTCGTACCGCGGGGCGATACGCAGATCGAGTCGGGCGATTCCGTCGTCTTCGTGGGGCCGACGGCGCCGATCAAGAAGGCGCAGGACATGTTCCTGCTCACAGCCTGACCCGCCCCGGCCGCACCTGCGGACCGCGCGCCATCAGGGGGAGCGCCACTGATCGACGGGCACGACGCGGTCGGTGGGCGTGATCTCGCGGATCGCGATGCGGCCGCCGTACCGGCTGTGGGGCGATGACCGCGCGATCCGTTCGGCCTCCGCCAGGTCGCGGGCATGGATCATGAGGAACGAGCCCAGCATGCCTGCGCCCTCCTGCGCGGGCCGGTCCGTCACGATCGTACCGCCCGCCCCGGGCTCGAGCACCCGTTCGGCACTGGTGAACAGCTCGCCCCCGGAGAAGGAGCCGGTTGCGGACAGCTGGGCGATCCACTGGCTGTACTCGCCATAACGCTGCTGATAATTATCAGCCGTGTAGGGCTCGAAGCCGGGCCCTTCGTAGAGCAGGAGCGCGTGCGTCGGCAAGGGCAGCGCCGGCGGTTGCGTCGCCCGTCCGATGCCGACGCCCGCGAGCAGGGCGATGACGCCGGTCGCCAGCGCCGGCAGCCAGCGGTGCAGCCATCCCGAGCGGGACGTGTGAACGAGGTGTTCCCGCTTCATGCGCGCGATCACGCGCCCCTCCAGCCAGCCGGGCGGCTCGACGGCGCGCGGCAGCCGGTCGAACTGGGTGCGCTCGGATGGGGTCAGTTCATCGTCGTGCATGTCGGCTCCCTTGCCATCATGCGGTCGCGCCTCCGCCCAGGGCCTGCCGCAGGCGCGCGAGTCCGCGAGACAGCTGGCTCTTGGACGTGCCTTCGGCGATGCCCAGCGATGTGGCGATCTCCGGGTGGGTGTAACCGTAGATGTGGTAGAGGACGACCACCTCGCGGTAGCCATCCGGCAGCGCGGCGAGCGCCGCCTCGAGTTCGATCTTCGACTCGTGCTGCGGAGGCGGCACCCCGGGCTCGGCGATGCCGGCGAGCGAGGCGTGCGCCCGATCGCGGACGCGGGCCGACTCGCGGAAACAGTTGATCAGGATGGAGCACAGCCAGGTCCGCAGGGCCGAGCCCCAGCGGAACCCGTGCAGTTTGCCGAGCGCGCGCAGCCACGTCTCTTCAACGAGGTCGTCCGCCACATCGGTCTGCCCGCCGCCCAGCCGACGGGCCATGCCGTACAGGAAGGGCGTGTGGCGGCGGTACAGCGCGAGGAACGCTCGTTCGTCACGACTTGCCAGGTAATCGGCCACGAGGCTCCTGTCCTCGGTGCTGGACATCACGCTCCCGGCTTCCGGGGATCCGGCGCGAGAGCGGGACACCCGGTCCCCTCTCCGTACCTGTGTGCATCTCGACCCCGCCGGGGTTGCACGGCCGGGCCTGATCGCCGTCGCGCCTGCGCCGGACTCATGGGCTGTCCGGGTTGATCGCCACGAGCAGCAGGTGGGCGCTGGCCCCCAGCAGGGACGGCTCCGACTCGACGCGGGCCAGCACCTCCAGCATGAGCGCCCGTGTTCCGGCATCCTCCCAGAGTTCAGCGAAGCCGGGCATGCACCAGAATGGCCCCTCGACTCCGACCAGGGCCTGCGTGCGGAACCCCGCGCGACGCGCCTCATCCGCGAGGTCCTCGGGCCGGTGCAGGTACGCGGTCGTGAAGTAGACCGGGTTGTCCGTCGGGTTGATGTGCCGGCCCTCTTCCAGATCGCGCCGCATCAGCGAGACGAACTTCGGATCGCGCACGAGCGCGCGCGAGAACCCGTCCATGACGGAAGCGAAGCGCGAGATCGCCGCCGCGATGAGCACGCCGCCCGGGCGCAGCACGCGCCTGGCCTCCGCCAGCGCAGCCGCGCGGTCCTCCGCATGGAGCAGGTGGTAAAGCGGTCCGAGCAGCAGGACCAGATCGAACCCGCCGTCCGGGAAGGCCAGCGCGCGCGCTTCTCCCATGTGTGCGCGGCCCTGCCCTGGCCCGGCAGTGGCCAGCGCGGTGCGGGCCTGCTCGACGTGACGCGAGACGGGATCGACGAGATCGACGTCGTAACCCCGTTGCACGAGCCAGGTGGCGTATGCGCCCGGCCCGCCGCCGACGTCCAGGACCCGCGCCGGCGGTGTTGCGGCGTACCGCCGGATCACGTCCTGCGTGCGCACCCGTTCGAGCGCGCCCACGCCCGCGACCAGGCGGTCCTCCTCGCGGACGTCGCCGTAGTGCGCGCGAATGTCATCGAGTTCCTGCCCCATGCGTTGCCCTGATGGCGGGTGGCTCAGACGGACACGGCGTGATATAACATCCCCGGAGTACCTGGCGCATTGATTCGAGGCCGGCGCGGCCGGGCACATGGTCAGGCGGCGCGGCCGCGATGGGAGGCACGCATGGAAACCAGGCCGCAACTTCGGTACGGGGTCGGCGTGCTCTCCGCGCTGCTGGCACTGGCGGGTCCGGGAGCGGTGACCGCGCAATCGACGCCGGCCGCGGTCTTCGATCGACTCGCCGGCAGCTGGACCGGACATGGCGAACTGATGGGCCGGTCCGCGTCCTTCGCGATGACGTGGCGCGTGGTTTCACCCGGGTACGCGGTGCTGGTGTTCGCGAACGGTTTCCGGGACGCGGAAGGCCGCCGTACACCGGTCCTCGATGCGGTCGCGCTGTACCGGACCGCCCCCTCGATGCCCGAGGCGACCTGGTTCGACTCGCGTGGCGAGCGGATCACCATCGAATGGCAGGCCGACGACTCGACGCTGACCGCGCACTGGCGCGGTGCCACCGAGCAGGGCCGCACGGAGTACCGTATCACGGCGGACAACGGGTTACGCGTGCGCGATCACGTGGGAACCGCGGACGGCATGCGCCTCTTCGCACAGGCCACGTACACGCGGCGCGCCGACACGGCGAGCCACGCCGGTCCGCTGACCGGTCTGGCCTGGCTGGCCGGCTGCTGGCGGCGCGAGGCCGGCGATCGCACAATGGACGAGCAGTGGATGGTACCGCAGGGTGGCGCGATGCTGGGCATGAACCGCACCATGCGGGATGGAACCCTGACGGAGTTCGAGTATCTCCGCATCGAGGTCATCGACGGCCGAGTCACGTACATTGCGCACCCGGCGCGTCAGGCGGAAACGGCGTTCCCGCTGCTGCGCGCAGGTGACGACGAGGTCATCTTCGAAAACCCGGCGCACGATTTCCCGCAGCGCATCGGCTACCGCACGATCGGTGCGGATTCGCTGGAGGCATGGATCGAAGGCGAGGCGAATGGGCAGACGCGGCGCGT
>JBFFZF010000252.1:0-6280 GCA_041568755.1 Longimicrobiales bacterium | reverse complement strand
GGGAGACGGGACGGCGGGAGACTTGGGGCGGGAGACTTGGGGCGGGAACGGCGGGAGACGGAACGGCGGGAGACGGAACGGCGGGGGGCACGGAACGGCGGGGGGCACGGAACGGCGGGGGGGCACGGAACGGCGGGGGGGCACGGAACGGCGGGGGGGCACGGAGCGGCGTCCACGGACGCGCGGGGGTGCGCGAGGGCTGGACGCCGCTCCTGAAGATGTGGGCGGCTCGATCAGTTCGTCGTGGGGCGGCGTACGGGGCCGTTGTCCCAGTCCTGCACGCTCGAGATGTTGGGCATGCCCCAGTCCTCGCCTTTCCAGCCCTGGAAGCCATCCATCCGGAACGCCCAGAAGCCGGACGTCATGTCGCTCGCGACGATGAGGCCGTCGGCGTTCCGCACATCCACGCCGAACGCGCCGTTGCACTTCCGGTCGCTGCACATGCCGACGGAGGGCGGACCGGCGTAGGTGTCCCAGTAGCCGACGGTATACGGGTTCGTGGGGTCCATCATGTTGAAGACCTGCATGCCGTCCTCGTACGCCGAGACGAACACGAACGGCCAGCGGACCTCGTGGTTGTGCGAGAGGTTCTGCCAGTTGGCGGTCCACGCGCCGATCGAATGGTTGATGACCTTCGTCTCGCCCTTCTGTCCGGGCTGCAGGTCGAAGATCCGCAGCGGCGCATACTGGTGCTCGACCTCGCCCACGGCGTAGGCGCCGTCGGGTGACGGCGTGAACGTGTGGCCCCACGGCACGAGCGGCATGCCGGTCAGCGAGAAGAGGTGCTCCGGCGTTGCCGGGCGGCTGATGTCGTACACGTGGTAGCCGCCCGAGCCGCCGCCGTAGAACTTGTCCTTGCCCGTCGCCGGATCGTACGCCGCGTACATGTCGTGGTAGCCGAAATTGCCGAACGGGCTGGTCAGTCCTTCGGGCACCGGCACCTTGCCGACCAGACCGGGCTCGCCGCGGATGACCTTCGACATGTCGTAGATGTGCGCGAACGGCTCGCCTGACGTGGTGAGCAGCAGCGGGCGGCTGTCCGAGTGCTTGTACATGAAGATGTTGTGGAACCCGCCGGGCACGCCCGGCCGGATGCGCGCCACTTCGCGCAGCTTCGTCACGTCCGGCAGGCCCGTCACGTCGAAAACGATCGCGCCCAGGTCACTGTCCGGTCCGCCCTGCTGGAACTGCGTGGACTGCACGTAGAAGTAGCGGCCCTCGTGCTTGAAGTACTTGCCATCCATCATGCCCGTACCCTGGTGCAGCTCTGCGTTCTCGATGCGCCAGCGGTGCAGGATCTTCGCCTTGCCGGGATCGGACAGGTCGATGATGTCGAAGCCGTGCACGAACATCCGGCCCACGTACGCGAACGGCCGATTCAGGTCCTGCTCGAGTTCGATGTCGCTCACGCTGAGTGGCTGGCCCAGCGGGATGTGCGTCAGGACGTGCACGTTCCGGCTGCCCTCTTCGCCCGGCGGCCGGATGTGGCTGTTGTTCTGCGCACTGACGGGCAGCACAGCCGCCGCGAGCGTCGCGATCAGTGCGGTGCAGGTCGCGATCGCCGAAAGAGCCCGGTTCGAGTGGTCGCTCTGTTGCATGGATCGTCTCCGTGCTGCGGGGTCAGGAAATCGAGGCGAGGCGCTCAGCGGGGCGCGACGCGGAAGATCATCTTCATGCCGGTCTCGAGATGCTCCGAGACGTGGCAGTGCAGCATCCAGTCGCCGGGATTGGACATCTCGACGAGCAGGTCGACGGTCGAGCCCAGCGGCACGACGGCCGTGTCCTTCCAGACGAAGTTCGTGTTGCGCACGCCGTCCCGCTCAAGGATGAGGAAGCGCTGGCCGTGCAGGTGGATGGGATGGTGCATCGGGTGCTGCGTTTCGGGCCGGTTGACCAGCCGCAGTTTCACGATTTCGCCCACCGTGAACTGCCAGTCCCCGATGTCCATGTTCTCGCGGCCGGTCGCGACGTCGCGCACGAACCAGCGCACGTCCGCGCCGGTGGCCAGCCAGTTCATCATCGGCATGACATCGTTCCACTCGACCGGGTGGTAGTAGAACGTGTCGACCGCGATCATCTGCAGGATGGGCAGCGGCAGGTTGCCGAGCTGCACGCCCATCTCGAGCGTCCGGTCGACGGGCCGGTCGAACAGCGCGCGCAGCGCGTCGATCTCCGCGACGACCTCGGCGTTCTCGCGCAGCCGCTCGAACGCGGCGCGATGATCCTCCGGCGATGACGGCTCGGCGACGCGGATCGTGCCGAGCGTGTCGACGTGCGCGAAGAACTCGCCACGCATGTGATCGATCGCCTGGATCCGGTTGGTCAGCGTGAACGTGCCGCTGCGCTCGTAGAGGACCTCGACGATGTAGCGTTCGGCCGGCGCGATCACGACGCTGGGCACGAACGCCTCGCGCTCGTACTTGCCGACGTCCGAGCCGATGACCTTCACGCGTGCGCCGTCGAACGAGAGGTTGAACACGCGCGTGTTCGAGACATTGGTCAGGAAGAAGCGCACCACATCACCCCGCCTCGCCTCCATCCCCCAGTCCGTCTCGCCGTTCACGAGCAGCACATTGCCGAACCGGCCCATGAGCGCGTGCGTCGCGGTCTCCATGCCCCAGGGGAACAGGCCCGCGTCGTCGACCAGCAGGTCGTCCAGCATCACGATCTCCTCGCCGTTCACCGGATTGAAGTAATCCGGGTCCGGCGAGTTGACCATCATGTTCCCGTACAGCCCCAGGTCCTGTGTGATGTCCTCGCGATGGTGCGGGTGGTACCAGTAGATGCCGGCATCGGCGAAACGGACGTGGTACGTGAACGAGCCACCGGGCTCGACCGGATCCTGCGTGATGCCGGGCACGCCGTCGAACCGGTTCTCGAGCCGCACCCCGTGCCAGTGGACCGTCGTGGGCAGTGCGGTGCGGTTGGTGAAGCGCACGACGACGGTCGCGTTCTGCACGGTCCGGATGAGCGGGCCCGGGTACTGGCCGTTGAAGCCGTACATTACGAACGTGCGCCCGTTGATGTGGCGGCGGACGAGGCCGGCCTCGAGGTCGAGCGTGTCGCCATCGGCCAGGTCGACGACCTCACGGAAAGCGGCGGCCGGCAGCGTCATCGGATCGATGCCGAGCCCCGGCAGGAACGCGCGCGTCTTCGGCAGCATGCTGTCCATGCCCACCATCGGCATGGTCATGTCCATGGGCGGCATGCGCCACGCGGCGGGGTCCGCGCCCATGCGGTGACCGGCGTGCGCGTCCTGCGCCTGCGCGGCCCCGGCCGTGCAGACGAGCGCGAGGATCGCGATGACGGGAGCGCGGGTCACGGCAACGGATCGGGCGAGCGGATCGGGCCGAAACCCCAGGCGGCGCACGGCTCGGCAAAGAACGGACCGTGGCCGGCCAGCGTGTGCATGCGCCCGCTCGCCGAGATCCCGCGCAGCAGGATCGGCCCGGCCCAGCGCTCGACGCCGGCGTTCGCCTCGTGCGTCACGAAGACCAGGAACTTGTTGAGCGTGATGCGGGCGTCGAGCGTGCCGTCCGCGCGCAGCGTGCCCAGCCTGTGGACGATATCGAGTGCCGGCGATGCGGCCCAGACGACGAGCGCGCCGCCGAGGTGCGCCAGCCCGGCCGTCGTGACGGCGGCATCGAAGGTGTGGTGGCCGTCCTGCGTGACGGTCACGCCGAATGGCGAGTCCGCGAACCGCAGCCGGACCGCGCCGTTCGCGTAGTTGGCGTTCGCGGTCGGTACCAGATCGATGTGGAACGGGTCCGGCGCACGCACGCCGACAGGGCAGGACGGCACGCCGGCCGGCGCGACACCCGCGAAGGACAGGAGCACGGTCATCGAGAAGGCGAGCATGGCCGTCACCGTCCTGCGCTACATCCCGGGCAGCGGGAGATCCGAGTTGAAGATGTCGCGCGTGAGGAGCCAGCGGCCGTCCGCCTGGCGCTCGCGGATCTCGATGAACTTGCCCGAGTCCGTCATCGGATCCGCGCCCGGCGGGGCGAGCGTCATGGTATACGAGCCCCGGACCCACGCCATGTCTCCAACCCCGGCGACTTCGGCGATCGTGAAGTTGAAGTTCGTGACGGGCGGGAAGCTCTCCAGGTACTGTTGAATCGCCGGTCTGCCCGTGACCGCGGGTGCGTTGGGCGGCAGCAACATGCCATCCTCGGTGTACAGCGCCGCGACGCCGGCGAAGTTGCCGGCCAGCACGTTCTGTCTGAACTCGTCCGTCACGGCGCTGATCGCGGCGATGTCCGCGTCGGTGAGTGCGGCGGGCATGGCGGCCGGCGTCTCGCACGCGGCCAGCGCGGCCAGTGCGAGAGCGGCGAGACCTGTGGCGAAGCGGCTTTGCATGATGTTCTCCCTGGGTTATCGCGCCGGCTCGAGGACCTCGCGTCCGGCGTACGGGATGAGCAGATCGAACTGGCGCATGTCCCACGCCGCGGTCGGGCAGCGTTCGGCGCACAGCCCGCAGTGCAGGCAGAGGTCTTCGTCCTTGACCATCACACGCGATGTGTGTGGCAGATCGCCGGAGACGTAGATCGCCTGATCGTGGTTGTTCGCGGGCGCGGTCAGCCGCAGCCGCAGCTCGGCCTCATCGCCGTTGCGTGTGATGGTCAGGCAGTCGACCGGGCACACGTCGATGCAGGCGTCACACTCGATGCACAGCTCGCGCGTGAAGTGCGTCTGGATGTCGCAGTTCAGGCAGCGCTCGACTTCCTGCGCCGTCTGTTCGGCCGTGAACCCGGTCTCGACCTCGATCTCCATGGCCTCGAACCGCTCGCGCAGGTCGACGTGCACCATCTTGGCGCGCTGGACCGGGTTGTAGTTGTTGCTGTAGCTCCACTCGTGCATGCCCATTTTCACGGAGTGGAGGTTCATGCCGTACGCCGGCCGGTCCGTGACGGGCAGGCCCTGGCAGTACTGGTGGATCGAGATCGCGGCCTGGTGGCCGTGCTCGACGGCCCAGATGATGTTCTCGGGGCCCCAGGCGGCATCGCCGCCGAAGAACACGCCCTCGCGCGTACACATGAACGTCTGTTTGTCGACGACGGGCATGTCCCAGTCGCCGAACTCGATGCCGATATCCCGCTCGATCCACGGGAACGCGTTGTCCTGGCCGATCGCCAGCACGACATCGTCACACGGGAAGAAGACGGTCTCGAGCGTGCGGCTGCGCTGCTTGCCCTTGTCGTCGTGGTACCACTCGACGTGGTCGAAGTCCATACCGACGAGGCGGCCGTTCTCGATGACGAACCGGCTGGGCGAATAGTTCTCGACGATCTCGACGCCTTCCTCCTCCGCGTCCTCGAGCTCCCAGGGCGAGGCCTTGAAGTAGGGGCGCGGCCGGCGGGCCATGACCTTGACGTCCTTGCCGCCCAGCCGCTTCGAGCTGCGGCAGCAGTCCATCGCCGTGTTGCCCACGCCGATGATGAGCACGCGCTCGCCGATCGACTCGACGTGGCCGAAGTGGATGGCCTCGAGCCACTCGATGCCGATGTGGATGTTGGCTGCGCCCTCCTGCCGGCCGGGCAGGTCCAGCTCCTTGCCCTTGGGCGCGCCGCTGCCGACGAACACCGCGTCGTAGCCCTGCTCGAGCAGCCACGACATGCTCTCGACGGGCGAATCGTACAGGACCTCGACGCCCATGCGCAGGATGTAGTCGATCTCTTCATCCAGGACGCTGGCCGGCAGCCGGAACGCCGGGATGTTCGTGCGCATCAGGCCGCCGGAGCGGGACAGCTTCTCGTAGATCGTGATGTCGTAGCCCAGCGGCATCAGATCGTTCGCGACCGTCAGCGACGCCGGTCCGCAGCCCACGCACGCGATGCGCTTGCCGTTCTTCACCGGTGCGGCCTGCGGCAGCCGGTGCTCGATGTTGTCGCGCAGATCGGAGGCGACGCGCTTCAGCCGGCAGATCGCCACGGGCTTGCCATCCACACGCGTACGGCGACACGCCGGCTCACACGGGCGGTCGCACGTGCGGCCCAGGATCCCCGGGAACACGTTCGACGCGCGGTTCAGCATGTACGCGTCGCTGAACCGGCCCTGCGCGATCAGGCGGATGTATTCGGGGACGTTCGTGTGAGCGGGACAGCCCCACTGGCAGTCCACGACGCGGTGGTAGTACGCAGGATCGTTGACGTCGGTGGGCCGCATCGCGTTCAGCTCAGGATGAGGTTCGGCCAGCCCGTCCGGCCGGTCCGGCAGGATAGACCGAACACCGGTATCGCATCAAGGGGAGAAGACGGATGAACGGCGGGAAGGGGGATGG
>JBFFZF010000251.1:0-6321 GCA_041568755.1 Longimicrobiales bacterium | reverse complement strand
TTGTGAAGATTATGTTTAGACGATCAGATCAGCGGTGTCGCCCCGCCGCACGAGCCTCCCGCGACCTCCACTTCCAGTCACTTCCGTCCACTCGTGGTGACGTTGTGCTCGGCCGGAGCATGGACCACGCCATCGCCAGATGGATGGGCAGCAGGAGCGCGATGATCTGTCCGTTCGCCTGGTCGAAGAACGGCAGGACACGAAGCGCCAGCCCGAGCACGGACAGGCCGGCGAGCGTGAGTGCGAGGGCTGACGCGAAGGTCCGCGCGCGCTGGCCGAGCAGAGAGGCGGGACCGGCGACGAGGAGGGCCAGGGCCAGCGGGTTCGTCTGCAGCAGGTTCTCGTTGCCGTACGCCGCGACGTGGTCGGTGAACGCCCAGAGGCCCGTCAGGACGACACCGAGCAGGCCGGTCGCGAGCGCCCAGGCGACGACGATCACGGCCAGGACGAGTCGCGCGATGCCGTTGCGGCGAGCGGCCGTGCCGAGTCCCGCGACGATGATGCCGGCCGCGATTCCAGCGATCAGGAAATCGAGGAACCGATTCGGCGCCCGCTCCGGCGGCGGCAGCCGGTTGGCTTGGAACAGCACAACTTCTTCGGCGACGAGAGGGACGATTCCGCCATCGATCCCGCGCACGGTGACGCGCCGGAGGTGGTCCCGCAGACGCATCGGGATGAACCCCTCATCCCAGGCCGTCAACGGGATGTCGGTGGCTGGGCCGAGACCCAGGTCGATGCCGGCGTAGATCGGCAGGTTCTTCGACGTCAGGCGAAGGGCCTCATCACGGAACGTGAGTGCACTGGAGGGGCCCGAGAGCTGATTGCGCAGTGCCCCCTCGAGCACGCGATCGAGCGCGTCCCGTACACGGGTCGAACAGTTGTCGCGAAAGTAGTCGTAGACGTAGTACCGGTTCTCCGGCAGTACATTCCACTCGAGGAAGCGGCGCAGCTCGACCCGTTGCGCCGGCGTCAGGCGGAGCTCCTGCTCGACGACGGACCGATTCTCGGTCTGGTAGTACGCGACCATCCGTCCGAAGTCGAGGTCCTGCATCCAGTAACGCATGGTGCCCTTCAGAAACCGGCCGAGGAAGCCCGGCTCGTCGAAATCGAACATGCCGTAGTTGTAGGCGATGTCCGTTCCGTTCCCGCTGTCGTGGATGCGGATGGCGTTGTGGCCGAAGTTCTGCCAGATCGCGTCGCCGTAGTCGATCGTGATGAGCGAGACCTTCAGCTCGGATCCGGCCGGCAATGCGGGAGTGGGGTCAGCGGGCAGCTGCGCGTTGACGGCGAGGGGACAGATGATCCCGAGCGCCGCGAGGGATGCGGCGAGGCGGAGCCGGTGGGTGCGAGAGGCAGCGCCGCGCACGAAAGCGTTCGAGGTTCAGTGAGTGGGAAGGCGAAGCCGGGCCGGTCGCAAGCGAACCAGCCCGGCCGCGCCGCGGTCGACGCGTGTCCCCGGCGGGGACCGTCGCGTCAGCCGCCCGCCTTCGCGGAGAGCGATTTCACGTACCGCGCGACCGCCTGGATCTCGGCGTCCGTCAGCTGGGCGCCGCCCATGGCGGGCATCGGCGCGGGGTGTTCCTTCGGATTCGGCACACCCTCCTTGACGAGCTTCGCGATCGCGTCCAACGAGCCGTCGACGTTCAGCCATTTGGCATCGGTCAGGTCCGGCGCGAGAGCGGTGCCCTTGCCTTCGGTGCCGTGACAGGCGGCGCACAGGCCCTTGCCCGTGAAGATCCCCTTGCCGGCCGTGTCCTGTACCATCGTGCGCGTCGTCTCGATGGGTCCGTCCGGACTCGCGCCCCCTGCGGCCATGGCAGCGCCGAGCGCGCCGATCACGAGCAACGTCTTCATGCGAGGTCTCCTCGTCGGTCGGTGGTTCCGAAGTTTAGAACGCAGCGACGAATCCCGCGACCAGCCGCGTCCGTTCCGCTTCGACATCGTACTGCGCTTCGCCCGTCAGGCGCAGGTTCCGCGCGAGCGCGTAGTTCAGTCCGAACGCCCACGTTTCGTACCGGTCCAGCAGGCCATCCTCACCCTGCCGCACGGTGAAGACACGATCGTCGGACACGACCCGATTGTACAGGCCCGTCAGGAACCAGCGTCCCGTGGGACCCTGCGGGCCCCAGATGAGTTCCGCAAAAAGCGCGTCGACCTGGGTGTCCACGGCGCCGAAATCGCCGAAGAAGGGACGGCTGTCCGTGCGCCGCAGGAACTGTCCGTTCAACTCGAGTTCGCCGAGCCCCACCGTCACGTCGGGCCCGTAGATCCGGATCTCATCGCCCAGGCCGTCGTTCGACTCGGCCGCGAAGTAGGCGAAGCCGCCGACGCGGAAGGGACCGAACCCCTGTGATACACGGACCGCCGCGCCCTTGCCATCGTCGCGATCGTACTGCTTCCGGTCGCTCGCCTCCGAAAGGCCGCGCCCGTTCACCAGCTGGACCGCGATGTCGGCGTCCGCCCACGGCGACCACAACGCCATCAAGCCGCGGTCGTACGTCAGATCCGCACGCGCATTGCCGACACGGACGCGATACGGCTGGTAATCTTCGTACTCGAGTCGAAGCTCACGCTTGAACAGTGGGTCCGACACCTGGAACTGGCCGGCGATCAGACTGATCCCGCTGCCCGCGATGTCCGTGAACTGCACGTACGCATCTTCGAGCCCGACCACCTCACCGCGCTCGGACATGTAAAAGTACAGGTAATAGCTGATCTTGCTCGCGATCTGGCCACCCGACAGCAGCTTCACGCCGTACGGCGCCTGCAGATCCGTCGACGCGCCATCGTCAGGCGCGTTCGCGAGCGCCTCGAGATAGGCGTCCAGCCGCAACGCGAGCGGGATCTCGCGCAACAGACGAAGCTGCGCATCCCCGGTTTCGAGGGTGTCCCGGGGCGCTTCTCCGACCGCCATCTCGAACCCGTTCGCGGCGAACTGCTCGCCGAATTCCGTCAGTCGCGGAACCGGCGCATGACAGAGCGCGCAGGTCACGCGGTATTTGCGAGCGAAAGCAGGAATGCCGGCGGCCGTCCCGGCAGAACCGAGGATCACGGCCAGGGCCGGCAACAAGAGCCAGTGCGTACGCATCTCGTGCTCCCGTGGTGGGAACGGTGTGCAGCAAACATCCACCTCCGCCATTGGACGCGCGAGGGGCGTTTTCCGCTGTGGGGCGGGGAGGTTTCGGACGGCGGGACGCTAAGCCACGTCGAGGCAGGAGCGAATCAGCCGCACCAGGTCCTGTGGAGCGTAGGGTTTGGGCAGATAGACGGAGCGCTCCCCGAGTCGATCGAGGCCGGCCAGCTCGGCGCTGTAACCGCTTGTGAATACGACGGGAAGCGAGGGCCGGTCGGCTCGCAGCCGGGTTGCCAGGTCCATGCCGGTCATGCCGCCGGGCATGACCATGTCGGTGAGAACGAGGTCGATTTCGGCGGCGTGCCGGGCCCACAGACCGAGCGCGTCCGGACCGGACGCCGCGTCGATCACGCGGTAGCCGTGCTTCCCCAGCACTCTCGTTACCATGGCCCGAACGGCGCGTTCGTCTTCGACGACGAGGATGGTCTCATCACCGCCGACGACAGGGATGCTCGCGACGTCCGTGGCGGCCTCCTCGGTCCGTCCGTTCGAAACGGGCAGGTACACGCGGAACGTGGTCCCGCGCCCGAGTCGTGACGAGACGTCGACCCAACCTTCGTGTTGGCGGGCAATGCCGTAGACGGTGGCCAGACCGAGGCCCGTGCCCTTGCCGACCTCTTTCGTCGTGAAGAAGGGCTCGAAGATCCGGTCCAGGTCCCTGGCGTGGATGCCAGTTCCGCTGTCCGTCACGCTCAACGTCACGAAACGGCCGGCGCGGGCGCCCGGCATGCGGACGGCCTCACGCTCGTCGATCTCGCTGATGGCGGTCGAGACCGTGAGCGTGCCGCCGCCCGGCATCGCATCGCGGGCATTTACGACCAGGTTCGCGATGACCTGCTCGATCATGCCGGAATCCGCGCGAACCGCGGGCAGATCGCAGGCCGGCTCGACGTGCAGCGCGATGTCCTCGCCGAGGATCCGGCCCAGCATGCGCGCCATTTCCTGGATGACATGATTCAGATCGATCGCGCGCGTGCGCATGACCTGCTTGCGGCTGAACAGGAGCAACTGGCGGGTCAGGTCGGCGGCGCGGTTCGCGGCCGTGTCGATCTCGGCAAGCGGCTCTGCCAGGTCCTCCCGCTCGCGCAACGCCTCCGCGAGCAGCGCCACATAGCCCTTCTGGATCGACAGCACGTTGTTGTAGTCGTGCGCGATGCCCGCGGCCAGCAGCCCGATCGATTCCAGCCGCTGCATCCGCCGCAACTGGTCCTCGGTCGCACGGCGCTCCGTGACGTCGCGGCCGACCGCGTAGAACAGCCCATCCTCCAGGACCGGCACGGCGCTCCACGAGAGCCACCGATAACTGCCATCCGCATGGCGGCACCGGTTCTCGAACGCGACGATCTGTGAGCCCGCGAGGAGCCGCCTCGCCTGCCGCCGCGAACGAGACACGTCATCGCGGTGCACGAGCTCGAGAAACGAGCGGCCCACCATTTCGTCTACCGGGAAACCCAGCGTCCGCTCCCACGCCGGGTTCAGCCGCACGAGCCTGCCCTCGACGTCGGCGATACAGAACACGTCGAGGTGCAGCGAGAACATGCGGTCGAAGTCCGCGACCGCACGCCGGGCCGAAACGCGCTCGGAGATGTCGCGCACCGTGCCGATGAAGACCGGCTGGCCGTCGTTGTCGACGCGCACCACCGTCAGCTCCAGCGGCAGCTCCGTTCCGTCCGCGCGGAGCGCGGGCAACTCGACGCGTTTGCCCAGAATCCGCGGCTGGCTGCTCGCCAGGTAGCGTTCCAGACCACGGCGGTGCTGATCGCGCAGACGCTCGGGCACGATCGTGTCCGCGATGGTCCGGCCGACCAGTTGGTCGCGCGTCCAGCCGAAGATGCGTTCGGTCGCCGGGCTCGCGTCGAGGATGACGCCGGATCCGTCCATCGCGATGATGCCGTCCAGCGACGATTCCCACACCGCCCGCTGGTAGGCGAACGCCGTGCGCAGGCGCGTCTCGCTCTCGCGCAGCGCGCGTTCCACGACCTCGCTGAGAAGCGGGTCCTGCGCATGCTGTCGGTCGGGCTCGAGGCGCTCAGCCTCGTGCAGCGCGTCCGGCCCCTCGCTCGCACTCATTTCGCCTTCGTCTGACTGGCGCGATTCTCGATCTGGATGTCAGTTTCGGCGACGCCAAGTGGTTCTGAAATTTGCCGTTTGACGGGAGCACGCCGGTGCGGCCGATGGCGCGACTCGCGCGGGAGCCGAAACCCGCCCCAGTTTCTTCCACGGCATCCAACCAACACGGCGAAGGGACTCCGTGAATCACGACAGCGGCAAGACACCGAACGCGCGGGGTATCGACGATCGCCTGCGGGTGATTTCCGTGCTGGCGCTCGCGCTCGCCCTGGCGTGGCCAGCGTGTGCCACGGCGCAGACGGTCGTGGTGCTCGTTTTCGACGGGTTCACGCCGCGCATGGTCGAGGCGCACCCGACACCCGTACTGGATGGGATCCGCGCCGAGGGCGCGTGGACGCACGCGGTCGAGCCGGTCTTTCCGACCATGTCGTTGCCGAACCACGTCAGCCTGTCCACCGGCTGCTGGCCCGCGCGCCACGGCATCGTCTCGAACATGTTCCGGGACCCCGCGCGCGGCGCGTACGACCACGAGCGGGATGCCGACTGGCTGTACGCCTGTGAACACCTGCACGAGGTGGCCGAGCGGCAGGGTGTCAGGACTGCTGCCCTCGGCTGGGTCGGGGCCCGATCGACCCGGCGCGGGCCGCTGGCCAGCCTGATCGAGCCAGAATACGCGCCGGACACGACCCGTGGCCGGCAGGTCGTCGAGCTGCTGGGTCTGCCTGCCGAGCAACGGCCGAGCTTGATCCTCGCCTACTTCGAGGGGCCCGACGAGGCCGCGCACTACAAAGGCATCGAGTCAAAGCCCACGCGACGCGCCGTCCAGCAGAGTGACGCGATCCTCGGCGACATCCTGACGGAGCTGCGCCGCCTGCGACAGGCGGGCGAATCCGCTACGCTGCTCGTCACGACGGATCACGGCATGCGCGAGGTCCGCACCATCGTCAACGTCCAGCGCCTGCTGCGCAGCGAAGGCGTCGACGCCCGTTTCTCGTCGTCCGGCACGACATCGTTTCTTTACTTCGATGATCCGGCAGACATCGCGCCCGCCGCGCAGGCGCTGTCGAAGTACAGCCAGTTCGACGTCTACCGGCGGGCCGACATCCCGGCCGGCTGGA
>JBFFZF010000250.1:0-6343 GCA_041568755.1 Longimicrobiales bacterium | reverse complement strand
TCGAGCGCGCCGAACTCGAGGGGCAGCGGACTCTCGCCACAGCGGTTGTGCAGGGCGTGGATGTCCCCGTCCAGCGAGACCAGCAGGATGGGCACGTCGTCGACTTCGACGGCCTCGAGCCCGCCGGCCGGCACGTCCTCGAGTCTCGCCGCGGTGCGCAGCACGGGCCGGTTCGCGCGGCGCAGCCCGCCCAGCGCGACGAGTCCGCCGCTGATGTTCGGCGCGCGCCTGTTCAGCTCGAGCTGCTGGAACCCCACGAGCCCGTCGCGCAGGGCGGCCTCCAGGTCGCGGCGCACGGCGTCCGCGTCGATGCCGGCCTGTTCCATGCCGTGCAGCCGCACGTAGACGGCGCCGCCCACGACCTCGTCGAGCACGACATCGATGCCGTGCGCGTGCAGGTGGCCGCGCACGGCGTCCAGCGCCTCCTCGGCCAGGATGCGGCGGTCCACGGCGATGAGGTCGTAGGACATGAGCAGCAGGCGGATCGCCGGATCAGCGGTGAGCCGGTTGATGAACGCGTCGCCGGCCATGGCGCGGATCGCCTCGACGAGGTGCGTCAGGGCGACGCGGTGCACGGTGTCCATGCGCTCGAGGAGCGCGTGCATGTCGGCCTGCACGTCCGCATCGGCGTGCGACTCGAGCCGGTGGATCAGCTCGCCGATCTCGTCGAGCAGGTCGGCGGATCCGGCGGCTTCCGCCGCGCCGGGTTCCATCCGACTCATTCGGTGGCCGCGCTCACGGCGGTCCCGCCCAGCGTCATGACGGGAAGACGATCAACGCCGCGCGTGGCGAGGTCCAGGACGCGATCGCAGGCCGGCCCGAGCGCCGCGGCGACGGCGGGACTCAGCGCGTCGCCGAACTCGTGCTCGAGCGGCTCGATCTCGACCAGCACGACCTCGTCCGGCAGCGCGCCGAAATGGCCGCACACGATGACGGTGTTGTCGATGTTGATGATGCCCGTCACGGCGTCGGCCACCGCGCGCTGGATCTCTTCCGCATCGGGCAGCACACCGTCCCAGCGGTAGGCCGTGACCGAGCCGGGCTCGCGGCCCCCACCGCGCGGCACGGCGGCGACGAAGATGAGGCGCTGGAACGCCTGACCCGGCGGCTGGTCCTGCAGCCACTGGACGACGGCGATGGCGTTGTAGCTGACGTCCTCGATCACGACGTGGTCCGGCGCCGCGCCCTCCATGAGACGCTCGATGACGAGCAGTCCCGCGGAATGGTCGCGCAGGTTCCGGTAGCCGACACCTCCGATGAGGGTCCGCTTCAACGCGTCACTCCTCCACGCCGCAGGCGCAGGTGTTGACCTCGCGTGTAATGACCGTGTCATCGCAGTGGATGTGCGTGGTGCACGGCATGCACGGGTCGAAGCTGCGGATCGCGCGCAGGATATCGACGCCCTTGAACTGCTTCGGGTCATCCGTCTCCTCGAGCAGCGGCGTGTTGAGGACGGCCTCTTCGTACGGGCCCGGCTGGCCCCAGCGGTCGGTGGGCGAAGCGTTCCAGGTCGAGGGCGTGAGGATCTGGTAGTTGGACACGGCGCCGCGATCGAGCGTGAGGTGGTGCGTCAGCCAGCCGCGCCCCGCCCCCCAGAACCCGACGCCGATCCGTTCGCCGGTGCGGGGAATCTCGAACTTCGTGCTGGTGCGCGTATCGCCCTGCTTGAGCCGCTCGGACGCCGCCAGCCAGTTGTTGAACGCGATGAGCGTCGTGAACGCGGTGCAGTACGCACGCGCGCGGTTCCGCTCGAACGCGTTCCACGATTCGGGCACGCGCCATTCCAGCTCCATCTCCGGCAGCGAGCCCCTGGGCAGGCGCATGCGCAGCGAGGTCCCGGTCGCCTCGATGAACGGGTTCGCCGGCAGTTTCTGCGCGACGGCCGTACTCCACAGCCGCGCGTACGCGCCGGCCTCCATGGCCTGGCGGTCCCAGCGCGGCGCCGTGTCCCACGTGTACTTCTCCTTCCAGTTCTGCCCCTGCGGCCTGGGTTTCGTGACCTTGTTCCAGGGGTGGTACGGCGACAGCGGATGGCCAACCGGGTCGGTGTCGAAGTGTGCCTTCATGCCGTTGCCGGTCCACTCGTCGTAGTAGGAGTGCTCGACGAACTCCTCGGTGCCCATGTTGATCACGTGCAGGTCCGTCGTGAGCAGCTCGCCGTTCACGATCGCGCCCGGCGTGGCCCAGCGCATGGAGCCCCACTCGGCGGCGTGGTCGTAGCGGGCATCGTAGGCCTCGTGGTGATCGAAGATGCCCGTGTCCGCCAGGTTCTTGCGGCGGGCGCCCACCTTCCGATACAGCGGATTCGCCTCGTAGAAGAACTCGGTCAGGTCGTCCCAGATGTGCGCGAGCTTCTTCGAGTAGTCGAAGAACTGGACCAGCCGTGACAGCATCTCGTTCATGACGGACAGCGTGATCGTCGAACTCATGCCGCCCGGCACCATCGTCTGCGGGTGCGGATACTTGCCGCAGATCAGGACGTAGGCCTCACGCGCGACGCGCGTCATGTGCAGCGCCTCGAGGTACAGGCTGCCGGTGAGCGGGTTGAGGTCGACCATCAGATCATGCATGGTCCGGTAGCCATGCGTCGCCGCATGGTCCAGACCCGTGCTCTTCGCCCGCTCGAGCAGCGACGGGTTCGTCTGGCCGACGATCGCCTCCGAGTAGTCGGGTCCGGCCAGCAGGTGCAGGTGCAGCGGGTGGTCGTAGAGGAACTCCAGCGCGAGGGCCAGGTTGCGGATCAGGATGCCGAGCGGTGGCGGCTGGCAGCCGATCGCCATCTCGGTCGCCATCGCGGACGTCGCGGAGTGCACGCCGCCGCACACGCCGCAGGCCCGGCTCGTGATGTAGATCGCGTCGCGCGGGTCCCTGCCGACCATGATGACCTCGTAGCCGCGAAACAGCGTCGCCATCGAGCGCGCCTCGAGGACCTTCCGCTCCTTCAGGTCCGTGACCGAGTGGAACGCGAGCGCGCCCGCCACGCGCGTGACGGGGTCGAAGTCGACCGAGGTGATGTGCCCGTTCCGGCGCAGCAGCTCCTCGACCTGCGAGTGCGTGAGCTGCTTCGGCGCGCCCACGGGGGCGGAGGCCGGCTCGTACGGGTTCGCTACACCGCCGCGCAGGAACGGCTTGCCACTGGCATCGAACTCGATCGGCAGATTCTTGAAGCACATCGAGGCCTCCGCTCGAGGCGAGGTTCAGTTTTATTTCGAGCCTGTCAGGCCCTTGCTGTCCATGGCACGGAAACTTACCGGCGTTTCAGTGACCTTTCCGGTTCGGCTCCAGACGGATCGTCAACCGCGGAGAGCGCGGAGGACGCGGAGGACATCGTGGATCTCGGACACCGTTTCTGTTATCCGTTCCGGCAATTCCTCCGCCCTTCCTCCGCGCCCTCCGCGCTCTCCGCGGTTGATCAATCTGTTCCTCCCCGATCTCGCCCTACAACCGGAACACACCGGCTGCCCGGCCGAGGTGATGGTCGGCCAGGCGCAGGCCGTCGAGCAGCTGGCCGAGCGCGCCGTTGATCGTCGTGAGCTTGTCCGGCAGCGGATCCGTGTGGCCCGCCACGGCCTCGAGGCCGTCGGCGATGGCGATCACGCTGCGCTTCGCGCTGAGCAGCGCCAGCGCGATGGCGATGAGGTAGCCGGCCAGCGCGATGACGACCAGCGCTACCGTGATGAGCGTCAGTGTGAGCAACATTGTTCGTCCTCCCCGTCAGGCGTTCGCGCGGTCGGCGAGCACGGTCGCGACCGTGTCGAGCTTCTCGACGACTCTGCCCGCCGAGTCCAGCATGTCCGTCGCGACGGAGATCGTGGCATCCAGTGCGACGATATTCGCGGTATTGCCGGCGATCCCCGCCGCCGCGGTAAGCGCGGCGGCCGCGTACTGCTCGATCGAGCGGGCGGCGCGCCACGTGCGGTGCAGCAGGGAGACGGCGAGCGGGACGAACACGACGAGCGTGACGATCAGGCCGATCCACCAGATGACGTACACGGCCGATGGCATGGTCATGATCAGCCCTCCTGTCGCGAAACGGCGGTGATGACGCCGCCCAGGTTGTCATCGATCGCGCGCAGCCCGTCGCGCACGGCGGTCAGGCCTTCATTGAGCCGCGTGACCTGTGGCGCGAGGCCGCCGGTCTGGGTCTCGATCGCGCGCACGCCGAGCCGGATCTTCGAGAGCAGGCTGGCGGGCATGCCGTAGCCGCCGCGGTCTCCGCCGATCGCCTCGAGCTCCGTCGCGATCGCGATCAGGTACCAGGCGAGCGCGATGAACAGCGCGGCCGCGCCGATGACCGATACGAGTGCGAGCAGGACGAATGTGTTCATCGTGACCACCCCGGTCCGAGGACGCACGCGGGACAGCCGGGGCAGGTCTCGGCGTGCGCCTTGACTGCCGCCGTGGCGTTGACCACGCCCACAGCCGAGCCCAGGATCCGGCCCGCGACGTCGTTGGTCTTCTGCAGCAGCGCGATGTGGATCGTGTTGTTGGCGATCTTCTGGCCGGTGACCCAGATGTCGGCCACGGCCGCGCGCACGTCGCGGGCCGCCCGCACGATCAGGGTCAGCAGCGCGGCGACGACGAGCACGACCACGAAGTAGATCACCAGCGTCGTGATCCAGACCTGCCGGATGACGGCCTCATCCATGGTTGCCTCCCGTGTCGGGCATGCAGTCGGGCGACATCAGCGTGCGCCTCCAGCACCGGCGTGACTCTCGAGCGCCTCGACGAGCAGGCCGCCCTTCGCCTCGATCGACTGGACGGTCTCGAGCAGCGACTCGGCCACCTCGTTGCTGGTCTGCAGCTCCCAGATGGGCAGTGTGCTGACGCGGATACGCTCGGCGGCGGCCAGCCCGCGTCGCGCGTGCGCCGTGATGCTGCGCGCCGTGAGCAGGATCGTGATGAGCAGGGTCGCGGCCACGAGGATGATCGCGACGGCGACCATCAGCCAGAGGCGCCAGGCGGCCCAGAGATCTGCGGCGCTCATGTGTCACCTCCCTGCGCGGTGCTGCTGTCGTTGTAGTCGCTCCGGCGGCCGGGCCGGTCCACGCCCCAGAAGCGGGTTTCGGAGCCGGGCGGCCGGCCCGGCCTCTTCGCGCGCCAGTACTGCCACTTCTGATAGAAGTAGTCGAGCGCCGCCTGCGTTCGCGTCTGCGGCTGCACGTGGCCCCAGCCGCTCGGCACCTCGCCCGTGCGCGCCCAGCGGACCTCGCGGTTGGCCTGACGGTTCGACAACCGGCGCAGCCGGCGCACCACGGCGCCGACGCCGCGCGACATGGATGTCGACACGATCGCGCCGGGCGGCGTCTTGTAGAACGGCGTGAACTTGTCCGGGAAGCCGGGCATGGTGCAGCCGATGCAGACGCCGCCGGCCTCCATGCAGCCGCCCATGTGGTTGATCGCGCCGCGCTTCACGATGTTGCAGTTCACGACCGGGCCCCAGCAGCCCAGGTCGACGAGGCACTCCGGATCGCCGTACTCCTCCGCGAAGATGCCTTCCTCGTAGAAGCCGGCGCGCGTGCAGCCGCGGTGGACGGTGTCACCGAACAGCCACGCCGGCCGGCCCAGTTCGTCGAACGTGGGCAGCGGTCCCAGCCCCTGCAGGAACAGCAGCACGGCGAACACCGTCTCCGTGAAATTGTCGCCCTGCGGCGCACAGCCGGGGATGTTCACGACCGGCAGACCGAACGCGCTCCGGTAGTCCTTGCCCAGGAAGTCCATGACGCTCATGGCGCCCGTCGGATTGCCCTCGGCGGAGGGGATCCCGCCCCAGGTCGCGCACGTGCCGATCGCGATGACGGCGGCCGCGCCGGGCGCGAGACGGTGCAGCCATTCGGCGGTCGGCACCGGCTGCGGCTGGTCGAACCCCTCGCGCTCCTCGACGCCCATGGCGGACCAGTAGCCCTGGCTGCGGCCGGCGATGCGCTCGTCCGCGACGGAGCCCTCCATGACGACGACGTACGGCGCGCCGAGCTTGCCTTCCCACGCCAGCCGGAAGTTGTGCACGAAGTCATCGCCCGCCTCCACGGCGAGCACCGGGTGGTGCAGGATGACCTGCGGCATTGCGGGCACCGTGCCGGCCAGCAGGCCCTCGATGCCGGGATTCGTCGCGCCGGCCACCGCGATGGTGCAGCCGTCGCAGCTCATCCCGGCGATCCAGTAGACGTGCACGGTCTCGAGCGGACCGAGGGGCAGCCGCTCGCGTTGCGGCGCCGCTTCCGTCGCCGGAATCACCGCTTCCGTTCCCCGCGGTACTGTCACCGTCGCCATGATCCACCCCTTTCACTCACCTCTCAGCAGATGCGCGGCAGCGCATCGCCCACCAGCATGTCGAGCACACGCG
>JBFFZF010000249.1:0-6366 GCA_041568755.1 Longimicrobiales bacterium | reverse complement strand
CCGATCGCCCAGGAAGACCTCGGCGACGCGTCGGTTCAGCTCGCCGGCGTTGACGGGCGTGTTGCACAGCGTCGCGAAGGCCAGGCCCGTGTCCGGAAAGCGCAGGTAGTCGGCGCGGTAGCCGGCGTCGGAGCCGCTGTGCCCGACGGTGCGCAGCCCGCGCGTTTCCCCGTGCGAGAGCGCGAACGCGTAGTCGATCGTGCTGCCATCGTTCAGCCGGCCGCGCTCGTGCATCTGATCGACGGCAGCCGCATCGCCGACGCGCGGCGAGGTGAAGTTCGCATCCCACTTCGCGAGATCCTGCACGGTCGTGAACAGACTCGTCGCGCCGTGGTTGTCGAAAACGGGGATGCTGATCGCCCAGTCCCCACCGCGCTGCACGTAGGCGGCGGTCCGGCCCGGTACGACCATGGTGTGGTCGTCGTGGAAATGGGTCCGGTCCATTCCCAGCGGTTTGAAGATGCGCTCAGCCGCGAACTCGCGCAGCGTCTGGCCGGTCACGCGGTGCACGATCACGGCGAGCAGCGTGTACCCGCTGTTGCTGTACAGGTACTCCGCGCCGGGCGCGAAATTCAGTGCTCTCTGCCGGCGCAGCAGCCCCAGGATGTCGGCCTCGCTCTTGGGATCGTCGGACCGCCACCCGGACAGCGCGAGGAGTTCCCACTGATCGCGCAGCCCGCTGGTGTGGTGGATCAGGTGGCGAATCGTGATGGGCGGCCCGAAATCGGGCAGCTCCGCGACGTGCGTACGGACCTCGTCATCCAGAGAGAGGCGCCCCTCCTGCGCGAGCAGCACGATGCTGAACGCGGCGAACTGCTTCGAGATCGACGCCACGTGGAAGATCGAAGCGGGCGTATTCGGAATGCCGTGCTCGAGGTTGGCCATCCCGTAGCCTCTGGCGAACACGATGGCGCCGCCGCGGTAGACGCCGACGGCACAGCCCGGCGAGTTCTCCGCAGCCCACGGCGCGAAGATCGAATCGACGCGTGCGCGGTCGGGGGCCTGGGCAGCCACCGGCACGGCGAGCCACACCGCGGCCGTCCACAGGAACACGCCTCTCAAGAGCCGGTCTTCTCCGTTTTCCCGCCCGGCCGACCGCTCAACAGCTTGCGCTGGAAGTCCTGCTCTTCGCCGATCTGACGCATCGTGCGCTCGAGCCGATCGAGGCGTTCCTCGGTCGCCGCGAGTCGCTGCATCAGCGGTCCGGGATCAACGCCGGCCTGCTGCGTCGTGGAAACCTTCGTGATCGCCTGGACGATGGGCTGCACGATGAACTTGCCCGCGACGACGACCAGCGGAATAGACACGCCGATCAGCGGGATCAGTATGCCGAGCTCTCCCATAAGCCTCGCGTGGAGCAGCGTGCTGACGCCGGCGGCGGTGCCGGACGCGGAATCACCGGTCCTGAGCGGGCCGCCCGGGGCGATCGGCGCGCCCGGCCGGCCGTTTGCGAAGTATAATCGCCCCCACGTGTGCCACGCAGCGTCCGACGCTGGTGTCCGTGCCCGCGCCGCGCCACTGCGGAGTGGCGTCAGCAGGCCGGCGCCGGCTGACAGCAGTCCGGTCGATTCGATAGATTTGCGTTGCGGTCCGCTGGCGGGACCGCCCCATGCCGCGACGGCGGGCGCCTCGCGCGAGCCGGGGGAGCCCGCAGCCGCAGCACCGACACGAGACGACCGATCGACGCGTTGATAGGCTAGCGACACGCTACGGAGGATGCACATGCGACGAAACCTGCTGATCGCCCTGGTTCTCGCCGCAGCCGGGGCTGTACCCGGCTTCGCACAGACGTTCAAGGGCTCGGGACCCGAAGCCACGCGCACGTTCTCGCTGGGCGAAGGGCTGGCCGTGTTCGAGGTGCAGCACAAGGGCTCGGGCTACTTCCTCGTCAAACTGCTCGACGCCGATGGCAATGTCGTCGACGAGGTGGCCAGGGGTGAAGGCCGGTTCGGCGGCTCCAAGGCCGTCCGCATCCCGCGCACCGGCCTGTACCTCTTCGACGTGTCTGCGTCCGGAGACTGGGACGTCCGGCTGCGCTCCAACGAAATGGCGCCCGCCGAAATCACGGACAGTCCCCTGGCGGCGCGCGGCCGGGAGGAAGGCGAGGCGGCCGCCGGCCAGACCGGGACGCTGGGCTGGGTCGCACGCGGGTTCGTCGGGGGCGCGCTCCTCGGACCCATCGGCACGGGCCTGGCCGTCAACTTCGCGGGCAACAGCGCAGACGCGGCGGGTGTGGAGGCGGCCGGTCAGCTGCCGCTCCAGGAGTTGGCGTATTCCACCGCGTGGCGCCAGGCATACATCGAGCGGCTGCGCGGGCGACGCCAGCGCGCCACCCTGATCGGCGGGGCCGTCGGCACAGGAGTCCTGGTCTTCGCGATCATCAAGGCCGTCGACCTGGGCAGGTCCGCCGAAGGCGAGGAAACTGGCGGCGACCCGACCCCGTTCCTGGTGATCCCGATACGCTGGTAAGCAGCGCTTTCCCGCTCGCCTCCGGCCTGCGCCCCACGCGGCGCGGCCTGGTGGTGCTCGCCCTCAGCATCGCCGGATGTGCGGAGAGCGCCGCGTCGGTCCCCGACCGTCCGGTCGGACCCGCCGCGCTCCCGCGCACCGCGCCGGCCAACCCGGTCCCGTTTGCTGTGGCGGCGCAGGCCGGCGACGAACTGATCCTCAGCCTGGGCTGCGCCGGGTGCCATGCCGGGCTGCCCACAGCGATCGAGCCTGTCGCTTCGCCGCTCGAGCCCGGTTCACGCGAAGCCAGCGCCGTTTTCGCCCTGCTGCGTGAGCCGCGCCAGGCTGCGGCCGGCCAACGCGCCCACCCGGCGTTTCACCTCGATGACCGCGAAGCGGCTGCGCTCGCCGTCCTGCTCGGTGGGACGACGCGCCGGTCCACCGCGAGCCCGGCCCTGCGGGCCGCACTCGACGGGCATCAGGACGCGGACGACGCGGCGGGCGCCCGGCTCTTCGACGCTCTCCAGTGCGCGGCCTGTCATCGCGCGGCCGGGCAGGGCCCGCCGCCCGCCGGGCCTTCCCTCGCGCTGGAAAGCGCGCGCGTCCGTCCGGAGTGGCTGCGCGCGTTCCTGCGCGCGCCCGGCGCCATCCGACCCGCCGGCGTGCCCGGCCGACCGGGCGGTCGCATGCCGGACTTCGGCCTCACCGGTGAGGAGGCCGACGCGATCGCCGCTGCGCTCACCGCCGTGCCGGCGGCCGTACCCGCGTTCGCGCCTGCTCCGCTCTCACGCTCGGTGACCGCGCGCATCAATGCGCTCTTCACGGCCCGTCTGTCATGCACCGGTTGCCACGCGCTCGACGGCCCGGGTGGACGGATCGGTCCCGACCTCTCGGCGGCCGGGCATCGCCTCCGGCCCGACTGGATCCGGGCCATGCTCGAGGATCCCGGCCACTACGCGCCCGGGACGACCATGCCGCCCATGCCGGGTCCGTCGGCGTTGCGCGATCAGGTGGCCAGCTGGCTGGCCGCCCGCACCACCGCGCCGCCGCCCGAGCCCCGTCAGGCTCCGGACGATGATGGCGCTGCCGACCGGAACGGCTACCTGTCGCCGCTCGACATGCCGGAGCCCAGGGCCGCATCGCGGGCAGACGGTGACGCGGGAGAGCGCTTGTACGGGACCTGGTGTTCGGCCTGTCACGGCCCCGACGGCCGTGGCCAGGGCTTCAACGCGCGTTACCTGGCCGCGCGGCCGGCGGACCACACGGACGCCAGCGCCATGGCCGAGCGGCCCGATGACACGCTCTACGACGCGATCGCGGCGGGCGCGTTCTTCCTGGACCGCAGCCCCACCATGCCGGGGTTCGCGCCCGCGCTCGCCGCGGCGGAGATCCGTTCGCTCGTCGCGTACATCCGGACGCTCTGCCAGTGTGCACAGCCGGCGTGGGCCGGCGACGGCGCGCCGGGCGGCGGGCCGCGCACCCGCCGGGGCAACTGATGGCGAAGCGCAGGCGCGATCGTTCGGCGGTCGGAACGGAGGCATCAGGGCCACCGCCTGGCCGTGGATCCACGCCGCGCAGCGGACGGTGGCGCGTGGCCGCGGGCGCGGTGCTCATGCTGCTCGTCGCGGTCGGCGCCTTCGCGCTGATCGCCCGGCGCGACGCCGGGCCGCTCCCGCCCTTCCCGCCGCCGGCCGCCCGGACCGAGCCCGACATCGCGTTCGAGGACTTCGCGGGCGCCGCCGCCTGTGCCGAATGCCACGCCGAACAGCACGCGGCGTGGAGCGCCTCCACACACGGCCGCGCCGGCGGCGATCCGGACGCGCGCCTGCTCGTGCGCGCCTTCGATGGGCGGCCCATCCAGTTCCGCGATGGTACGGTCACCCCGACCCGGCTGGCGGACGGTCGCCACGCGTTCATCATCCGGCGGCCGGACCGGCCCGATCAGGTTCTGCCCGTGGACGGCGTCGTCGGCGGTGCGCACCTGGTGGGCGGCGGTACGCAGGGGTTTGTGACGAAGTTCGAGGATGGGACCGTGCGTTTCCTGCCGTGGGAGATGATCCGACGGGAGAACGTCTGGTTCTGCAACACGAACACGCGCCTCGACCGCGGCTGGATCCCCATCACGCCCGACATGGCGCTGCACGATTGCGGCGACTGGCCGCCGATCCGGACGCTGGGCAACGTGCCGCGCTTCGCCACCTGCCAGGAGTGTCACGGCAGCCAGATCGAGGTGGAGGGCGCGCCCGGCCGGCCGGCCGAGACGCACTACGTCAGCCTCCGGATCAACTGCGAGTCCTGCCACGGTCCGGCGGCGCGTCATGTCGAAGCGATGCGTGCCCGGCCCGAAAACGCACGCGATGCGGGTGACCCCGCAGCCGCCATGCCCTCCCTCGCGCTGCTCTCCAAGGACGCCTCGCTCGAAGTCTGTTTCCGCTGCCACGCGCTGAAGGACGCGCTCGCGCCAGGCTACCTGCCCGGCAAGCCGTTCGCCGACTACTACGGCCTGGCCCTGCCGCTTCTGTCCGATGCCGCCGTCTTCCCCGACGGACGGATCCGCACGTTCGCCTACCAGAAAGGTCATCTGTGGAGCGACTGCTACCTGAACGGTTCGATGACCTGCGTGGACTGCCACGCGCCACACAGCCAGGAGTACCGGGACGCGAACGGGCTGCCGCTCCCCAACCGCTTCGATGACGGGCAGTGCACCGCGTGTCACCCCAGCAAGGCCGCCCGCATCGAGGAACACACACGGCACGCCGCCGATTCGCCCGGCAGCCGGTGCGTGGCGTGCCACATGCCCTACCTGCAGGAACCCGAGGTCGGGACCGCGCTGCGCTACGCGCGCTCCGACCACACGATCCCGCTGCCGCGTCCCCGCTTCGATGCCGGTCTGGGCGTCGAAGTCGCCTGCGCAGACTGTCACGCCGACCGGGATGCCACCGCCCTCCAGGCGCAGAGCGAAGCGTGGTGGGGCGAGCTGAAGCCGCACCACCCGCTCGTCGCCGGACTGGCCGCGGCCGGAGACCGGCCCGACCGCGCCACACTCGTCCGGCTGCTCGAACTGCCCGCGCCGCCGCATCCAATGGCCGAGTTCATCGTGCTGAGTTCCCTCTTCCGCGATCATCTCGAGCCGGACGGCGGCGCGCTCGAGCCCGCCGTCGAGACGCGCCTGCGCGACGCGGCCCTCGCCCGCGATCCCGACGCGGCCGCGCTCGGACTGGCCGCGCTCCACTGGACCCGCGGCAACGACCGCCGCACCCGCCGGTTCCTCATCGAGCGGCTCGGCTCGCTGAGTGCGATGGAAACCGCCGTGCGTCGCCGCTGGGTCGTCCTTCTCGGTTTCCTGGGGGATGCCGCCCGCGAGAGCGGCAACACGACGCGGGCGATCACGGCCTACAACAAGGCGCTCGAGGTCCGCCCCGCGGACGCCGCCGTGCTGTTGAACCTGGGCCTCGCGCACGCCGCCGGTGGCGACGCCGTCGCCGCCGAGTCCGCCTACCTGGCCAGCATCGCGGCCGACTCGACGAACGCGCTGGCCTGGACCAACCTCGGCATCTCGCGCGCCGCCCGCGGCGACACGCCCGGCGCGCTCGCCGCCTACCAGCGCGCACTGGCCGTCGACCCGACCGACGCCCTCGCCTGGTTCAACCTGGGCAACCTGTACCTGCGCGCCGACCGCCCCGCCGACGCCATCGATCCGTACCGCGAAGCCACCCGCTTCTCCCCCGGCCTCGCCCCCGCCCACTTCAACCTGGCCCGCGCCTACCTCACCCTCGACCGCATCGCCGAAGCCCGCACCGCCCTCCGCGCCGGCCTCGATCTCGATCCCTCCAACACCTCCGCCGCCGAGGCCCTGAGAGCGCTGGAGGAACGTTAGGCCCCCTTCCCCCTTCCCCCTTCCCCCTCCCCCTTCCCCTT
>JBFFZF010000248.1:0-6424 GCA_041568755.1 Longimicrobiales bacterium | reverse complement strand
CTGTGGCAGGTCGACGTCGTTGTAGTCGAAGCGCAGCGATGCGCTCAGCGACGAGCCGTAGCGTGCGGTGAACGTGCCGTACGGGCTGATCTGCGTGCCGGACAGGAAGTTGCCCCAGTTGACGCCGCCGTTGAACGACAGCGGCGCGCTGGCGTTCGTGTAGAACACCCAGTTCGAGACCCAGCCGGTGTACGATCCGGGCGGCACGATGACGCCGGGCGAGACCTCAAACGGTCGGGTCAGACCCTCGTGCACCCGGTTGAAGCCGGGGTGGAATTCCATCCCGTCCTCGAACTCGAAGTGGGTATCGAGGTGCAGCCGGGACGACTGCGTGAACCCGCCATCGATGTCGCGGTAGATGTCATAAGAGAAGTGGGGCCGGATCTCGCGCAGCCCGAGCAGGTCGCGCGGCCGGATGTGATACATGCCGAACCCGCGCGCATTGCGGTGGCCGGTGCGCGGCACGAACCCCAGCTCCGGGTTGAAATCCTCGCCGATTTCACGGAGAGAAAGGCTCCAGTTCCAGTCCCGTGTCGTGTACCCGCCCTGCACGCTGAACGCATGGTCCCGGCCGGTCAGGTCGGGCGTTTCCGTCCGCGCGAAGAACGAACTCAGCGTGACCGCCTCGCCGATGCCGATCTGGCCGTCGATGGCCATCGTGTTGTTCCAGTCGTCGTCGACATCCGAGGCCCGGCGCAGGAAGGTGCCCGCGATGCGTGAGCGGTTGGGCAGTTCGCGCGCGACGCGCACGGCCGAGTAGGCGTCGCCGGGCAGCGCACCCAGACTGTCCGTCCGGATGTGGAGCAGGCCGAGGTTGAGGCCGGCGGCCCGGCCGGACAGGCGACCGCCGCCCTGGATGGGCACGGGGCCGGCCCGCGAGATACCGATGCGGCGGCTGTAGAACAGCTCGGAGCCGCCCGCGCCTACCTGGAAGAACCCGGCGTTCTCGAGGAAGAACGGCCGCTTTTCCGGGAACGAGATGGAGAAGCGGGTGAGGTTGGTCTGCACATCGTCGACCTCGACCTGCGCGAAGTCCGTGTTCGCGGTCAGGTCGAGTGTGAGGCCCTGCGTGAGCTGGATCTTGGCATCCCCGCCGACATCGCGGGGATAGTCGAACGACGTTTCGATCGGGTCCTGGTAGTTGCGCACGGCGCGCTGCAGCACGTACGGCGTGACGGTGACCAGCCGCTGCGTCGGCGGCCGCAGGTCTTCGAGCGACCCGGCGTAGTTGAGGCGGTACTGGTCGAACTCGCGCGGGACCGGCGCCCAGAACGACTGCTCGTTCCGCCGGCGGATGCGGCGCGCGATGTTGAGGCCCCACGTCTGCCGCTCACCGGCGGCGTAGCGCAGCGTGGAGAAGGGGATGCGGAACTCGGCGTACCAGCCGCGCTCGTCCCGCGAGGTGGCGACGGTCCAGCTGGCGTCCCAGTTCAGGTTGAACCCGCCGCCGGAACCGCTCTGCTGGCGCTGGCTGCCGCCCGCACCGCCGCCGCCTGCGCCGCCGCTGAAGAAGCGGCCGCCGCCCTGTCCGGCGTTGGAGACCTGGCCGTCGTACTGGATGCCGGCCGGATTGGTGCCGAACACGAACGCGTTCTGGCCGTCCTGGAACGTGTCGAGGATGAGCAGGACCGCGTCGCTCTCATCGAGGTTGTAATCCCGGATGCCCTCGCCGCGCACGATGCCGGCCGGGCTTGCATCGAACAGCCAGACGCCGACGTAGAGTGCGTGCGCGTCCTGCACGATGCGGACCTCCGTCGGCTCGGTCGCGGGCGCGCCGTCCCTCGGCTCACGCTGGATGAAATCACCAAGCACGGGAGCGCCGGCCCAGACGGCATCGTCCAGCCGACCATCGATCACGGGTGGGGTGTCGACGTGGCCGGTCCGACCCGTCGGCCGGGCCTGGGCAGCGAGTGCGGTGGCGTGCAGCAGCGCGAGCAGCGCGCCGACCGAAGGAACGAGAATCTGCTTCGTCATCGATGATCTCCGCGGCGAGGCCGCAGGCAGTTCACGGTGCGCGCGAGCATGCCGCGACGACCGGCCAGTTCACGAGTACACCACTGCGGGTGAGCACATCCGCTCGGAGGCGCTCGGCAAGCGAATCGACCGAGGCCTCGTCGAAGCCGGTGATGCCGAGCGCACGCGCGCGCGGCAGCATGCTCCGCACACTTTCCGCCAGGTAATGGTACAACGGCGTGTCGGGACCGCCTTCCACCTGTGCATCGAGCCGTGTGGTCGGCTCGGGGAGCCCCGCGTCGAGGAACGTGCGGCGCAATCGCAGGCCCGCATCGAGGTCCGCGCCGGAGCCGCCGACGACGGCGCATTTCCATTGCACGATCGCGTCGTAGACGGGCGAATGCGGGAACGAGTGGTGCGTACGGATCGAGGACATGCTGGATTCGACGAAGACGATGGGGCCGCCGGCACGCACGCTGGAAGCCGCAGCTGCCAGTGCGCGCGCCGGATCCGGCAGGTGCATGAGGATGAAGCGGCCGACGAGCGCATCGAAGGGCGCACCGCCGAGCGCGTCCCCGATGCTGGCGACTTCGAACGACACATTCGTGACGCCGCGGTCGCGGGCTCGCTGTCGGGCCGCGTCGACCGTGCCCGCGTCGCGATCGATGCCGAGGACCGAGCCGTCCGATCCGACGAGCCCGGCGGCGAGGCACGAGACATCGCCGGACCCGCAGCCGAGGTCGAGGACGTGCATGCCCGGCGCGATGCCGCCCTCCAGAAACGCGCGGCGCGTGACTTCACGGTAGAGGCGGCCCTGCAGGTCGAGCCGGTCCAGCTCGCGCGCCGTGTGACCGAGGACGTAGCCCGCCTGTGCGTCCGGCGATCCGGCCGTCTCCGCCGGACGGCCGTGGGCATTCAGGGAACGATCGACCACGTGTGCGTCAGCGTGTCGCCGCGAACGGCCGGTCCGCCGTCATGATGAAGAGCGGCCGGCCGGCGAAGGTCTCGTAGCGCGGGCGCAGCCGGTCCGCGACGTAGTGTTCCTCGATGTCGACGATCTTCTTCTCGCCGATGACGCGCTCGATGGACACGGAATCGTAGTTGCCGTTGTGCACGCTGACCAGCCGGCCGGACTCGCCGGCCAGCACCAGATCGAGCGCGAGGTTGCCGAAGGCCATGGGCACGATCGAGTCGAGCGCGTCGGGATCACCGGACCGCACGAGGTAGCCCAGGCGCTGGTTGACGATGTCGACGCGCCGGCCGTTGTTGAGCGCGGGGGACAGCTCCTTCAGCGCGTCGGCGACCTTGTCGCCGATGCCGCCCAGCTTGCGGTGACCGTACGCGTCGGTCTCCTGCCCCTCGAACGACATGCCGCTGGCGCCGCGCATGGTGGCGCCCTCGGAGACCAGCACCACGGCGTAACGGCTGGGGTGGCGGTTCCGGTCGTAGACCATGAGTTCGGTCAGCCGTTCAGGGTCGAACGGGTGCTCGGGGATGACGCACCGGTCGGCGGCGCCGGCCATGGCGGGCAGCAGCGCGGTGAAGCCGGCGTAGCGGCCGAACACCTCGATGACGAGGAACCGTTCGTGCGACCCGGCCGATGTGCGCAGCCGGTGCGTCAGCTCGATCGTCCGCGTGACGCAGGTGCTGAAGCCGATGCAGTAGTCGGTCCCCGGGACATCGTTGTCCATGGTCTTGGGGATCGCGACCACGCGCACGCCTTCCTTGTGCATGCGGGCGGCGTAGCTGAGCGTGTCATCGCCGCCGATCGGGATGAGGACATCCACGCCGAGGAACTCGAGGTTGCGCAGCACATCGGGCGTCACATCGTTGCGCGCGTCCGTGTAGCGGTCGGCGAGGTGCGGCGGCAGCGCTTCGCGGGCCACGCTGCTGGGCCGGGTCCGCGAAGTGTGCAGAAAGGTGCCGCCGGTGCGGCCGGCGCGGTTCACGATCGGCTCGGTCAGCTCCCGGACACAGTCCTCGTTGTCGGCGCCGCGTTCGGGCAGGTAGTCGACGAGGCCGGCCCAGCCGCGCCGGATGCCGAGGACGCGGTAGCCCTCGCGCAGCGCGCGGATCGTGATGGCCCGGATGGCCGGGTTGAGACCGGGCACATCGCCGCCCCCGGTCAGAATCGCGATCGTTCCCTTGCTCGACTTCATCGTGTTCCTTCACGAAGTTGCTGGACCTGCCGCAGCATCAAACCCCGCGTCCACCGTTGCGGTCCGGCCCGGACGCCGACAGGCCGTGGCCGATCCGGCGCAGGAGCCGCCGCGCCCAGACGAGCTGCGTCGCCAGGATCGCCAGCCCCAGCGGAATGACCAGCGTAGCCGGCCCGGGCAGCACGATCATGGCCAGTCCGACGACGAGCACGGAACCGCCGAGGATCAGCACGAGCGATTTCCGTACCTTGCGCAGCGTCGTGCGGGCCAGCTGCCCCATCGTGACGGGCGGGTGCAGCGGCGCCGTATCCCGGTCGCCGCCCCACAGCGAGGCCAGGATGCCCACGGCCATGATGCCGCCGACCATGGCCAGCGACACGACGGTGGGGATGTGGTACGTGTGCACGAGCAGCATCTTCACGCCGATGTAGGCCAGCACGAAGACCAGGCTGGCCTTCAGGTAGCGGAACCTGGCCAGCATGGGCGCGAGCGCGAAGTAGAGGCTGCGCAGCCCCAGGATGGCGAACACGTTGGACGTGTAGACGATGAACGGATCGTTCGTGACGGCGAAGATGGCCGGGATCGAGTCCACGGCGAACATCACGTCCGTGCTCTCGACGATCAGCAGCACGAGGAACAGCGGCGTCGCCTTCCTGACCCCGTCGCGGTACGTGAAGAAGCGCGCGCCGTCGAACTCGCTGTCGATCTGGATGAATCGTCGTGCGAAGCGCACGACGGGGCTGTCGTTCGGGTCGATGTTGTCGTGCCGCACGACGAGCATGCGGGCCGCGGTGAACAGGAGCAGCGCCCCGAACACGTACGTCATCCAGGAGAACCGCTCGAGCAGCGTCGCGCCGGCGGCGATCATGACACCGCGGAAGATCAGCGCCCCGAGGATCCCCCAGAAAAGGACGCGGTGCTGGTACATCAGCGGCACGCGGAAGTACGCGAAGATCAGCGCGATGACGAAGATGTTGTCCAGGCTGAGCGACTTCTCGAGCAGGTAGCCGGTCAGGAACTCGAGGGCGGCCGTCCGGCCGTCGATGTCCTCCGGGAAGGCCAGCCCGACGCCGATCCAGTTGTTCTCGTACAGCCAGAACACGACGACGTTGAACGCCAGTGCGAGCAGGATCCAGAACGTGCTCCACGCAAGGGCTTCCGTGACCGAGATTTCGTGGGGCCTGCGATTGAAGACGCCCAGATCGAGGGCGAGCAGCGCGAGGACGGCGAGGACGAAGGCGCCCCAGACGAGCAAGGAACCTGCCTGCGCGAGCGCGTCGAGAGTCAGGGCCGTACGGGCCCTCGCGGACCGGGCCGGATACCCGGGGCCTCAACAATAGCGACGCGACCGCTGCGGTGGGAGCCGGCCCCCCGGCTCAGGAAGCCCCCGTCGCCTTCGGCCCGGGGACGATGCGCAGCCGCTGGATCGTGCTCACGCCCAGATCGTCCTGGACGACGGCCCACAGGAAATCGCCCCGCGCGACGGGGAGCGGGTGCATGGACAGGCCGCGCGGCGCCCGGCCGCTGCCCAGGAAACGGCCATCCGGCTCGAATACGTCGAACACGACCGGCTCGCGGAAGCGGAGCGGCGGGATCGTGATGCCGTTGCCGACGTCACGCGGCGCGTCCACCTCGGCCTCGGGGATCGGTTCGCCCGGCGCCGGCCGGCGCACCCAGATGCGCCCATCCCGTCCGGTGAAGAGGCCCGAGATGGCCGGCTTCTCGTCCGGGATCGGCGGCCCGTTCCAGCGCCACGAGGGATCGTTCCTGCGCATGTTCGCCGTGGCCCGCTCCTCGGCGTTGGCCCGCTCGGCGGCGCTGATCCGGACCGGCTCGGCGTCCCTGGCCATGCGCAAGACGCGCCCGTCCTGCATGTGCACGTCAACCGCGTAGCGGTGACCCGTCCCCGCGACGAACCGGCCGGCGGGATCCATCGTCCAGTGGAATCCGGGCGCGAACGGCACGCTGTTCATCATGCGCGAAACGCCGTCCCGTCCGGCGCGTTCCATGGTCAGCACCGCCCGTTCGTACGGGTAGTCCGGGATGTCGAGTGTGTCGCGGGGCTGGCCGGCGCAGTCGTAGCGGACCATGCGGAACCTCCACAGGTCGCCGTTGGGGGGGCGCCGGTTCTCGGGCCACTCCTCGATGACGATGTTGTACACGTTCCCGGCCGTGTCGACGTAAGGCGGCGTGGAGGTGAAGAAGCCGCCCCGGCCGAGCCACTCGTCGGCCAGCGTGCCGTCCGGATGATAGATCGTGAAGCGGGCGTTGCCGGGATCGCGCAGCAGCACGCGCCCGTCGGGGAGCGCGAT
>JBFFZF010000247.1:0-6483 GCA_041568755.1 Longimicrobiales bacterium | reverse complement strand
GTGCCGGCGGCGCGCGGCTGACGCGCCAGTTCATCGTGGAGAGTCTGCTGCTCACCGTCATCGGCGCCGGGATCGGCGTCGTGCTGGCGCGACTGGGACTGGGCGGTCTCCTGGCGCTGCTGCCCGCGGATCTGCCGCGGGCCAGTGCCGTCGCGGTCGATGCTCGCGTGCTGGCCCTGGCCGTGCTCATCGCGACCGGTGTCGGCATCCTGTTCGGGCTGGTGCCGGCGTGGCAGGCGAGACGCGTCGACCTGCAGGCCGCGTTGAAGAGCGAGTCGGACCGCTCGGGCACGGCGGGCCGGTCGCGGCAGCTTGCGCGCAGCACGCTGGTCGTGCTGGAAGTCGCGATCTCGGTGATGCTCGTCGTGGCCGCAGGGCTGCTCGTGCGTACGGTGTCCGCACTGCGCGCCGTGGATCCCGGCTTCCGGGCGGACGGCATCCTTCGCATGGAGGTGCAGCTGCCGCAGTCGCGTTACCCGCGCGACTTTTCGACGTATCCGGACTGGCCGCGCACGCATGCGCTGTACGCTGCGCTGGATGCGGAGCTCGCGCGCGTGCCGGGCATCGCCTCGTACGGGCTGGCCGCGCAGCACCCGTTGAACCCCGGCTTCACGAACAGCTTCGTCATTGTCGGTCGTGAGGACGAGTTCGGCGACCAGCCCGAGATCTACGTGCGCGTGGTCTCGCCCGGCTACTTCCCCACGCTCGAGCTCGACGTGCTCGAGGGGCGCGTGCTGACCGCGGACGATCGGACTGACGCGCCGGCGGCGGTCGTGATCAACGAGGCCGCGCGTGCGCGTTTCTTCCCCGATGGCCGCGCCGTCGGCCGGCAGCTGCGCTGGTGGGGCATCACGCGCGAGATCGTCGGCGTCGTCGGCAACGAGCGGTTCCGCGGGCTGTCGACGGAGACGCCGCCCGCCGCGTACCTCGCGCTCGCGCAGTCGCCCATGAACTCGGCCAGCCTGCTGGTCCGCACGCAGGGCCCGCCGCGCGCGCTGGCGCCGGCCGTGCGCGCGGCCGTGCGGGCCGCCGATCCGGACCTGGCCGTGTTCGACATCGCGACGCTGGACGAAACGGTCACGCGCTCGATCGCGCGCGAGCGCTCGACCATGCTGCTGCTGGGCGTGTTCGCGACGGTCGCGCTGTTCCTGGCGCTGATCGGCGTGCACGGCGTGCTGGGCTACGCGGTCGCGCAGCGCCGGCGCGAGCTGGGCGTGCGCCTGGCGATCGGCGCGCAGCGCACGGACCTGCTGCGCATGGTGCTGGGCCAGGGGCTCCGCCTCACGCTGCTCGGCGTCGCGCTCGGGCTGGCCGGCGCGCTGGCGGCCTCGCGGCTGCTGGCCAGCCTGCTGTTCGGCGTGTCGACGACGGACGTCTTGACGTTTGCCGCCGCGCCCGCCTTCATCGTGGCGGTCGCGCTGCTCGCGGCCTGGCTGCCCGCGCGGCGCGCGACGTCGATCGACCCGGCTCTCGCGCTGCGCATGGAGTGAGCCGGGCCGGGACCGGTGCATCGCGCGCGCCGGTCGACGTACATTCCGCCGGTCCCGTATCCCGGCGGAGGTCGATTGCACGTACGGCGCAGAAGAAAACGGTCCGCCCATCGTCTGCGGAGCCTGTGGCTCGCTGCAGCGCTGGCCGGCGCGTGCGCGCCCGGCGGCGATGCGCCGCCCGCGGTCGCGTTCTGGAACGATGTGCGCCTGCTGTGCGGCCGCGCGTTCGAGGGCCGCGTCGTCGAAGTCACGCCCCTCGATTCCGTCGTGCTGGGCCCGCGGCTGGTGCTGACCGCGTGGCAGTGCTGGGCCGAGGAGCTGCGCTTCGCGTTCCACGTGGGCGATGACCACTCGCGCGTCTGGCTGATCGGCTTCGGCGACGACGGACTGACGCTCACGCACGAGAACCGGCTGGCCGACGGTTCGACGGCGGAGCTGACCGGCTACGGCGGCCCCGCGCGCGCCGGCGGCAGCGCACGACGCCAGGAGTTCACGCCCGACACGGAGACGCGGGTCCGTATCCCGTCGTCGGCCGGCGCCGTCTGGGCGATCGAGATCGAGCCGCGCGAGCGGCTGTCCTACGAGTTCACGCCGGCCGGCGCGCGCAGCCGGTTCCGCGTCGATTTCGACCTCACCACCGCCGTCCCCCGTCCACCCTCACCCTGGGGATGGACGCGCGTGCGATGATCGGTCTGGGCTGCATGCGGCTCTCGACCGCGGCCGACCGCGACCCGGAACGCGCGATCGCCGTGATCCACGCCGCGCTCGACGCGGGCGTCACCCTGCTCGACACGGCCGACGCCTATGCGCACGACGACACGGAGATCGGCCACAACGAGCGCCTGATCGCCGAAGCGTTGCGCACATGGGGCGGCGACCGTGAGACGGTCGAGGTCGCGACCAAGGGCGGCCTGCGCCGGCCGGGTGGGCGCTGGGTGCCGGACGGCCGGGCGAAGCACCTGCGCGCGGCCTGCGAAGCCAGCCTGAAGGCGCTGGGCGTCGCGGCGATCGACCTGTACCAGCTGCACGTGGTCGATCCGCGCACGGCGCTCGAGACCAGCGTGCGTGCGCTGGCCGCGCTGCAGCAGGACGGACTCGTCCGGCGCGTCGGGCTGTGCAACGTCACGGTCGGCCAGATCGTCGCCGCCCGGGCGATCGTCGACATCGATGCCGTGCAGGTCGGCATGAGCCCGTTCGACGACGCAGCGCTGCGCAACGGCGTTGCGGAGTACTGCCGCGACGAAGGCATCCGCCTGATCGCCTGGCGGCCGCTGGGCGGCGAACGGGCCGGTCGTCTCGACAAGGACACGGCCCTGAAGCGCATCGCGCGGCGGCACGAAACGACCGTCCATGAGATCGTGCTGGCATGGCTGTGCGATCTGGCGCCCGACCTCGTGCCGATCCCGGGCGCGACGCGCGTCGAGACGGCCGCGTCGCTGGCGCGCGTGCGCGATCTGCGGCTGGACGACCAAGACCGCGCGCAGCTCGATGCGCACTTCCCTGCGGGCCGCCTGCTGCGCATCCCGCGCGCGGAACGGCGCCCCGCGGACGATGCACCGGGCGAGGTCGTGCTGGTGCTCGGCATGCCGGGCGCCGGCAAGACGACCGCGGCGCTGGAGCTCGCCGACGCGGGATACGCGCGCCTCAACCGGGACGAGCGCGGCGGCCGGCTGGCCGATCTCGTCGACGCGCTCGATGAGGGCTTCGCCGCGGGCGGGCGCCGCTGGGTCCTCGACAACACCTACCCGTCGCGCAGCACACGCGGCGATGTCATCGAGTGCGCGTGGCGACATGGCGTGCCCGTGCGCTGCGTCCAGGTCGACACACCGCTGGCCGAGGCGCAGATCAACGCGGTCGAGCGGCTCATCGAACGGTACGGCCGGCTGCCCATGCCGGAGGAGCTGCGCGCCGACGGCCGGACCGATCACCGCTGCTTCGGTCCGGACGCGCAGTTCCGCTGGGAGCGCCAGTTCGAGCCGCCCGTGCTCGAGGAAGGCTACACGGCCATCGACCGGCGCGCGTTCGTGCGGCGCGCACGCCCGGACTTCGACACGGCCGCCGTCATCCTCGAAGTCGACGACATCCTGTGCGCGAGCGCGAGCGGCGCCGCCGTCGCGCTGGACCCCGACGATGTCATGGTGCCCGACGCGGGCCGCGCGCTCGTGCGCGAGCACATCACGCAGGGCCTGCTGCCGCTGGCGATCGCCTGGCGGCCGCAGATCGAGACGGGTGAAACGAACGTGGAACGCGTGGCGGAAAGCTTCGCGCGGCTGCGCGCGGAACTGGGCATCGACCTCGACATCGCGCACTGCCCGCACCGCGCCGGCCCGCCCGTGTGCTGGTGCCGCAAACCGCTGCCCGGACTGATCCTCGAGTTCCGCGCACGTTACCGGCTCGACCTCACACGCTCCGTGCTCGTGGGCCGCTCCGCAGCGGACCGCACGATGGCCGACCGGCTGGGCATGCGATTCGTCGACACGGCAGCGAGCGGCGACTGAGCGCGCGGCAGTGAGCCGCATCGCCCCGCACCCGACCGCAGACTTCAGTCGGGATCGTCCGCGCGCTGCAGCAGCAGGGAGGCCAGGAACAGCAGCTCGACCGCGCCCAGCGTGAACACCGGCGGCAGTACGCCGTACGTCGCGTGCAGCGCGACCAGCGCCCCGACGATGACGAGGTCGAGCAGCGTCAACCGCCGGATCAGGCCCGGCACGGGCGAGGCGAGCGCCAGAATCGTGAGGTTGGAAAGCGCGATGCCGAGCAGCGCGATGGGCAGCGCCAGGTTGAGCGTCGCGTGCACGTCCCACATGCTGGGCTGCGGGCCCGGCCCCATGTCGAGCGCGAACGCGCGCATGGCCGCCTCGATGCCCGCCGCCCGGGACGGACTCGCGAAGAATCCGATCGCGTGCAATCCCGCGACCATGCCCAGGCCGACCGATGCGGCGGCAAACAGCCGCCTCCCGCGGGTCAGCCGGCTGGAAACTCGTCCCTCTTCCGTCACGTCGTGCTCCGCTCGTCGGGTCTTCGTGCGCCTGTGCGCAGTGTAATGATGATGCGCTGCCGGCCTCCATCGCAAAGCGGCAAGGCTGGGAGAGAGACGGGAACAGATGGGTTCACCGCGGAGAGCGCGGAGAGCGCGGAGGGAACGGATTGGGGGTCTGTACGACGCATATTCCGGATCGTGGCGCAATGCGACCGTCCGTCCGACCCGTGCTCAGGACCGCCGTTGAAACATTCAGAAGCCGTTCTCCGCGCCCTCCGCGCTCTCCGCGGTTGAATGTTGTTGGGTGACCGTCGTTGTCCCTCCCACCCTCGCCGCGTACCTTGGCCCCTGGGTCCGCGGACTCGGTACCGGGAGGCGGGATGGCGCTGCGCCAGGAACCTTACGACGTCTGCATCGTCGGCTCGGGCGCGGGCGGAGGCATGGCCGCGCACGTGCTGACGCAGGCCGGCGCTCGCGTGTGCATGCTCGAGGCCGGCCCGTGGTGGGACAACACGCGCGACTCGGTCATGCTGCAGTGGCCGTACGAGTCGCCGCGCCGGGGCGCCGCCACGCCGGAACGCCATTTCGGCGAGTTCGATGCCGGCCTGGGCGGCTGGTCGCTGGACGGCGAGCCGTACACGACGGCGCCGGGCGAGCGGTTCCGCTGGTTCCGCTGCCGGATGCTGGGCGGCCGGACCAACCACTGGGGTCGCATCTCGCTGCGGTTCGGGCCGGACGATTTCCGGCGCGGCGACCTGGACGGCCTGTCTCCCAACTGGCCCATCTCCTACGACGACCTCAAGCCGTACTACGATCGCGTGGACCGTCTGATCGGCGTGTTCGGCAGCGTCGAGAATCTGCCCAACGAACCGGACGGCATCTTCCTGCCCCCGCCGCGGCCGCGCTGCCACGAGCTGTGGGTGAAGCAGGCCTGCGATCGCATGGGCATCACCTGCATCCCGTCGCGGCTGTCGATCCTGACGCGGCCGCTGAACGGGCGGGCGGCCTGTCATTACTGCGGGCAGTGCAACCGTGGCTGCGTGACGAACTCGAACTTCACTTCGCCCAACGTGCTGCTGTTCCCGGCGCAGGAGACGGGCCGGCTCGAGATCCGCACACTGGCCATGGCGAGGGAGGTGACGATCGGCCGGGACGGTCGTGTCACGGGCGTGTCGTACATTGACAAGTCGACGGGCGAGGACCGGCACGTGGCCGCCCGCATCGTCGTGCTCGCGGCGAGCGCGTGTGAGACCTCGCGGCTGCTGCTGAACTCGAAGTCGTCACAGTTCCCGCAGGGCCTGGCCAACTCGAGCGGCGCCGTGGGCCGGCACCTCAACGACACGACGGGCACGTGGGTCGGCGGCTATTTCCCGCAGATGTTCGACAGCATCCCGCACAACGAGGACGGCGTGGGCGGGATGCACCTGTACATGCCGTGGTGGCTGGACAACCGGAGGCTGGACTTTCCGCGCGGCTACCACGTCGAGTTCGGCGGCGGGCGCGGCCTGCCGGGCTACGGCATCCTGGGTGGCATCCAGAACTACCCGGGCGGCGGCGGCTGGGGCCAGCAGCTGAAGGACGATTACCGCCGCTACTACGCGTGCACGCTCGGCTTCTCCGGCCGTGGCGAGATGGTCTCGAACGAGAACTGCTACTGCGAGATCGATCCCGTCGCAGTCGATCAGTGGGGCATCCCCGTGCTGCGTTTCCACTGGCAGTGGAGCGATTACGAGTACCTGCAGGTGAAGCACATGCAGGAGACGTTCCGCGCGCTCATCGACGAGCTGGGCGGCACGCCATGGAACGAGATGCCGGGACCGGAGCGAGGTTACGGCATCACGGCGGGCGGCGAGATCATCCACGAGCTGGGCACGGCCCGCATGGGCGCGGACCGTTCGACGTCCGTCGTGGACGGCTGGTGCCGCACGCACGACGTGCCGAACCTGTTCATCGCCGACGGCGCGCCCTTCGTCACGCAATCCGACAAGAACCCCACCTGGACGATCCTCGCCC
>JBFFZF010000246.1:0-6526 GCA_041568755.1 Longimicrobiales bacterium | reverse complement strand
GGCACACCGACGAGCGTGCCGATGCCGGTGCCGAGCGAGAGCCACGCTTCCTGCCGCACGGCGCGGGCCGTGGCGGCGGCGAGGCGCGGGAACGCGAGCACCCACACGGCGCCCAGCAGGCCGAGCGCGGCGAGGAAGAAGAGGCGCGGCGCCGCGCGGCCCGCAAACCCGGGCCGCTCGATCGGCAGCCGCGTGATCCCGCCCGTGATCTCCGCGCCCGGGTCGATCACCGCCTCGCGCGGAGTGCGGTAGGTGAGCGAGCCGGTGATGCGCGCCGTGGCGGTGACGGTCAGGTGGTCGGCCCGTACGTCCGCGTCGCCATCCACGGTTCCCGAGATCGTGACCCGGTCCCCGCCGGCGCGCAGGTGCGTACCGACGCGGCCCGCTACGTCGATCGTGCCCCCCGCAAACCAGGCGCGCTCGCCCACGCTGGCGTCGCCGGTGAGCCGGACCGTACCGCCGGCGGCAATGGCGTCGCCGCTGATCGGCCCGCGCAGGATCACGGTGCCGCCCGCCGCGCGGACGTCGTCCAGCACCTGCGCGCCGATGTCCACCGTGCCGCCCGCCGCCATCACGTCCGCGGCGACGCGCTCCTCGACGACGATCCGGCCGCCGGCGGCGACCACGTCTCCCTGCACGTCGGCGCGCACGTCCACGGTGCCGCCCGCCACGTACAGGTCGCGGGCGATGGTGCCCCGCTTGATCACTGTCTGGCCGCCCTCCTGCGCCGCCGGCCCCGACCAGGCCAGCAGGGCCGCGATGAGCGCCGTTCCGGTGCCGATGCTCGATGGTGCCATGCTCCGCTCCCGGTAAGGATCCGTCCTGTCCTCATCCTAGCGCGGTGGCGACCCGCCGCGCTGAGTCCGGTGTGAAGGGCCCTTCACGCTGCTCTCGCGTGACGGCGGCCGCGGCGCTAAGCTCTCCCCGCGGCCGCGCGCGCCGCCCGCCATGACCCGAGCGAAACGATCGCCGACGCTGGTTCTCAAGAACGGACGCATCCTCACGATGGACGCGAAGCGTCGCATCGTGGATGGGGACGTGCGCGTGGAGGATGGGCGAATCACGGCGGTCGGCGGAGGGGCGGAGAGCAGCAGACGGGGACGGTCGACTGCGGCCCCGGGCGCGCAGGTGATCGATTGCACGGGGCTCGTGATCATCCCGGGCCTGGTCCAGGCGCACATCCATCTCTGCCAGACGCTGTTCCGCGGCCTCGCGGACGATCTGGCCCTCGAGGACTGGCTCGCCAGGCGCATCTGGCCGCTCGAGGCCGCGCACACCGAGGACTCGGTCTACTGGTCCGCCATGCTGGGCTCGGCGGAGCTGCTGCTCGGCGGGACCACGGCGATCCTCGACATGGAGACCGTGCGGCACACGGACGCCGCGTTCCGCGCGCTCGAGACGATCGGCCTGCGGGCGACGGCGGGAAAGTGCCTGATGGACGCGCCCGCGTCTCCCGACGGCCTGCGCGAGCCGACCGATGCCGCCCTGGCGGAGGCGGCGGATCTCTGTGCCCGCTGGCACACGCGGGCGGACGGGCGGCTGCGCTGGTGCTTCGCGCCGCGCTTCGCGCCGTCGTGCACGGGCCCGCTGCTGCGCGCGGTGAGCGACCTGGCCGAGAAGACGGGGACGATGATCCACACCCACGCGGCCGAGACGCCGGTCGAGCTGGAGCTCGTGAAGCGGGCCACCGGAAAGGACGAGCTGGCCTATCTCGACTCGGTCGGGATCTCGGGCGAACGGGCCGCGCTGGCGCACTGCGTGTGGGTGGACGGCGACGGCATCGGCCGGCTCGCGCGCCAGCGCACCGGCGTCGTGCACTGTCCGTCCTCCAACCTCAAGCTCGGCTCGGGCGTCGCGCCGGTGCCCGAGATGCTCGCGGCGGGCTGCCGCGTCGCGATCGGGGCCGACGGCGCGCCGTGCAACAACCGGCTGGACGGATTCAGCGAGATGCGTCTCGCGGCCCTGATCCAGAAGCCGCGCCTCGGCCCTGACGCCCTGCCGGCCGCGCAGGTGCTCGAGCTCGCGACGCTCGGCGGGGCGCGCGTGCTCGGCCTCGAGCGCGAGATCGGGTCGGTCGAGCGCGGCAAGCGGGCCGACCTCGCCGTGCTCGATCTCTCGGGAGCGCACGTCCAGCCGGAAGCGGCGGACCTCGTCTCGCGGATCGTCTACGGCGCCCGGGCCTCCGACGTGCGTCACGTGCTCGTGGACGGCCGCGTGGTGGTGCGGGACGGGCGCCTGCGCACGGCCAGGCTCGACGAGATCCGCAGCGAGGCGAACCGCTGTGCCGCGCAGCTGCGCCGCGCCTTGCCCCGCGCGCGAGACTGAGCATGGACCGCGTGTTCCTGCGCCACAACGGCGGGGCGGTCGTCACGATCGACGGCAACACGCAGATCGGCCGGGGCCGGGGCGAAGCGCGCACGTGGTACACCGACCGCGAGCGGCCGGCCGACTTCGCCGACCTCGCGCTGGTCATCCACATCGACGGCTCCCCGTACATGTCGCGCAACCATGCCGGGATCCGGCGGGAAGGCGATCAGTTCACCGTGCAGGACCTGAACAGCGCCAACGGCACCTACAAGAACGGCGTGCGCATGGACGCCGGCGTCCACTATCCGCTGACGCGTGGCGACCGGCTCGCGATGGGCGTGGACCTCTTCGAGGTGGGGGAGTCCCCGGACGACTTCACGCGGGAGCTGGCCCCGGGCGAGACCGCTCCGCACCGCGGCGTGCTGGGGCCGGAATGGTACCTCGGCGTCGCGGGGTTCGACGACCGCGCGCACGCGCGGCTCGCGTTCTACACGAGCGTGGCCCGCATCGCGAACGAGATGCACGCCCGCGGCTACCGCACCGAGGTGCACGGCGTGCGGCCGGCGGACGTGGCGGAGCACGACAGCCGCGTGATCGAGATCGTCGAGCTGCGGGAGATCCTCGAGTCCCTGGGCCGTCGGGCGTTCACGGCCGGGGCGGGCGCCCACACGTTCTTTCAGTACAGCGGGCACGGGGTGCGGGAAGGGTTGGCGGTGAACGCGGGCGAGCTGCTGACGCCGCGCCTGCTGTTCGAGGCCTGCGGCGCGATCCGCGGCAAGAAGCTGCTGGTGCTCGACGCCTGTTACGCGGGCGCGTTCCTGGCCCATCGGGGCGCCGTGCCGCCCGAGACCGCCGTGCTCGCGGCGACGCGGACCGTGGACGATTCGGCGTACGTCGAGGGTCCCGGCATGGTCGGCGTGCAGGCCGACCTCGCCATGACCCGGCTCTCGGGCGGCCTGTGGGAGCTGCTGCGCGGGCACCGGGGCGCGTTCAACCTGCTGGGCGAGCGGGCCGCGCTGGAGGCCGCGTTCGAGTCCGAGGGGGACGGCGTGATCCACGTGCAGGAGCCGGGCATGAACACGGTGACGTACACCGTCTGCCTGCGCAGCGTCAGCATGGGCGCGATCGCCCCGCCCGAGTTCCAGCGCATCGTGCTGCAGCAGCGGGCGAGCTCGGCGTGACGCGGGGACGGCGGTAACTCGTTCCTTTGCGCCGGGCGTCCGTCCCGTGCATTATCCCACGATGGCCCGCTCTTCGCTCTCCCGCCGCCGCTTCGTGGCCGTGCTGGCCGGGGCGTGCGCGGGGCTCGCGATCCCGCGCGCCGCGCGCGGATCCGCGCTGCGGCGCCTGCTCGGGGCCGACCACCCCACGCCGCGGCCCGGGATCGACGCCTCGAAGGTCCTCACCGCCGCCCAGCTGCACCTCCCCGAGGCCGCGCCGGTGTTCGACCTGATCCGGGAGATCCCGCAGGTGGCCGACGGCATCCGCTGCCACTGCGGATGTGCAACCGTCCCGGGCTACTACTCGCTGCTGTCGTGCTACGAGGCGCCCGGGATGGCCCAGCACTGCGAGATCTGTCAGGGGCAGGCCCGGCTCGCGCACCGGCTGCACCGCCAGGGCTGGTCCCTGGACGGCATCCGCACCGCCATCGACGCCGCCTACGCCGACGAAGATCCGTCCCGGTCCCATTGATGCACGCCGCTTGGAGGGTTCCCATGCTCGCTCGCAGCGCCGCCCCGCTCGCCGTCGCCGTGCTGGTCACGCTCCCTCCACCCGCGGCGGCGCAGATCCGCGCCAGCGAGCGGGGGATGGTCTCGCAGACGGTGGACGGCACGGTCATCACCGTCGACTACGCCCGGCCGCAGGTCCGCGGCCGCGACTCCGTGTTTGCGGCGCAGGGCAACGGGATCGTCCACTGGGGCGAGGTGTGGACGCCGGGCGCCAACTGGGCGACGACCTTCGAGTTCTCGAAGCCCGTGACGCTGGCGGGACGCGAGGTCGCGGCCGGGAAGTACTCGGTGTGGATCGTGCCGCGGCAGGAGGGCGAGTGGATGCTGCACCTGCACCGGAACACGCGGCTGTTCCACACGCAGATGCCGAAGGAGGACGAGTTCTTCCTGTCGCTTCCGGTCACGCCGCAGACCGCCGGGCACCGCGAGAACATCCTGTTGTTCGGCTTTCCCGAAGTCACGCACACGGGCACGACCCTGCGGATGCACTGGGGGACGACGGTCGTGGATCTGGCGGTCGCGGTCCGGCCGAGCCGGCCGCCCACGAACATGAGCGCCGCGCAGATGGCGCCCTACCTCGGCAGCTACACGCTGAAGACGAGCGAGGACACGACGGCCTACAAGGCGGAGGCGATCTCGGCGCGGAATGCCATCCGGATCGTGGTGGACGGCTGGGGGGACTTCGCGATGGAGCTGATCCCCACCGACACGGCGCACCAGTTCGTCATCGCCTTTCTCCGTAAGGGCGAGCTGTTCGACGTCGAGGAGGTGGCCCCCTTCGTCTTCACCATGGAAAATGGCCGGGCGGTAGGCTTCCGCATCATGGATCTGACGGAGAACAAGCCCTGGATGACGGCGTCGCGGACGAACTGAGCCCCCGCGCGGAGGCTCAGGCCTCGAGGGCGCGGTGGACGGCGGTGAGCAGGCTGTCCGGGCTGAAGGGCTTGGGGAGGAACTGGGCGCCGGGCTCGAGCAAGCCGCGCCGCACGATCTCGTCCGTCGTATAGCCCGACACGTAGAGCACGCGCAGATCGGCGCGGCTCGCATGAATGCGCTCGACGAGCTCGCGGCCGCTCATGCCGGGCATGACGAGATCGGTCACGACCAGGCTGACGGGGCCGTTCTCCGTCCGCAGCGCCTCGAGCGCCTCCGCTCCCGTGTGGGCCTCGAGCACCGTGTAGTTGGCGTTGCGCAGCACGCGCCGCGCCAGGCGGCGCACCGCGTTGTCGTCCTCGACGAGCAGAATCGTCGCCGCGCCCCCATCCCGGGCCACCCACTCCTCCTCCGCCTCCGCCTCGGCTGATTCCGGTGCCGCCGGCGGCAGGTGGATCGTGAAGACGGTGCCCTCCCCGACGACGCTGTCGCACCAGATCCAGCCGCCGCTCTGCTTCACGATGCCGTAGGCGGTCGAGAGCCCGAGACCGGTGCCCCGGCCGGGCTCCTTGGTGGTGAAGAACGGCTCGAAGATGCGCGCCTGGGTGGCCGCCTCGATGCCGACGCCGGTATCGCGCACCGCGAGCGCGACGTACCTCCCGAGCGGCTGCCGCGCGTGGTGCTGGCGGAACGACGGCTCGACGTCCACGACCGCGGTCTCGAGCGTGATGGTGCCGCCCTTCGGCATGGCGTCGCGCGCGTTGACGGCGAGGTTGATCACCACCTGCTCGAGCTGCCGCGGGTCGGCGAGCACGTGTCCCACTTCGGGAGCGAGCGTCGTGGCAATGCGGATGTCCTCCCCGATCAGCCGGCGCAGCATCGGCATGAGCCCCTGCATCACGTCGTTCACGGCGATGACCTTGGGCTGGAGGACCTGGCGCCGGCTGAACGCGAGCAGCTGCTGCGTGAGCGCCGCCGCCCGGGTCGCCGCATCGCGGATCTCGAGCACCTCGATGCGCCGGGCATCGGTCGGGTCGAGGTCGGCGAGCATGAGGTCCGCGTTGCCCCGGATCACCGTCAGCAGGTTGTTGAAATCATGGGCGACCCCACCGGCGAGCTGGCCCACCGCTTCCATCTTCTGCGACTGGCGCAGCAGATCCTCGCTGTGCCGCAGCGCTTCCTCGGTGCGCCGGCGGTGCATCACGGCGCCGAGCGCGCCCGCCGCGGTGCGGAGCGCTTCGAGCTCGCCCACGGACCAGACGCGCTCCTGCTCGCAGTCGTCGAATCCGATGAAGCCCCACCACTGCTCCGCCACGAAGATCGGCAGCACGAGGATGGACTGGATCCCCTGCGGCTCGAGCAGCTCGCGCTCGCCCGGCGGCATGTCCACCACGTCGCCCATGATCGCGTCGCCGCGGGGCAGGGCCTCGGCCCAGCGCCCGAAGCCGGCGGCCACGAAGGGGACGTTCTGGAGCTCGGGGTTGTCGATCTGCGGCGGGATGCCGGGCGCCACCCACTCGAACCGCTGGTTCGCCAGCAGCTCCCCGTCCTCGCCGGTCGCATTCTCGAAGACGTAGATGCGGTGGACGTGCGTGGCGGTGCCCAGCTGATTGAGG
>JBFFZF010000245.1:0-6527 GCA_041568755.1 Longimicrobiales bacterium | reverse complement strand
CCGGGCCGGGCGGCGCCGCCGCCGGCGCCGCCGCCGAGCTTTGCGCTGCCGGAGCGTCGCGCTGCTTCGAATCTGCACGGGCGGGGCGGGACAGGCCAGCGGCCAGGCGCAGCGCGTCCTGCGCCTCGATCGTATTCAGGTACAGGTCGGACCCGCCCAGTTCGGCGAGCTGTCGAAAATAGCGCCGGATGTCGTGCGGGTCACCGGTCATCGGTTGGCAGGCAGCAGCGCTTCGATGCGGTCCAGAATCGCTTCGGCGACGTCTACCTTGGACTGCAGCGGGATGTCCTGCTCCCGGTCGGTTCGGTCGATCAGGATCACGTGGTTGGTGTCCACTTCGAACCCGGCGCCGGGCTCGGTCGCATCGTTGAGCACGATCAGGTCGAGGTCTTTCGCGGCCAGCTTTTCGCGGGCGCGGGCGCGGCCCTCGCCGGTTTCGAGCGCGAAACCCACCGCCACGAGGCCGGCGGGCCGGTCGGCGTGCGTCGCTGCGAGGACATCGGTTGCGGGGGCGAGCGCGATCGACGGCAGCCCTTCGCTCCGCCGCACCTTTCGCGTGGCCGGATCCGCGGGCCGGAAGTCGGCCACGGCTGCCGCCATGATCAGCACGTCCGCTTCCCGGAGCGCGGGTCGCAGGGCGCCCGCCATCTGTTCGGCGGTGTCGACACGCACCATGCGCGGACCGACGGGTGCCACGACGGAAGTCGGCCCGCTGATCAGGGTCACATCGGCGCCACGGCGCCACGCCGCGGCTGCCAGTGCGTAGCCCATGCGTCCGGACGACCGATTGGAGAGCACGCGCACCGGGTCCACGGCTTCGCGTGTCGGGCCCGCGGTGACGACCACGCGTCGCCCCGCCAGCGGGCCGGGCACCTCCAGCGCCCGGCCGATGTGATCGACGATCTCATCCGGCTCGAGCATCCGGCCGGGGCCTGCGCCCTCGCCGTGGGCGAGCGCGCCGACGCCCGGGCCGGCCACCCGGTAGCCCAGCGACTTCGCGACGTGTGCGATGTTGGCCTGCGTCTGCGCGTGGGACCACATCGCATCGTTCATGGCGGGGCAGAGGAGGACGGGCGCACGCGTCGCCAGCACGATGGCCGCAAGCAGGTCGTCGGCCCGGCCGCCCGCGACGCGGGCGATGAAATCCGCCGTCGCCGGCGCGACACACACGAGGTCCGCTTCACGCGCCAGGCGGATGTGATCGAGCGCCCGGCCTTCCTCGAGGATGTCCGACAGGACGGGACGCCCGGTGAGCGCCTCGAACGTGATCGGGCCGACGAACGCGCGGGCCGAGCGCGTCATGACCACATCGACCGCGGCACCCAGCTGCGTCAGCCGCCGCGCGATCTGCACGGACTTGTACGCGGCGATGCCGCCCGTCACACCGAGGACGACGCGCCGGCCTCGCCACGGCCTGCGGGGCTCGGACGCCCAGCCCGCACCGGCTGCCGCAGCGTCCGCGCTCACGCCTACTGCACGCCCTTGCGGCGGCGCTTCGTGAGTTCGTACTCGAGTTCGTTGTTGACCAGCGCCTCCAGCGCGCGCGTGGTCAGTTTCTTCTGGTGCGTGATCGGTACCGTCTCCTTGGGCAGCGCGTTCATCTCGCGCGCGAACGTCGCCGCCACCAGAACACCCAGGTACTTGCTGCCGGTCTCCGCAGCCGCCTCAGCGGGCGTGAATACTCTCATCGTCGCTCCTCTCCTCGATCCAGCGCGTCAGTTCGGTCCTGAGTCGCTCAATATGGGCCTGCAGGCCGGGCCCGGGACCGGGCCGGTGTGATTCGGCTTCCAGAATCGACTTCAATACCCCGATCGCCGCATCGAGGTCGTCGTTCACCAGGAGGTAGTCGAAGGAGCCGGCTACCTCCAGCTCCAGCAGGGCGGACCGCATGCGGCGCACAGTTTCCGGCTCCAGCTCGGTGCCCCTGCCCTGCAACCGGCGCACCAGTTCGGCGGCCGAAGGCGGCAGGATGAAGACCAGAATCGCCTCCGGGAAAGCCGTCCGGCTCTGGCGCGCGCCCTGCACGTCGATGTCCAGCACGACGGTCAGGCCACGGCCCTGCGCAGCTTCGACCCCGGACCGGAGCGTGCCGTAGCGGTGCCCGTGCACGGTCGCCCACTCGAGCAGCGCACCGCTTTCCCTGAGCGCCTCGAAGCCCGCGTCGTCGACGAACCGGTAATCGACCTCGTTCCGTTCTCCGGCACGGGGCGGGCGCGTGGTGGCCGAAAGCGAGAACACCAGGTTCGCGTTCCGTTCGACCAGGCGGCGCGCCAGCGTCGTCTTGCCCGCCCCGCTGGGAGCCGCCAGGACGAGCGGCGGTCGGACCGCGCTCATTCCACGTTCTCGACCTGCTCACGCAGCCGCTCGATCTCTTCCTTCATGGAGACGACATGGTGCTCGATCGGTGCGTCGTTGGCCTTGGAGCCGATCGTGTTGATCTCGCGGTTCATTTCCTGGATCAGGAACCCGAGCCGCTTGCCGACGGGCTCGGCCGCGCCTTCCAGCGTTTCGCGGAACAGAGCGATGTGCGAACGCAGGCGCACCGTTTCCTCGCTGATGTCCCAGCGCTCGACGAGCAGGGCGATCTCGCGTGCCACCCGATCCTCGTCGAGCGCCACGCCTTCCAGGAGTTCGGTCACGACGCGGCGCAGCCGGTCCCGTTCCACGGGCAGACGCTCGGGCGCCCTCGCCTCGACGGCCTCGAGGAGACGCTCCATTTCGGTCAGGCGGTCGTGCAGGTCCGCGGCCAGCCGGGCGCCCTCCGCTTCGCGCATCGTGACCGTCGCGCGGGCCGCTGCCTCGACCACGGCCCGGACCTCGGCCGCGTCCACGGCCGAGCCCGCGTCGGGATCCTCCTCCCACGTGATGATGTCGTTGAAGCGCAGCAGCATCCCGAGATCCACATCGCCGGTCAGGCCGAGCGACTCGCGGAGCCTGCGCAGCGCCTGGGCGTACTGTCGCGCGCGGACTTCATCGATGCGGGGCCCGCCGGCGTCCGCGTCCTCGACGCTGCGCTCCAGGCGCAGCGTGAAGTTCACGTGGCCGCGCGGGAGCAGCGCGCGCAGCCATTCGCGGATCTGCGGCTCGAAGCGGTCGAGGGCGCGCGACGTCTTGATGTTCGGGCTGAAGTACCGGTGGTTCACGGTCCGGGCCTCGGCCCGCAGCACGCCCGCAGGCACGCGCGTTTCCGCTTCGCCGTACGCCGTCATGCTGCGGATCATCGCGAGCTCCGGACGCTCAATTCCAGAAGTCCCACTTCACACCATAGAAAACACGCGGGCCGCGCACCGGCCGGCCCCGCACGTCCTCGACGTCGTTGCCCACCAGGTCGTCGAAGCGTACGAAAATGTGCACGTCGATGATGCGCACGGTCAGCCACGCGTTGAAGACGGTGCGCGCAGGCAGATCGACGCCCACACTCTGTCCCGGCGCCGGCGGCGTCTGCATCACGCCACGATACACGGCTTCGCCCCGGCCGGCGACCTCGAGGTTCCCCGTCGGCAGCGGCACGGTGTGGACTTCCAGCGCGGCGCGCCACTGCGACGCCGGCAGGTAGGCCCACCGGTTCCCGGAGACCCATGTCGTGTACGAGCCCGCGGCCGACAGCCAGCTCCCGAGCAGTGGTACCCTGCCGTGCGCCTCCCAGCCGGTGACGCTGCCGCCCGGGACCACCGGCGCGACGCTGTCCGGGGCCAGCGCGTACGTCGTGACCGAGTCGGTCTCGACACGCAGAAACGCGCCACCGGCAGTGATGCCGAAGAAGTGCGCTTCAGCGCCGGCCCGGTACGCGGTTCGGTCGTGAATCCGCGCGGCATCGGCGATGGTGTCGCGATAAGCTGGCCCACCCCACTCGCCCCGCGCCGCCTCTCCGAACAGCGTCAGGCCCGGGACCGGCGCGGCCGACGCATGCAGCCGCAGCGCGGTGGCTTCCCGATTGCCCTCCCAGCTGGCGCGGCGCACACCACCCGACAGGAACACCCGGTCCAGCAGGCCCGTCCCGGCCTCGAGCTCGGCCGCCAGCCCCGGCAGGCGTTCGCCGTCGCGGTAACGCACAGCGCCCTGAACGCGCGACGCGCCCGCGGCCCAGCCGACGCGCGCCCCCGCCTGTGTGACCGCGCGCTCGGTCGTCACGATCAGCGAGTCGGGAATCGTCGTGCTGACGGGCCGCTCACGATCCGTCGACCGGCCCGCGAAGAGCTCGCTGACCAATCCGTCCGCGAGCCGCATCCGGGCGCGCAACACGACGTCGCTGCGTTCACGCGAAAGCGGCGCCGGGGAGCCTGCCTCGCGATCGATCGTGTGCCCGCGGAATTCCGCCTGCACACCCCAGGCCTCGCGCGTGTGACCCCATTTGGCCCAGACGCCGGAAGACGTCGCGGGCTGACGCACGCCCGCGCCCTCGAACTCCGTCCGCTCGACGGCGAAGCCCAGCGGACCCACGATGAGCCGCGGGACCAGGAGCGTGCCCCGGAAGAGGCTGGCGTTCGGCTCGCCGATCCCGGCCTCGATACGGGACTGCGGACGCGGATCCACGGGTTCCAGCGACCGCATGCGGATGCGCAGCACGTCGGCGTGACGCTCGATGCGCACCCAATCCAGGGAGGCGATTTCGAAGGTGGAGAGATCCAGCGCTTCGCCGACGAGCGGATCGAGTTCGTAGCCGTCCAGTTCGACGATCGTGCGCGCGCCACCCAGACCCAGCGCCGCGGCGCTTTCCGGCTGCAGCGCCACGCCGGTGCGAAGCGGCAGAACGCCCGGCATCTGGGCCAGAAGATCGACCAGGGACACTGCGGCGGCCCGGGCCAGCGCGGCTCGATCCCATTCGCGGGCTCCCGCGACCCAGCCCGCGCGGCGTTCGCCGGGAAACGGGACGAACACGGCCGGCGGCACGGCCGCGGTATCCTGCGCCACCGCCGTCGTGTCCGGCTCCGGAATCGTATCCCGGCGCGGGATCGTGTCGCGCACCTGTGCCGTGGCAGCCGCGGCGCACGCGATCTGCGCGGCAAGAGCGAGGGCTGCCGCCGGACCTGCCCTGCGGAGCGGCCGGCTCAACGCTCCGCGCGTGCCCGCACCCACTCGATGAAGATCCGCGTCGGGACTCCCGTCGCGCCTTTGCGCAGGTAAGGTGCCGCATCATCACGCCAGGCGGTGCCCGCAACGTCCAGATGCGCCCATGGCACGTCGCCGGCGAACTCACGCAGGAACCAGCCGGCCGTGATCGAGCCTGCCGGCCGGCCACCGGTGTTCTTCACATCACTCACCGGGCTGTCGATCTGCTCGCGGTATTCGGCCCAGAGCGGCAGAGGCCAGCACCGCTCGCCCGCTCGCTCGCCGGTGTGTTGCACCTCATCGACGAGGGCATCGTCGTTGCCCATCAGTCCGATCGCGTGATGGCCGAGCGCGATGACCACGGCCCCGGTCAACGTCGCAGCGTCGAGCATGGCGGCGGGCTCGTAGCGCTTCGCCCAGGCCAGCGCATCGGCCAGAATCAGCCGGCCCTCTGCGTCCGTGTTCACCACCTCGATCGTCTTGCCGTCCAGGGACCCGATCACGTCGCCGGGTTTGACCGCAGTGCCCGAGGGCAGGTTTTCCGTGGCCGGTACGATGCCGATCACGTTGGCGCGCAGACCCATCTCGCCGAACGCCTGCATCGCGCCCAGCACGGCAGCCGCGCCGGACATGTCGTACTTCATCTCCTCCATGCGCTCGGCCGGCTTCAGCGAGATGCCGCCGGAGTCGAACGTCACGCCCTTCCCGATGATGACCACCGGTGGCCGGTCCCCGCCCGCCCGGTGTTCGAGGACGATGAAGCGCGGTTCCTGTTCGCTGCCCTGGGCCACGGCCAGGAGCGCCTTCAAGCCCTCGCGCGTGATCCCGGCGCGGTCCAGCACCGTGCAGCGCATGCCCCACCGGTCCGCGATGTTCTGCGCCGTCTCGGCCAGGAACGCCGGCGTCGCGATGTTGCCCGGCCGCGTGGCCAGGCCGCGCGCCAGGTTGACGCCACCTGCCACCGTGGCGCCGTACCCGGCGCCTCGCCGCGCCCCGTCCTCCGGCGTATCGGTGACGAACAACGTCACGGCCTCGACCGGCGTATGCGGGTCTTCCGGTTTGGGCGTCTTGAGATCGCGGTAGTCCCAGGCCGCGACCAGCGCCGTCTCTACAATGACGCTCGCGGCGATCCCCGCGTCCGGGACGTACCCTCCCGGCATGGCCGCATCGAGCCACACCGCGATGGCGCCCTGACGCAGTCGTTCGGCGGTGCGCACGCCGTGGCCGATCGCGCGCCGCAGCCGCTCCAGCGAGGCCTCTTCCGTCTTGCCCGTGCCGACCATGACGACACGTTCGATGCGCGACCCGGCTACAGCGACCAGGAGGACATCGTCCTTCCTGCCGCGGAAATCGCCGCGCGCGATCGCCGCGCTGAGCACACCGCCCGTCGCGGCATCGAGCCCGGTGTCGGGCGCCTGCCCCTGCTGCAGCGGCAGCACCAGGAGCGGTGTGCGGAAGTCGGCCGGCGCGGCCTTCAT
>JBFFZF010000244.1:0-6565 GCA_041568755.1 Longimicrobiales bacterium | reverse complement strand
GGGCTACGGCATCCTGGGCGGCATCCAAAACTACCCGGGCGGCGGCGGCTGGGGCCAGCAGCTGAAGGACGATTACCGCCGGTACTACGCGTGCACGCTCGGCTTCTCCGGCCGTGGTGAGATGGTCTCGAACGAGAACTGCTACTGCGAGATCGACCCGGGCGCGGTCGACCAGTGGGGCATTCCCGTGTTGCGCTTCCACTGGCAGTGGAGCGACTACGAGTACCTGCAGGTCAAGCACATGCAGGAGACGTTCCGCGCGCTCATCCATGAGCTGGGTGGCACGCCGTGGAACGAGATGCCGGGGCCCGAGCGGGGTTACGGCATCACGGCGGGCGGCGAGATCATCCACGAGCTGGGCACCGCGCGCATGGGCGCGGACCCCTCGACGTCCGTCGTGGACGGCTGGTGCCGGACGCACGACGTCCCGAACCTGTTCATCGCCGACGGCGCGCCCTTCGTCACGCAATCCGACAAGAACCCCACCTGGACGATCCTCGCCCTCTCCTGGCGCACGTCGGACCACATCACCGACCTGATGCGTCGCCGCGAGATCTGACGGGGTCGGACGCCGTGCCGGGGGACGTGTGAGCATCTTCGTCGGTTACCGCAGATCGGACAGCCAGGGCCATGCGGGACGCGTTGCGGACGACCTGGCCGAGCGCTACGGCGAGGGCCGCGTGTTCCGCGACATCGAGATCGTGCCGGGCACCGACTTCGCCACGCTGCTGCGCCGGCAGGTGTCCACGTCGTCGCTGCTGCTCCTGGTCATCGGCCCGGACTGGCTCGACATGCGCGACGCGGACGGCGCGCGCCGTCTGGACAATGAGGACGACTGGGTGCGCCTCGAGGTCGAGACGGCCATGGAGCACGGCGTCCCGATCATCCCGCTGCTCGTCGGCGCAGCCACGATGCCGGCGCCGGACGAGCTGCCGGAGTCGCTGCGTCCGATCTGTGCCGTGCAGGCTCACATCATGGCGGATCGCAGCTGGGACCACGACCTGGACCAGCTCTGCGCGGCGATCGAACGGCGCGTGCCGTGGCTGCGCCCGAGCGGCGCGCCGGAGGCCGCGCAGGCCGCGCGCCCCCGCCGCCGCAGCCTGACGCCGAAGTTGCTGGGTCTGGGCCGTCACACGCTGCGGCTCGCGAAGAAGCTGCTCGTGATGGGGCTGTTCGTCGCGCTCGGCTACTTCGTCCTCGAGAACTACGCCAGTGCGGAATCGCGCCAGTTCGTGTACGGCTTCTTCGCCTTCCTGCGCGACACCGTCGTCGGGATCTTCACGAGTTCACCCTCGTAGGCTGCTCACTCCGTTCCGGCGGCGTAGACGCGCAGCGCGCTCGCCTTGAGCCAGGCCTGCGTCTCGGCGCCGACCTCGAGGCCCAGCCGCGCGACGCTGTCGCGCGTGACCAGCGCGACGAGCGGCACCACACCGCTGAGGCGGACGCGGACCAGGCCACCCGCCGGTACGAGTGCGGCCACACGCACGGCGAATCCGTTGCGCGCGCTCGTGGTCGGAGCCTCGTGCGCGGAGAGCGTCACGTCCTCGGGCCGATACGCCAGGTGCACGGCCTGGCCCGCACGCAACCTCGCCGGCACGCCCGCCGCTGCGACGGCGTGCGCCCCGCCCGGCAGCGCGATCGTGACCAGCCCGTCCTCGACGGAGCGGACCGTGCCATCGAGCAGCAGCTCTGCGCCGGCGAACGCGGCGACGAACGGCGAGGCCGGCTCGACGACCAGGTCCTCGGGCGCGCCCAGTTGCGTGATCCGGCCGGACTCCATGACGGCGATGCGATCGGCCAGCGCAAATGCATCACCGGCATCGTGCGTGATCAGCAGGACCGCGCGCGCGTGCTGCCGGACGGTGCGTTCCAGGTCCTCGCGGAAGCGGCGGCGGACGGTGATGTCGAGGTTTGCGCTGGGCTCGTCCAGCAGCAGCAGATCAGGCTCGAGTACCAGCGCGCGGGCCAGCGCGACGCGCTGCTGTTCGCCGCCGGACAGCGCGTGCATGGGCGCGCCGGCCAGCTGCGCGACGCCCAGCCAGTCGAGGGCCTCGAGCGCGCGGCTGCGGCGTTCCGCCCTGCCGACGCCGCGCACGCGCAGTCCGTAGGCCACGTTGTCCGCTACGGTCCCGGCGAACGCGAACGGACGCTGGAACACGCCAGCCATGCGGCGCATCGCCGCCGTGTCGCCGGCACGGATTGTCCGGCCGTCGAAGGCGATGCGGCCTCCGTCCGCGGGCTCGAGCAGCAGCAGCGTGCGGAACAGCGTGCTCTTGCCGGCCCCGTTCGGCCCGAGCACCGCCACGATCTCGCCGGCCATCACGGACAGGCTGTCGATGTCGACGACGCGGCGCGTCCCGAACGCGCGGACCAGGCCCTCGACGTGCAGGAGCGGCGTCATGCCCATGTCCGTTCCACGGTGGCCTGCCACGTGCCGTCGCCGCCGTGCTTCTGCTGCAATCTTGTCAGGATCAGGTTCACGGCGAAGGCCGTAGCGAGCACGATCAGCCCGAGCGCCATCGCGATCGCGAAGTTGCCGCGGCGCGTCTCCAGCACGATCGCGGTCGTCAGCACGCGCGTTTCGCCGAGGACGTTGCCGCCGACGATCATGACGGCGCCGACCTCGCTGAAGATGGAGCCGAAGCCGGCGATCAGGGCCGCGCCCATGCCGAGCCGGGCTTCCCGGACGTGCGCCAGTACGGCCTGCACGCGGGTCGCGCCGAGCGCTCTTGCCTGGAGGCCCGCGTCGCGCGGCACGGCCTGCACGGCGGCCAGCGTGATGCCGGCGATGTAGGGCGTCGCGATCACGAGTTGCGCCAGGATCATCGCGCGCGTCGTGTACAGCATCTCGAGCATGCCCAGCGGGCCGCTGCGCGACAGCACGATGTAGACGAACAGGCCGACGACGGTGGGCGGCAGCGCGAAGCCGGTGTGGATGAGCGCGACGAGCAGGCCGCGCCCGCGGAACCGGCCGAGGCCGACGCCGATGCCGATGGGCATGCCCAGCAGCGCACCCAGCAGGATGGCCGCGCCGGAGACCTCGAGCGAGCGTGCCAGCACGCCCATCACGTACGGATCCCGGCGCACGAGCAGCCGGATGGCCTCGCCGATCGCCTCGCTCAGGAGCTCCATCGCGCGCCCCGCGCTAACGCGGCATTGCCGCGGGCCGGAACAACGGCTGGCCGAACCGTTCGACGCCGAAGTCCGCGATGACGGCCTGTCCGGCGGGCGAGGTGATCCAGTCGGCGAAGCGGCGGGCGCCGGCCGCATTGCGCGCGCCGGTCACCGGTATCACGGCGTACGGGTTGAGCAGCGCCGGATCGCCTTCGACCAGGACGACCAGCCCGTGTCGCACACCCAGCGCGAGGAAGGTGGCCCGGTCGGAGAGCGTGGTGGCGCGCCTCTCGCCCGCGATGGCCAGGACATCGCCCATACCCTGACCGGCTTCCAGGTACCACGCCCCTTCCGGCTCGATCCCGGCAGCCGTCCACAGCGCGCGCTCCTTGCGGTGCGTGCCGCTGTCATCGCCGCGCGACAGGAAGGGCACGCCCGCGGCGGCGATCCTGCGCAGGGCCGCCGCCGCGTCCGCGCCGCCCGCGATGCCGGCCGGATCCGCAGCTGGCCCGACGATTACGAAATCGTTGACCATGACGGCCCGTCGTTCCGTGCCGTGGCCCGCGGCCACGAACGCGGACTCCGCCGCGGGCGCGTGCACGAGCACGACATCCGCATCGCCTCGACGGCCCAGCTCGAGGGCCTCGCCGGTGCCGACCGCGATCACGACCACGTCGACGCCCGGGTTGGCCTTCTCGAACGCCGGGATCAGCGCGTCGAACAGTCCGGAGTCCTCGGTCGACGTCGTCGACGCGAGGATGAGACGGGACGGGACCGCATCGCCGGCGCCGCAACCGGTCAGGGCAACACCCGCGACGGCGAGCGCAAGCGCGGCGAGGGCGGCCGCCGGGACCGCAGGACGGCACGGGATTCGGGATCGCATGCGTGCTCGGTGCGGGGATCGTCGCGGGCCCGTGCCGGGCCGTGGTCCGGGCCAAGCTGCCGGGCCGGCCCCCGGCGTGGCAAGCCGCGGGTGCCCGTGCCCGGATCGTGGATCTCGGGACGGCAGGCTGGCGAGAGCCGCTCGACAAGGGCCGCCGCCAACGTCTACACTCCCTCAGTCGTCCCTGTAGGTCCGGACGGCCCTGGACACGCTGACGACCGAGCAGGAGCAGGTGGAGTCGATGCTTGCTGCAGTGCGAAGAACCGCAGACCCGCGCCGGCGCGCACGCCTCGTGTGCGCCTTTTTCGTGGTCACAGCCCTCGGGCTGCCGGGTGCCGCGCGGGCACAGGCCGGCGGGGCGGACAGCCGCACCGCACCGGTCACGCCGGTGAATCCGGAGCACGTGCCTCGCCCGATGCTGAGCGCGCTGCGGATCGCGGAGCCGATTCGCATCGACGGCCGGCTGGACGAGCCGGCCTGGCTGCGCGCCGACTCGGCGACGGACTTCATCACGGCGCTGCCGCGCGATGGCTACCCGGCGAGTGAGCGCACGGTGGCCCGCGTCCTGATCGATGGCGAGTACCTCTACATCGGCGCGTACATGTACGACAGCCAGCCGGGAAGACTGTACTCGCCCGGCCTGGAGCAGGATTTCGACACGCACGATGCCGATCTGTTCAGTGTCATGCTCGACGCGTTCATGGACCGGCAGAACGGCATCATGTTCGCGCTCAGCCCGGCCGGCGCGCTGTTCGATGCGCAATCCTTCAACGACAGCCGCGAAGTGAACCGTTCGTGGGAAGGCGTCATCGAGACGAAGACGATGGTCTACGAGGACGGCTGGGCGGCCGAGATGGCGATCCCGCTGCGCACGCTCCGCTTCCGCACCGGCGTCGACCAGGACTGGGGCCTCAACTTCGGCCGGCGCGTCCGGCGCCTGAACGAGGACAGCTACTGGGCACCGCTGCAGCGGCAGTTCCGCGTGCACAAGGCCTCGCGCGCGGGCACGCTCACGGGGCTGCGGCAGCTGCGTCAGGGCCGCAACCTCACGATCAAGCCGTACGTGAGCGGCGGCAACCTGGGCGGCACGGCGCGCGACGCGCTGGGCGAGACCGGCGGCGATGTCGACGTCGGACTGGACCTCAAGTACGGATTGACGTCACGGCTGACGCTCGACCTGACCGCGCTCACCGACTTCTCGCAGGTCGAGGTCGACCAGGAGCAGGTCAACCTGACCCGCTTCTCGCTGTTCTTCCCGGAGAAGCGGGACTTCTTCCTCGAGAACGACGGCATCTTCACGCTGGGCGATGTCACGGAGCGCAACACGCGCACCGGCTCGAGCCCGCGTGATTTCAAGCTGTTCTACTCGCGCGCCGTTGGCCTGTCTCGGGACCGCCGGCCCCTCCCGATCCTGGGCGGCGCCCGCCTGTCCGGCCGCGCCGGCAACACGGAGATCGGGCTGCTCGACATGCAGACGCGCGCGAGCGGATCATCGCCCGCGGAGAACTTCGCGGTGGCGCGCCTGCGCCAGAACTTCGGGTCGACCGCCGATGTCGGCCTGCTGTTCGTCAACCGCCAGGGCACCAGCGAAGAGGCCACCGACCAGTACAACCGGAGCCTGGGCCTGGACGCCAATTTCCGGCTGCTCCGCTACATGCTCGTCAACACGTACCTGGCCGCAACGGACGATCCGCTCGCGGAGGGCGATCGGACCTCGGGGTTCCTGCAGGTCGCCTGGCGCGATCCGCTGTGGAACACGTCCGCGTTCGTGAAGCACGTGGGCGATGGGTTCAACCCGAGCGTAGGCTTCATCCAGCGCACCGACCTGCGCCAGGCGTTCGCCACCTTCGGCGCGCACCCGCAGCCGGACCTCCCGAAGATCCAGGAGATCAATCCGTTCGTCGACGTGTCCGCGGTCGAGAACCTGGATGGCGTGCTCGAGACCCGCTGGGTCAGCCCGGGCCTGGCCGTCAGCTTCGCGGACGGCGGGATCCTGAACATCGGCTACGAGGACCGCTTCGAGCGGCTGCTCGAACCCACACGCATCGCGGGCGTGCAGCTCGCGGCCGGCGACTACGAGTACGGCACGTTCTCCGCCCAGTACACGGCCAGCGGTGCACGCCGGCTGGCCGGCACCATCGGCGTCTCGAAGGGCGATTTCTTCGATGGCGAGCGCACCAGCCTCACGGCCAGGGCCGAGTTCCGGCCCAGCCCGCACCTGGGCATCGAGGCTTTCGGCCAGCGCAACGACGTGACGCTGGGCGGCACGGGCGCGCAGGCCGACATCGTGGGCGGCCGCATCCGCTACGCCGCCTCGACGCGCCTGTTCGCCTCCGCGTTCGTACAGTACATCGAATCGACCGACGAGCTCGTCACGAACATCCGGGTCAACTTCATCCACGCGCCCCTCAGTGACGTGTTCCTCGTGTTCACGGAGCGGCGCAGCCTGGGCACCGATGTAGTTGCGGATCGGGTGCTGACGCTGAAGGTGACGAAGCTGTTTGCGTTTTGAACGGCGGGTAGGGGGATGGGATTTGGGGATGGAGGATGGGGGAACGGATTGCGGCG
>JBFFZF010000243.1:0-6613 GCA_041568755.1 Longimicrobiales bacterium | reverse complement strand
GCAGGAGGCCGTGGACGCGCTGTTCGACAACGGCCGTCGCTCCAAGGCGATCCGGGGCCGGGGCAAGCGTCCGCTGAAGTCTCTGTCCGACATGCTCAAGGGCAAGCAGGGCCGGTTCCGCCAGAATCTGCTGGGCAAGCGCGTCGACTACTCGGGCCGTTCGGTCATCGTGGTCGGCCCGGAGCTCAAGCTGCACCAGTGCGGCCTGCCCAAGCTGATGGCGGTCGAGCTGTTCAAGCCGTTCATCATCCACGAACTGGAGAAGCGCGGCGAGGCGGAGACGGTCAAGCGTGCGAAGAAGCTGGTCGAGCGCGACGATCCGAAGGTCTACGAGGTGCTGGAAGGCATCATCCGCGACCACCCCGTGCTGCTCAACCGCGCGCCCACGCTGCACCGCCTGGGCATCCAGGCCTTCGAGCCGGTGCTGGTCGAGGGCAAGGCGATCCGCATTCACCCGCTGGTGTGCGCCGCCTTCAACGCGGACTTCGACGGCGACCAGATGGCCGTACACGTGCCGCTCAGCTTCGAGGCGCAGCTCGAAGCCCGTGTGCTCATGCTCGCGTCCAACAACATCCTGCTGCCGTCGAACGGACGCCCCGTGGCGAGTCCGTCGCAGGACATGGTCATCGGCTGCTACTACCTGACCAAGTCGCCGCTCGAAGTGGGTGACGCGGAGGACACGCTGGCCCAGGGCCGCGCCTCCCGGGACCGGCGCGAGAAGGCGACCTCGACCATGGACCGCGTCTACGCGGAAGCGCCCCGCTTCGGCCGCTTCGCCGAGGCCGAGACGGCCGTGGCGCTGGGGCGCGTGCGCCAGCACACGCCGTGCTGGTTCTGGGTCGAGCGGCCCAATGTGGGGGAGGTGGCCGACGATGAGCCGCGCGGCCGCTGGGTCCGCACGACGGCCGGCCGCATCATCTTCAACTCGGTCGTGCCCGAGGAGCTGGGCTTCTGGAACCAGACGATGGGCAAGAAGGAACTGGGCGAAGTCATCTTCCAGTCCTACCGTCACGTCGGGCTGCGCCGGACGACGGAGTTCCTCGATGCGCTCAAGGACTTCGGCTTCCGCTACGCCACGCTGGGCGGCATCTCCGTCGGCCTGACCGACCTGGTCGTGCCGCCCGAGAAGGACCCGATCCTGCGCGAGGCGGAGGACGAGGTGGCCCGCTTCACCCGCGCGTACCAGCACGGCGTCATCTCGAACGGCGAGCGCTACAACAAGGTCATCGACACCTGGACGCACGCCAACAACGACGTCGCCGACGCCATGGTGCGGCGCCTCGAACGCGCCAACGACGGTTTCAATCCGGTGTTCATGATGATGAACTCCGGCGCGCGCGGGAACCGCGACCAGATGCGTCAGCTGGCCGGCATGCGCGGGCTGATGGCCAAGCCGCAGAAGAAGCTCACGGGCGGCATCGGCGAGATCATCGAGAGCCCCATCAAGTCGAACTTCCGCGAGGGCCTGACCGTCCTCGAGTACTTCATCTCGACGCACGGTGCGCGCAAGGGCCTGGCCGACACCGCGCTCAAGACCGCGGACGCCGGCTACCTGACGCGCCGGCTCGTCGACGTCGCGCAGGACGTCACGATCTGCGAGGAGGACTGCGGCACGATCCTGGGCGTCGAAATGACCGCGCTGAAGGAAGGCGAGGACATCATCGAGCCGCTCAAGGACCGCATCGTCGGCAACGCCGCGCTCGAGGACGTCTACGATCCCATCGACGGCGAACTCATCGTGAACGCCGGCGAGCTCGTCGACGAGGAGGCGGCCGACGACATAGAGGACGCGGGCATCCAGGCCGTGAAGATCCGCAGCGTCCTGACCTGCGAATCGCGGCGCGGTATCTGTCGCATGTGTTACGGCCGCAATCTGGCCACCATGAACATCGTCGATCTGGGCGAAGCCGTCGGCATCCTGGCCGCGCAGTCGATCGGCGAGCCCGGCACGCAGCTCACGCTGCGTACCTTCCACATCGGTGGCACCGCCGCTCGCATCGCGGCGCAGACGCAGCGCAAGTCCAAGGTCGACGGCCACGCCTCCTTCGAGCGTGTCACATTCGTGGAGACGCCCAACGGCGAGCGGATCGTGACCAGCCGTGAAGGCGAGATCGTGATGCGGACCAAGGAAGGAGCCGTGCGCAGCCGTCTGGCCGTGCCGTACGGTGCGACACTGGCCTGCAACGATGGCCAGCACATCGAGTCCGGGGACCTGCTCTTCGCGTGGGACCCGTACTCCGAACCGATCGTCACCGACTTCGGCGGCAAGGTCCGCTTCGTCGACATCGTCGAAGATGAGACCGTGCGCGAGGAACTCGACGAATCGACCGGCCGGCGCCAGCTCGTCATCATCGAAGACCGCGAGAAGCGGCTCCACCCGATGATCGAGATCTGGGACCGCAAGGGGAAGGAGAAGCTGCGCGAGTTCATCGTGCCCGTCGGCGCCCAGCTCACCGTGCACGACGAGGACCTCCTCGAGCCGGGCACGACGCTGGCCAAGATCTCCCGTGAGGTCTACAAGACCCGCGACATCACGGGCGGCCTGCCGCGCGTCGCCGAGCTGTTCGAGGCCCGCAAGCCGAAGGATCCGGCCGTCATCACCGAGATCGACGGCTCGATCCGCTTCGGCGAGATCAAGCGCGGCAAGCGCGAGATCATCGTCGTCCCGACGAGCGGGCCGGAGCGCGTGTACGAGGTCCCCGTGGGCAAGCACCTGCGCGTCCACGACGGGGACCTGGTGCGCGCCGGCGACCGGCTGTCCGAGGGCCCCGTCAACCCGCACGACGTGCTGCGCATCAAGGGGCCGCGCGCCGTGCAGGAGTACCTGCTCAACGAGGTCCAGGAGGTCTACCGCCTGCAGGGCGTGAAGATCAATGACAAGCACATCGGCGTGATCGTCCGGCAGATGCTCCAGAAGGTGCGCATCACCGACTCGGGCGACAGCGAGTTCCTCGAGGGCGAACACGTCGACCGCGTGCTCTTCCGGGAGAACAACCAGCAGCTGATTGCCAAGGGCAAGACGCCCGCGCGCTCCGAGCCGCTGCTCCTGGGCATCACCAAGGCCAGCCTGACCACGCAGTCGTTCATCAGCGCGGCCTCGTTCCAGGAGACGACCCGCGTCCTCACGGACGCCGCCGTGCGCGGCGCGCGCGACGAGCTGGTCGGTCTGAAGGAAAACATCATCATCGGCCACCTGATCCCGGCCGGGACCGGCATATTCCGCGGCCACGACATCGAGTTCAAGGTCGACTTCGAGCCGCCCGCCGAGGCCGACAGCCTGGCGGCCCGCGAGCGGGAACTGTTCCCCGGCCTCGCACCCCTGCCGGCCGGCGCCGAGGAAGAGGGCGAAGCCGAGTAGGCCCGCCCGGATCTCTTCCAGCGCCGATCGGCCGCTCCGGGGCCCGGCGAGGACGCCTCGCGTCGTCGCCAGGCCCCGGGGGCGGCCACCTCCGGCCGGCCGACCCCGCGAGCCCCGGCCAACCCGTTGCGATTTCAACAACTCCGGGGCCCGCGGCTGCTTGACAGGCCCCATACCTCCGCTTAACTTTCCCAGTCTGCCGTGGCAATTGTACGGCCAGGCGGGGACCGGACCATGGGTCCCCGCGTTTTTTCGATGAATTCCACGAGGCTCTCGAGGACCATGCCCACCATCAATCAGCTCGTCCGTGCAGGACGACGGAAGGTGGAAAAGAAGAACAAGGCCCCCGCGCTGCAGGGTAACCCGCAGAAACGGGGCGTGTGCACGCGCGTCTACACCACGACGCCCAAGAAGCCGAACTCCGCGCTGCGCAAGGTCGCGCGTGTCCGGCTCACGAACGGGCACGAGGTGACCGCGTACATTCCGGGCGAAGGTCACAACCTCCAGGAGCACTCGATCGTGCTGATCCGCGGCGGCCGCGTGAAAGATCTGCCGGGCGTCCGCTACCACATCATCCGCGGCACGCTCGACGCGAGCGGCGTCAACGACAGGAACCAGAGCCGGTCGAAGTACGGCACGAAGAGGCCGAAGTCATGAGTCGACGCCAGAGCGCCGTCCGGCGCGAGGTCCCGCCCGATCCGCGCTACGGATCGACGACGGTCACCAAGTTCATCAACGCGCTCATGCTGGAGGGCAAGAAGTCCACGGCGGAGCGCATCTTCTACGAGGCGATGCGTATCGTCGAGGAGAAGACCGGCCAGCCGGCGATGAACGTGTTCAAGCAGGCGCTGAACAACGCGAAGCCGGTCCTCGAAGTGAAGAGCCGGCGCGTCGGTGGCGCCACATACCAGGTCCCCGTCGAGGTGCGCCCGGAGCGGCGCAACGCGCTGGCCATGAAATGGCTGGTCGGGTTCGCGCGGGACCGCGGTGACAAGACGATGGCGGAGCGGCTGGCTGCGGAGTTGATGGCGGCGGCGCGCAACGAAGGCAACACGATCAAGAAGAAGGATGACACGCACCGCATGGCGGAGGCCAACAAGGCTTTCGCGCATTACCGCTGGTAGGCGGGGCGGAAACCACGGATACGACTGTTCGGTCCTGAAGGAATATGCCAAGAGAGACACCGCTCGCCAGGCTTCGCAACATCGGCATCATGGCGCACATTGATGCCGGGAAGACGACGACGACGGAGCGCATCCTGTATTACACGGGCCGCATCCATCGCATGGGCGAAGTGCACGAAGGTGCGGCGACCATGGACTGGATGGAGCAGGAACAGGAGCGCGGTATCACGATCACGTCGGCGACGACGACCTGTTTCTGGAAGCGGCTCGAGCAGGACTACCGGATCAACATCATCGACACGCCCGGCCACGTCGACTTCACGGTCGAGGTCGAGCGCAGTCTGCGCGTACTGGACGGCGCCGTGGCCGTGTTCTGCGCGGTGGGCGGCGTCGAGCCTCAGTCGGAGACGGTCTGGCGCCAGGCGGACCGGTACGGCGTCCCGCGCATCGCTTTCGTCAACAAGATGGACCGCGTCGGTGCCGACTTCGACAACGTGATCGACATGATCCGGGACCGGCTCGGCGCGAAGGCGTTCCCGGTGCACTACCCGCTCGGCCAGGGCGAGCTGTTCACCGGGATGGTCGACATCGTGCGCAACATCGAGCTTGTGTACGACGACGATTCGCTGGGCGTGAAGTGGAGCGAAGGGCCGGTGCCGGATGCGCTCAAGGCAAGGGTCGACCAGCTGCGCCACGAACTGATCGAGGCCGCCGTCGAACACGATGAGGCGCTCCTGGAGCGCTACCTGGAGGGCCACGAACCGGACGAGACGGAGCTGCGCTCGGCCATCCGCAAGGCGACGCTCGCCGGCGCCGTGGTGCCCGTCCTGTGCGGCACGGCGTTCAAGAACAAGGGCGTCCAGCAGCTGCTCAACGCCGTCATCGACTACCTGCCCTCGCCCATCGACGTGCCGCCGATCCGGGGCCACGTGCCGTACAACGACTCGACGATCGTCGAGCGGCCCCCGGAGGATTCGGCGCCGTTCGCGGCGCTCGCTTTCAAGATCCTCACGGACCCGTACGTCGGGAAGCTCACCTACTTCCGCGTCTACTCGGGTTCGCTGCCGGCCGGGTCCTACGTCCACAACTCGACGAAGGACCGGCGGGAGCGCATCGGGCGGCTGCTGCAGATGCATGCCAACCGGCGCGAGGAGATCGACGAGGTCTACGCCGGCGACATCGCCGCAGCCATCGGGCTGAAGGACACGCGCACGGGCGATACGCTGTGCTCGGCCGACCACGCGGTGATCCTGGAGGCCATGCGCTTCCCGGAGCCGGTCATCAGCGTCGCGATCGAGCCGCGGACGAAGGCGGACCAGGACAAGCTGGGCGCCGCGCTGCAGAAGCTGTCCGAGGAAGATCCGACGTTCCGGGTGCACACGGACCCGGAAACCGGTCAGACGATCATCAGCGGCATGGGCGAGCTGCACCTCGAGATCATCGTCGATCGCATGCAGCGCGAGTTCAAGGTCGACGCCAACATCGGCCGGCCGCAGGTCGCCTATCGCGAGACGGTGCGCGTCTCCGCGGAGAAAGTCGAGGGCCGCTTCGTCCGCCAGTCCGGCGGGCGCGGCCAGTACGGTCACGTGGTGATCAACCTGCACCCGCAGGCGCCCGGCCAGGGCTTCGCGTTCGAGGACAAGATCGTGGGCGGCTCGGTGCCGCGTGAGTACATCGGGCCCACCGAGCAGGGCATAAAGGAAGCGATGGAGACCGGCGTGCTGGCCGGCTATCCGATCGTGGATGTGCGCGTCGAGCTGATCGACGGCAGCTACCACGAGGTCGACTCCAGCGAGATGGCCTTCAAGATTGCCGGCTCCATGGCGTTCAAGGAAGCCGTGCGGCGCGCGCAGCCGGTGCTGCTCGAGCCGATCATGGACGTCGAGGTCGTGACGCCGGCCGACTACATGGGCGATGTGATCGGAGACCTGTCGAGCCGGCGCGGCCGGATCGGCGGCATGACGCAGCGCGGCGACGCGCAGGTGATCGGGGCGAGCGTCCCGCTGTCCGAGATGTTCGGCTACTCGACACAGCTGCGCTCGATCACGCAGGGTCGTGCGGTCTACTCGATGCAGTTCTCGCGGTACGAGGAAGTGCCCAAGTCGAAGGCCGACGAGATCATGGCGAAGGT
>JBFFZF010000242.1:0-6660 GCA_041568755.1 Longimicrobiales bacterium | reverse complement strand
GGTGGGAGAGTACGTCGTCGCCGGCCTGCATGAGGACGCCCCGGTTCCGCTCGAAGCGGAGCCGGGGCGTCGTCGTTTCGGGCTCTCGGTGTCCGGTCGACGCGTTGCGTCCGGGAAGCCGGCACACGCATATTCGGCGGGGCCATGCAAATCGAAGAGGCAGGCGAAGTTGCGGTCACGCGGTGCGGCACCGTCGCGCTGGTCGGCCGACCGAACGCGGGCAAGTCGACGCTGCTGAATGCGCTGCTTGGCGAGAAGCTGAGCATCGTGACCGCGCGGCCGCAGACGACGCGCGAGTCGGTGCGAGGGATCCTGACTGCGGCGGACACCCAGATCATCTTCGTGGACACGCCCGGCCTGGTGGAGCCGCAGTATCTGTTGCACCGGGCCATGCTGATGGAGGCGGGCACGGCTCTGGCAGATGCGGACGTCGTGCTGCTCCTGCTGGACGCGACGCGCCCGGGCGACGTGCCGGCGGCGGAAGTCACGGCGGCTCTGGCTGAGCGAGGGCCTGCCGTGGTCGTGGCGATCAGCAAGATCGACGCGGGGCGCTCGGATGCGCTGCGCGCCCACGAGATGTGGGCGGCCGCCGCTCTGAGGACCGAGGCCCTGTACGTTTCTGCGGCGGAAGGGCAGGGGCTGGACACGCTGCTCGAGCGTGTGCGGGAGCGGCTGCCCGCGGGGCCGTTCCTGTATCCCGAGGACGATCTGGCCGTACAGCCCGTGCGCTTCTTCGTCGGCGAGCTGATCCGGGAGGCCGTGTTCGAGTTGTACGAGCAGGAGATTCCCTACGCGACGGCCGTCCGGGTCGAGACGTATCGAGAGAGCGAGGAGCCGATCTACATTCGGGCGGTGATCTACGTGGAGCGGAGCAGCCAGAAGGGGATCCTGATCGGCGCCGGCGGGAGCCGGCTGAAGGAGCTGGGCGTCCTGGCACGGGAAAAGGTCGAGGCGTTCACGGGAACGCACGTCTATCTCGATCTCTGGGTCAAGACGCTGGCAGGCTGGCGACGCAAGCCGGCCACATTGAAGTACCTTGGATACCCGGTCCCATCAGAGGCCGGCGGGGAAGTCTGAACGCGTACGCGAGGCGGAGATGCTCGACAAGGAAATGAGGGACATCCTGGTCTGTCCGAAGTGCAAGGGCGAGCTGGAATACCGGGAACGCGACAACGAGCTGGTCTGCCACGCGTGCAGGTTGCGCTACGAAGTGCGTGACGACATCCCCATCATGCTGGTGGATGAGGCCAAACCGCTCTGACCGCGGAGACACGGACGACGGGTGCGGGGTGTCGCGGGGCCGGCATCGGGCAACGGGTGTCCTGGCGTGTGTCGTGAGTGTACTGGCGCACGCGCCGCTGCTGGCACAGGGCACCTCGAACCCGGTGCCCGCGACCGAGTGCTGTCTGCCGCTGCTGTTCTCGGTCGGCGCGCGCGCGCTGGGTCTGGGGGACGCGATCACGGCGCGCACGTCGCCGGCGTCGCTCTTCGCGAATCCCGCAACGCTGGCGGACGTGCCGGACGACGAGTTTCTGGTGCACAACACACGAACGTCACTCGAGCAGTCCAATACCTTCACACTGCTGGTGCGATCCGAGGTGGCGGGTTCGTTCGCACTGAGTTACCGGCTGGTGGATCACGGCGAACAGGATGCGCGGGATCCGAATGGCAACCCCACGGGCAGGATCGGCGTGCTGGAACAGATTCTGACGGCGACGTACGCGACGCGCGTCATGACCGGGATCAACGCGGGCGTGAACTACAAGCTGTATCAGTTCCGCCAGGACTGTCGCGGGTTCTGCGGCGTCGAGGGCTTCTCCGCGACGACGCACGGTGTGGATCTGGGCGTGCAGGTCAAGCCGCCGCGCATCGAGTCGCTCGAGCTGGGCGCGTCGGTCGTGCACCTTGGATTCCCGTTGCAGGTGATCAATGCGGGACAGGCGTCACCGATGCCGACGCGCGTACGTATCGGGAGCGCCTACGAGCTGGCCCACCATTTCGCCGCCGACACGACGGTGACGGCCTGGCTCGTCGTGGACGTGCTCGCCAATCCGCGAAACCGGTCACAGAGCCAGATCAACGTGGGTGCCGAACTCTCGCTGGAGGAAACGATGTTCCTCTGGCTGGGCTATGCGGGGGGCGCCGGTCTCACCGGTGGCGCCGCAGTGGGCGTCGGCCTGGTCTACGACCGCTTCCAGATCGGCGTCTCGAAGTCGTTCGTCTCCTCCCCCATCGACGATTCCGAACCGCTCCAGGTCACGTTCGGCATCCGCTTCTGACGGGCGCATGAGCGGGTCACGGGTCTGGGCGCTCCGCGCGCTGCTGGGCTGTGCGCTGGCGGCCTGCGCCGGCCCGGCGGATGCCCAGGTTGCCCCCCGGTCCAGCGACCCGTTACGGCCGGGCCCTGCGCTGCCCCTCGCGGACCTGACCCAGGACGGAGACCCCTTGCACCGGCTGCCCGGACTGGCGCTGGCGGCCTCCGCACTTCTGCCGGGAACCGGTCAACTCATGCTGGGCGCCGAGCGGTGGGTGCCGTACGCGGTCGTCGAGGCGTGGGCATGGGTCTCGTATCTGGATCGGCGCGGTGAGGCACGGTCGCGGGAACGCCTCTACAAGGATCTGGCGTGGTCCGTGGCACGCCGCATCAGCACCGGCGTGCGCCGCGATACCGTGTTCGATTACTACGAAGCGATGGCGCACTTCGCCGCGAGCGGCGCCTTCGATGCCGATCCTCGACAGCCCGGCATCCAGCCCGAGACCGATCCGACGACGTTCAACGGGGACAAGTGGCTGCTCGCCCGATCGCTGTTCATCCCATCGGGTGGCTTCTATCCGCCGGGCACGATCGAGTATCAGCGGGCGCTCGACTACTACGTGCGCAACGCGATCCCCGGTTCGTTCGCCTGGGCCTGGGGAGACAGTGAGCTCGAGCAACAGGTCTTCAACGAACTGATCCGGGCGAGCGATGCGGCCCAGCGCACCGCCACCCGGCTGCTGGGTGTGATCGTGGCGAACCACGTCGTGAGCGCCATCGACGCGCTCGTGCTGGCCAGGCTGCAGGCCCGGGCGGGGCTGCAACTCCGGCTGGGGAGCGGGCTGGACGCGGATGCGTCCGGCCTGCGCTGGAAGGCGGCGGTGCGTGTCCACTGGTAGGGCAGGCCAGGGCGGGCCATTGACGGCCGACCGCGTGCTGGCCTGGGTGGAGCAGGCGGACCGGCCGGTGCAGATCCGCGAGATCGCGGAGGGCCTGGGCATCCGCAGGGCGGATCGCCGGGCGCTGCAACGCGTGCTGCGCGAACTCGTCGAAGCAGGGACCCTCTACCGCGGACGCGGCCGGCGCTTTGCCGTGCCCGGCAGGCTCCGCCTCGTGGTCGGCCGACTGAAAGCGGTGCGGCGCGCCTCGGGTGGCGGCTACGTCGTCCCGGAAGACGGCGGGCAGGACGTGTTCGTGCGCTCTGGTGACCTCGGGTCTGCCGTCGATGGGGACCGCGTCGTCGCGCGGCTGGAAGGCGTGGGCCGGGGCGGCCGTCCCGAGGGCAGTGTGGTCCGCGTGCTGGAGCGGGGCCGTCGCACGATCGTGGGCCGCCTGCACCGCCCGGCGGTGGGCCGCCAACCGACCCGCCGCAGGGACGGGAAGGCGGGTCCGGCGTCATCGACGGGGGCGACGGACGAGGGTGTGCTCGGCTGGGTCGTGCCTGAGGATCCGGCCCTGACCCGCCACGTCCTTGCCGCAGGCAGCGAGGCAGGCCCGGCTGCCGAGGGTGACGTGGTGGTGGTGCGGGTGACGGACTGGGGGGATGCCCGACGCGGCCCGAGCGGCGTCATCGAGCGCGTTCTCGGGCCGGCGGACGCGCCGGGCGTGGACGTGCTGGCCATCGTCCACGGGCACGAACTGCCGACGGAGTTCGCGGCGGCGGCCGTGGAGGAGGCCGAACGGCTGCGGGCGCGAGGCATTCCCGCCGAGCAGCAGGCCGGCCGCACCGATTTCCGCAGCGTGCTCGTCTTCACGATCGACCCGTCCGACGCGCGCGACCACGACGACGCGCTTTCCTTCCGCCCGGCCGCCGACGGCAGCGCGGAGGTGGGCGTGCACATCGCGGATGTGTCCCACTACGTGGGGGCCGGCGGGCCCATCGACGCGGAGGCCCGCGAACGGGCGACGAGCGTGTATCTCGTCGACGGCGTGATCCCCATGCTCCCGGAGCCGCTGTCCTCGGACCTGTGCTCGCTGCTGCCGGGCGTGGATCGGCTCACCGTCAGCGTTGTGTTCCGTGTGGACTCGACGGGGGCCGTCCAGTCGGCCACGATCACGCCCTCGATCGTGCGGAGCCGGCACCGGCTCACGTACGAAGAAGCGCAGGCGGTGCTCGATGGCGACGCTTCGATCGACGCCGAGACCGATGACGCGCTGCGCCGGCTCGCGGCGTTCGCGCGCGGACTGCGGGCCCGCCGTGAGGCACGCGGGAGTCTCGATTTCGATCTGCCCGAAGCGCGCGTCTTCCTCGACGCCGCCGGGCAGCCCATCGCGATCCGTTCAGCACCTCGCCACGAGAGCCATCGGCTCGTGGAGGACCTGATGCTGCTGGCCAACGAGACGGTCGGCCAGCGGGCGCTGCGGAGCGGTCTGCCGTTCCTGTACCGCGTGCATGAGCCGCCGGACGAGACTCGCCTTGCGGAGCTCGCCGAACTGGCGCGCGCCATGGGCTACCCGACGGCTAAGGGGCCGCTGACGCCGGGCTCGCTGCAGCGTCTGCTGGCCGGTGTCGAGGCGGATGTCGCCGGTCGGCTGTTCGCCACGCTGGCCTTGCGCTCAATGAAGGCAGCGCGGTACAGCGAGCGGGACGTCGGCCATTTCGGGCTGGCGGTGCATGGCTACACGCACTTCACTTCGCCGATCCGGCGCTACCCCGATCTGGTCGTGCACCGGCTCGTGCGTGCGGGCTTCCTGGACCGGGCCGCGGGGAGGTCTCCGGTTCCTCTGGAACAGCTCGCGACGATCGCGCGGCACGCGAGCGATCGCGAGCGCGTGGCGCAGGCCGCGGAACGGGACAGCGTCAACCTCAAGAAAGTCCGCTTCATGGAGCGGCATGTCGGTGACGTGTTCGAGGGCACGATCAGCGACGTCCGCCCCTTCGGCTTCTTCGTGCTTCCCGACGAGCACTTCGTGGAGGGGCTCGTGCACGTCAGCAACCTGGGCGACGACTACTATCGGTGGGTGGAGGAACGGTTCCTGCTGAAAGGGGAGCGCACCGGGCGCCGGTTCGCGCTGGGCCAGCGGATCCGGGTCCGCCTGTCGTCCGTGGACGTCGAGCAGCGGCGCATCGACTTCGTGCCCGAGGCCATTGGGACGCGCGCGCGCCCGGAGCGACGACCGGGTTCGCGGCGTCGAACGAAGCGACGGCGTGATTGACACTTAGGTCGATGGCCGGCTATTCTTTTCGCGTGCCGCTGGCCGTCCTTTCTTCCCGCATCGCATGAGTTCACGAAAGGTCCTGGTCTACTTCTCTCCGGCCGGCCGGCCCGTGCCGCCCGTGCTGCTGGCCTTCGCGCAGCTCCAGGGTCTGGATGTACTGTCGCTGACGGACCCGGCCGAGGTGGAATCCCTGGTCAACCGGACGCTGCCCGGCGGGATCGTCGTGGACACTTCCGAGGACGAACCGGCCCTGCAAACGGTCCGTTCGCTGAAGCGCGATCCGTTCAGCGCCATCGTGCCGGTGGCGATGATCGCGCCGACCGGCCGGGAGCACCTCGTCCTGAGCGGGCTGGAGGCCGGGGCAGACGAGGTGCTGACCGGCGGCATGGAAGAGCGCGAGCAGATTCTGCGGTTGCGCGTGCTGCTGCACCGGGCGGATCGCGATGTGAGCGTGCATCCCACCACCCGCCTCCCGGGCACGATTCAGATCGAGCGCGACATCGCGGCACGCATGCGTCGCCAGATGCCCTTCGCGGTCTGCTACGCAGATCTGGACCATTTCAAGGAGTTCAACGACCGGTACGGCTACAACGAAGGCGATCGGGTGATCCGCGTGCTGGCGCGCATCCTTCGAGACGTCGTCCGCGGCCGCAGTCCGGACGGTTTCGTGGGCCACATCGGTGGAGACGACTTCATCTTCAATGTGCCCCTCGACCACATGCGGGTGTGCTGCGAGGAGGCCATCGAGATCTTCGAGGAGATCATTCCCTACCAGTACACGGAGGAAGATCGCCAGGCGGGCTACTTCCTGGGCCGGGACCGGCGCGGCAACATCGTGTGGGTCCCGCTGATGACGCTGTCGATCGGCGTCGTCACGAACGAACACCGGACCTTCGAGCACACGGCCAGGGTCAGCGAGCTGGCGACGGAAATGAAGGCCTTCGCGAAGAAGCTGCCCGGATCGGTCTACGCGGTGGATCGACGCACGGCCGAGACTCCACCATATTACGGGCGCAGCATTACGACGACGGAAGAGCTCGACACAATCGCTGAGTCATGAACATCCGCTGCCCGCAGTGCCAGACGACTTTCCGGGTGAATCCGGATCGTATTCCACCCGGCGGCGCGCGTGCCCGCTGCGCCCGCTGCGGTGCGACGTTCCCGGTCCGGCCGCCGGCCGAGGCGCCCGCGCCCGTCGGCCCGCCGGTTGCGCAGGCGCCCGCCGAACGGCCCCCCGCGCCCGCCGC
>JBFFZF010000241.1:0-6660 GCA_041568755.1 Longimicrobiales bacterium | reverse complement strand
GGGCCCGCCGTATCGTCTCCCGCCGTTCCCGCCGTGCGTCTCCCGCCTCACGTCTCCCGCCTCACGTCTCCCGCAGTCCCGCCCTCGAGAACCAACGCTTCCGCCTCCATCTCGACCAGGTACTCCGCCCCGACGAGGTCGGCGCGCACCAGCGTGTTGGCGGGCAGGACGTGTGCGAAGCGCTCGCCGTGCGCGCGTGCGACCGGCTCCCAGTCCGCGAGATCGCGCACGAAGATGCGGGTGCGGATGACATCTTCGAGACGCCCGCCCAGCGAGGTGATCGCGCCCTCGATCCGGTCGATGATGTGGTGCGTCTGCGCCGCGGGGTCGCGCCCGCCCACGACGCGGTCCGCGTGCGTGGCGGTCGTGCCCGACACGACGATGCGCGCGCCCTGCCGCACCGCGCGGCTGTATCCGGCGATGCCCTCCCACGTCGTGCCCGTGAGGACGCGACTGCGCCCGTCCGGTCCGGCCCGGGCCGGCCAGACCGGCGGCATCCGGTCCACGTGGTGGCTCAGGTCGCCGGACGCCGTCAGGTACGGCGGGCGGCGGTACTCATCGCCGCAATCGCCCGGGAGCGGTGCGAGCCGGCCGGCCGCCGCGTCCAGTTCGGCCCGGCTCGCGTCGTCGAGGCTGAACGAGCACAGCCGCAGCGTGTCCTCGATGTGATCGTTCCCGCCGGGCCGGGCGCCGATCAGGATCGCAGCGACGGCCGGCTGATCCAGCACCCAGCGGCACGCCACGTTCGCCATCGAAACGCCGTGCCGCTGCGCGACGGTGTGCACCACGCGCAGCAGCTGCTGGAACGCGGCCCAGCCTTCAGCCGCATCGATGAAGCGCAGGTACTTCATCTGCGACCACGTTGCCGGTTGCACGGGCTTCGGTGCCCCGAGCCAGCGCTCAGTCAGGAGCCCGCCGGCCAGCGCACCGTAGGCGAGCAGCCGGACACCACGCTCCTCGCAGAACGCGGCCATGGCGCCGAGCGGTCGCCGGTCGATCAGCGACAGGCACACCTGGTTCGTCACGATGGGGAACCCGGTGGCCAGCGCGACACGCAGGTGTGCGGTGTCGAAGTTGGTCAGGCCGATTTCGCGGATCAGGCCTTCCTCGCGGCATTCGGCCAGCCACGCCAGCGCGTCCAGCCACGCGGGATCCGCGTAGCGCCACGCGTGGAACTGCATCAGGTCGATGCGCTCCGTGCGCAGCCGCTCGAGCGCGCGCTCGACGGCGGCCCGCACGTCCGCGCGCGTGAGCGGACCGGGCGCCGGCACCCATTTCGTGAGCGTCTCGATCCCGCGGTTGCCCGCGCGTGCGCGCAGCGCGCCGGCGATTTCCTCCGCGGAGCCGTAGTGGTCCGCCATGTCGAACGTGGTGAGGCCGGCCGCGACGCGCCCGGCCAGCGCACCGGCCGCGACCGCGGGCTCGAGCACACGCCCGTCGCGCTCCATGTCCGCCACCTGCCAGAGGCCGGTCGCGATGCGCGCGATGGTGAATCCGGGCGCCAGCTCGATCCGTTCGACGTCCGCCATCGTCGGCTCGCTACTCGGGCGGCAGCGCCGCGAAGAGCCGCGCCGTGTCCACGCCCTGTCGGCGCAGCGCCCGTACTTCGCGCACGTACATCAACGTTGCGGCGGCCATCACGCCCAGCCAGACGAACGTCGAGCGGAAGTACCAGGCGTCGACCGGGGCCGTGAGATCCTTGCGCAGGTGCACGATCAGGAAGATGCCCAGGGTGATCGCGCCGGCCGCCCCGATCGCGCGCTGCAGCCCGCGCGCACGCACGACACCCATGTCCCGGGCGATCTCCGGGTTGTGTTGCGGCAGCGCCAGGACGGTCACGCACATCAGCAGGTAGTTCACCAGCATCGACGTGACCAGGATGTCCACGCCCAGGAAGAAGTCGCCGGCCAGGTGGCTGCCCAGGATGCCGACCGTCGCCATCAGCCCGCTCAGGACGATGGCGATGTGCGGCGTGTGCCGGGTCGGGTGCACGCGCGCGACGGCCCGCGGGAAGATGCCGTCCTCCGCCCACGCGAACATCAGGCGGGACACGGCCAGCAGCATCGCGGGCAGATCGTTGATCAGCGCGATCGCCGCGCCCGCCACGATCAGCACGGTCCAGCCGGGGGGCAGCAGGTAGCCCAGCAGCCCGGGCGCCGTCACGTCGCGCAGCATCGCCTGCTCGCGCACCCAGTGCCAGGGCACGGCATGGTAGAGCGCAGCGGTGAACAGGAGATAGAAGCTGCCCACGGTCGCGACCGCGATACCGATGGCGAGCGGCAGGTTGCGGTTCGGCCGTTTCGCCTCGCCGCCGGCCTGCGCGATCGAGTCGAAGCCGATGAAGCTGGAGAACAGGATCGCCGATGCGGCCAGGAACGCGCCCGCCCGGAACGGCTGCTCGGGCGCGGAAGCCAGAGGCGTCCCGTCACGGGCCAGCACGGCCCGCGCGAAGTCGGCGTGGTCGAACGAGAAGCCGGCCACGATCACGATGCCGCCCAGCACGAACATCAGGAACATCAGCGGCACGAGCGTGCGCTCGTACAACTGCAGCCCGCGCACGTTCACGGCCACGAAGCCCCACAGGAACGCGAGCGCGAGGCCGACGCGCACGGCACCGACCTCGAGCAGCTGTGCCAGGCCCGCGAAACCGACGGTCTGCGCGACGTCGCGCAGGAACGGGATCAGCACGTACGCGACGACGCCGATCGCGATGGACAGCCCGAACCACTGCGAGAAGCTGGCCACGAAACCCAGGTACGGGTGCAGCCCGCGGCTCGCGTAGATGTAGCTGCCGCCGGCGCGCGGCATCGCCGAGGCGAGCATCGCGTACGCCAGCGCCGCGAGCAGGGCAGGGACGGCCGCGAGCAGGTAGGCCGGCAGCACGTTCGGCCCGATCTCCGGCACGTTCCGCTGCAGCATGACCGGGATCACGTTGATGGCGGCGCCCATCATCGAGCAGATCCCGGTCGCCGCCAGACCGAGCAGCCCCAGGTCACGGGCCAGACCGGTGCCGGTCGACCCGCTGCCGGTGATGTCCGGGCGCCCCTGCGCGGCGTTGTGCGGAGATGTGGAGGACACGTGCGCGCTCCCGGTCGAGTGGCCGTGCTGCAACGGCGGCGAATGTGCCGGCCGCAGCCGGCGGGCGCAACGGTGACCGGGCCTGTCCGGAGCGGAGACGGTCGGGCATATTCCTGCGCCCGACGGGTCGCGACCCGCGCACGGCCCGCCACCACGTGCACTCGCCACGGGAAGGCATGACGCGACCACGCTCGTCCCAGCAGCGCTACCGCCGCTTCGTCGAAGACTACCGGCTGCGGCGTCTGGATGCGCAGGACGAGAACGGCGACGCGTCGCAGCGCCGCGAAGAAGGCGACTCGCCGGACCGGCCCGACCGGCCGGAACGGCGGCCCGGCCTGCTGCAAGGCCGGCGACGCGAGCACCTGCGCGAGTACCTCCGCTGGTTGCGCCCGCACCGCTACGGTCTGGCCTTCGTCTTCTTCCTCGCGCTGATCGCGGCCGGACTGCAGATGGTCGAGCCGCTCTTCATGCGCTACATCATCGACCAGGTCCTGCTCGATGCGGAACTCGACGGCGCCACCCGTCTGGTCCGCCTGCACATGGCCGGCGCCGTGTTCCTGTCCGTGATCGTCGTGACCAACCTGATCGGTGTGCTGCGCGACTACCGGCAGCGGCTGCTCAACGTGCGCGTCCTGCTGTCGCTGCGCCGCTCACTGTTCGACCGGCTGCTGCACCTGCCGCTGCCCCGGCTCTGGGACATGAAGACCGGCGGCATCCTGTCGCGGCTGACCGGCGATGTCGAGACGACGTCCGGGCTGCTGCAGATGGCCGTCGTGTCGCCCGCCATCTCGATCATCCGGCTGGCCATCGCCGTCGTCGTGCTGACCGCATTGAACTGGCGGCTCGCGCTCATGGCGCTCGCCATCATCCCGGGCGTCATGCTGCTGAGCTTCGCGCAGGCGCGGCGCATCCGCCCGATCTACCGCTCGCTGCGCAAGGACATCGAGCACATCGACGGCCGCGTCGGCGAGACATTTTCCGGCATCCGCGTCGTGCGTGCGTTCGGCCGCGAGATGCGCGAACTGCTCGAGTACATGCGCAGCCGCCACACCGTGCTGCGGAAGGAGATGTTCGCGCACCGCCGCGAGATGGTGTTGTGGGGGTCGTGGGGACTGCTGCTCGGCATCGTCAACGTCGTGATCGTCTGGTACGGCGGCTTCCTCAACCTGCAGGGCCGCGCCACGGTCGGCGACATCATGGCGTTCCAGTGGTACACGTTCCTGATCCTCAACCCGGTCTGGAACATCGTGAACTCGTTCTCCGAGCTGCAGCGCTCGCTCGCCGCGATGGAGCGCGTCTTCGATGTGCTGGGCATGGAGGACGACAAGCCGGATCGGCCCGACGCCATCGACGCGCCCGAGCACGTGCGCACGATCCGCTTCGAGGACGTCGAGTTCGAGTACCGCGAGGGCCGGCCCGTCGTGCGCGACTTCGCTGTCGAGGTCGAAGGCGGGACCGTGGTCGCGCTGGTCGGCCGGAGCGGCGCGGGCAAGACCACCGTGACCGACCTGGTCGCCCGCTTCCACGACCCGACGCGCGGCCGGATCCTGCTCAACGGCACCGATATCCGCGTGTTCCGGCTGCGCACGTACCGCCGCCTGCTGGCCATCGTCCAGCAGGACGTGTTCCTGTTCGATGGCACCGTGCGCGAGAACATCGCCTACGGCCGTCACGACGTGAGCGACGCCGCGATCGACGACGCGGCCAGGCGCGCCAACGCGCACGAGTTCATCGTGCGGCTGCCCGAGCAGTACGAGACGATCGTCGGCGAGCGCGGCGTCAAGCTGAGCGGCGGCCAGCAGCAGCGCCTGGCCATCGCACGCGCGTTCCTGGCCGACCCGCAGATCCTCATCCTCGATGAGGCGACCAGCAACCTGGACACCGAGAGCGAACAGCTCATCCAAGAGGCCATGAAGACGCTGCTGGCCGGCCGCACGACGTTCGTCATCGCGCACCGGCTGTCCACCGTCCGCCGCGCCGATCTGATCCTGCTCATGGAGGACGGGCGCATCACCGAGCGCGGCACACACCAGCAGCTGATGCGCCGGCGCGGGACGTATTACGACATGGTGCAGCGCCAGGCGGCGTCGCACGCCGGAGAGCGGGAAGATCTCTGGCCGTGAAGCACGGACAGGTTGCGCCCGGGGTTGTGCTCAGTCGATGACTTCGACCACGGCACCATGCCCGGGAACCGCGGCCAGCCGGCGATCCCGCGTCAGCAGCGGCGCGTCCAGCGCCTCCGCCAGCGCCAGGTAACACGCGTCGTACGCCGTCGCGTTGAGACGCAGCGACCACACGCGCGACAGGAAGATGTGGTGCGGGTAGCGCTCGATCCGGAACGAGCCCAGGACGTGGAGCGCCTGCGCCGCCCGGTTTCCCGCAAGGTGACCGGCGAGCTCGTACCGCCGGAGCACCTGCGTGACCTCCAGATCGAGGATGTGCGGCGCATGCAGCGTCTCGCTGCCGAACAACCTCGCCTCGATCGCTTTCGACGCCTCCGTCCTGAGCAGCACCTCGAGCAGGGCGGAGGCGTCCACGACGATCAACGCGCCTCCCGCTCCGCGCGCACCGCGTCGGCCGGCGATTCCGTGAGATGAACCGCGGACAGCGCGCGTAGCCGGCGCAACAACTCCTCCGGCTCCGGCCGCTCCGCCGCCTTGCGGATCACGTCCAGCAGGTAGTCCGACAGCGTCATCCCCGCCCTCGCCGCGCGCGCCTTGAGTTCCCGGTGCAGCCCCTCCGGCACGTTCCGGATCTGGATCATGGACATGCTCACAGCATGCTCCAATGTTGTCAGCATGTCAAGCCCCTTCGCCTGGGTGTCGAGTGACCGTGGACGGCGTTCCGAGGCTGGGGAATCTGGCGGCCGATGCGGGCGGTTTCATGGCCGCACGGGACGATCCTCCGCCTGAACCGGGCGCGGCCTTGATGTACTTTGAGCGATAAAGTACATTGTGCGCGCGCGCCGGCTCGTCGCCGGCTTGACCGAGCCACGGGAACCACGATCGACACCGCATGAACGACAAGACAGCCGTTGCCCGTATCTCCACGCTTCTTCTTCTGCTCAGCCTGGCCGCCTGCGACCGGGGCGTCGAGCCCCGGACTGACGCAGCCGCGCCGGCCGAGCCGACCGCGGCGCCTGCGACGACAGAAGTCTATGAGGGGCTGCTGTACGGCCGCGTCACGATGGCGGACGGCGAGTTCTACGAGGGGCGGCTCCGTTTCGGCGGCAACGAGGAGGCCCTGTGGAGCAACACGTTCAACGCCGCACGGCCCGAGAACCCGTGGGTCGGCCACGTGCCGTCGTCGCACCGGGGTCGGAAGGGCCTGTCCTTCGAGATCTTCGGCATCGAGATCAACCTGGGCGGCGACCGCAACGCGTTCGTCCGGCCGTTCATGGCGCGTTTCGGCGACATCGCGCGCATCGACGCGCGCGGGCGTGAGCTGCGCGTCACGCTGCGCAGCGGCAGCGTGCACGAGCTGGACCGCTATGGCGCCGATGACCTGGCCGACGGTCTCCGCGTATGGGACGCGACCCGCGGCGTCGTCGATCTGGGTGAACGGCGCATCCGCACGATCGAG
>JBFFZF010000240.1:0-6661 GCA_041568755.1 Longimicrobiales bacterium | reverse complement strand
CGCAGGCGTCGACATCGTGGTCGACGCCGTCATCAATCACATGACCAACTTCCCCAGCCCGGGCGTCGGCAGCAACGGCACGGCGTATACCAAGTACGCTTACCCGGGCCTGTACACGCCGAGCGATTTCCATCCGCCGTGCGCGCTCAACAATTACCGGAGCACCGCCAACGTGCAGGAGTGTGAGCTGTTCTCGCTGCCCGATCTGCACACCGGGCTGGCTTCCGTGCGGCAGAAGATTGCCGACTACCTGATCATGCTCGCACGGATCGGTGTGGCCGGTTTCCGTGTCGATGCGGCCAAGCACATCCAGCAGGTCGAGCTGGACGACATCATCGATCGCATGAACCTGGCGCTCGCGGCCGAAGGCAGGCCCCTGCCCTGGGTCTTTCTGGAGATCAGCGCCGGGGCGGATGAGGCGCTCGGCCCGCGCGACTTCTACGGCGTCGGCTACGGCTCCGGCGGCGCGGCCGACATCACCGAGTTCACGTTCACCGGCACGGGCAACAAGTTCCGCCGCGTGAACGGCGAGTTCATCGCGCAGCTCAATCCGAACGGTACGCAGGGAAACCGCTTCTCCGAGGCGGCGTGGGGCCTCATGCCGTCCGACAAGGCCGTCGTGTTCCTGCAGAACCACGACACGCAACGGCAGTGCGGGCTGGGCTACCGGGACGGCGACACGTTCCGCATGGCCAACGTGTGGATGCTCGCACAGCCCTACGGCTACCCGTCCATCCTGTCCGGCTACGCGTTCGACTGTCCGACCGGCATCACGCAGGGCCCGCCGTCCGACGCCGGCGGCCGGACGCGCGATGTGGCCTGCGCCGCGACACTCGAGGCTGCGACGACCGGACAATGGGTGTGCGAGCACCGCGACCCCGCGATCCTGGGCATGGTCGGTTTCCGGCGGGCGGTGGCCGGGACGCCCATCGCCGACTGGTGGGACAACGGTGCGAATGCCATCGCCTTCTCGCGCGGGGACCGTGGCTTCGTCGCCATCAACATGGAAGCGACGGCGCTGCCGCTCGACGTCGCGACGCGTCTGCCCGCGGGCACCTACTGCGATGCGCTGACCGGTCAGCCCCGCAACGGCGCGTGCACGGGCCGCACCGTCACCGTGACGGAGAACGGGCGTGTCCAGCTCACGCTCGACCCGCGGCGCGCCGTCGCCATCCACGCGGGCACCCGCCTGTGAGCCGATACGTCGTCGCTAGCATCGCAGGAGCCTGCAGCGCATGACCGTGCCACCCGATCTGGTGGCCCTGGCCCGTGCGCTGGGCGTCTACACGCATTACACGGACGGCCTCGAGCGGCCCGTGACGGTCGGCGTCGAAACGCTGGTTCGCGTGTGCCGCGCGCTGGGCGCCGGGCTGCGCGGTCCCGGCGACGCGGGCGAGGCTCTGCGCGCACTCGAGGCCGCGCGGGCGAGGCCGCGCTTCGCGTCGCCTGTGCTCGTTGCGTGGGACGGGGTGCTCGAGCCCCTCAGCGCGCCCGACGGTGCACGCATCGACGCCGCCCTGCAGCTCGAAGACGGCGCGACGCTGCGACTCGAGCCCGGACCGCGTGGCCTGCACCTGGCCGAACGTCTGCCGCACGGCATTTATCGGCTGACCCTCGAGGGCGCCGGCCGCACGGACACATCAACCGTGATTGCCTCGCCCGTGCACGCCTGGCGACGTCCCGGCACCAAACGCAGCTGGGGCGTCAGCGCGCAGCTCGCCGCGCTCCGCTCCGCGCGCAGCCGTGCGCTGGGCGATCTGCGCGACCTCGAGGCGATCGGTCGCTGGGTGGCCGCACGGGGCGGCGACATGGTCATGGTGCTGCCGCTGCTGCCCACGTTCAACGTCGAGCCGCCGGAGCCCAGCCCGTACTCTCCCGTGAGCCGGCTGTTCTGGTCCGAACTGATCCTGGACCTTGGCGATGCGCATCGCGCGGCGGGTCCCGTGCACTCGCTGGATGTGGCGCGGGCGAACGCCGAAGTGCGTGCCGCGCTGGCCGGACACGCGCTGCCCGATGCGCATGAACTCGACGAACAACTCATCGCGTACGCGAGATTCCGCGGCGCGCAGATCCGCCTGGGCCGCAACTGGCGCGACTGGCCCGCCGCGGCGCGCGATGGCGTGATCGCGCCCGACCTGATCGACGCCGACGAGGAACGGTTCCATCTCGTGGCACAGACGCTGGCCCGGCGTCAGCTGGATGAGTTGCGCGAACGCATGGACGGCATCGGCCTGCGGATCGGCATGGACCTGGCCGTCGGCGTGCACCCGGACGGCTTCGATCCCTGGTCGCGCCGTCCGCTGTTCGCGGAAGGCATGTCGGTCGGTGCGCCGCCGGACATGGGCTTTCCGAGCGGGCAGGACTGGGGGTTCCCGCCCGTCCTGCCGGAGGCGTCGCGTGCCGAGGGCCACCGCTACGTCGCGGCCTCGATCGCACACCAGGCGGCGCCAGCCGGCGTGCTGCGCGTCGATCACATCATGGCGTGGACCCGGCTCTACTGGATCCCGCACGGCATGGCGAAGCACGAGGGCACCTACGTCTCGTACCCGGCCGAGGAGCTGTTCGCGGTGCTGGCCCTCGAATCGGACCGGAACCGCTGCGAGATCGTCGGTGAGAACCTGGGCACAGTGCCGGCCGAGATCGATGAAGCGCTTCCGCGGCATCGCATCCGCGGCATGTACCTGGCCCAGTTCCAGGCCGAGAAGGACCCGGCCGTGGCCGCGCCCGCCGCCACGCACATGGCGCTCATCAACACGCACGACACGCCCACCTTCGCCGGCTGGATCGGCGGGGTCGACATCGAAGAGCGCATCCGCTGCGGCCTGCTCACGACGCAGGACGTACGCGCGGTCCGGGCCACCCGCGCGGAGGCGATCCGTCGCCTGCGCGCCAGACTCGACGTCGCCGAGGACGCCGGGATCCGCCCGTTCCTGATCACGGTGCTGGACTGGCTGGGCCGGTCCGAGAGCCCGCTCGTCGTGCCCTGGATCGAGGACTTCTGGCTGGAGGACGAGGGCGTCAACCTGCCCGCGACGCGCTCCTCGGAGCGGCCCAACTGGCAGCGCGCCATGCGCCGGCTTCTCGACGACGTCTTCGCCGATCCCGAGATTGACGACCTGATCCGTCGGCTCCACGATGCGCGGCGGAGTTCGCCGGCGCCGGTACCGGAACCGTAGCCCGGAGTCCGTTCCCGGTTCACCTGCAACCTTCGGATGCACGAAATGGAAACGACCGCCGCAGCGGGTGCCACCGTCCGCAGGAAACCCCGGCTCACGTTCTGGGAGATCTGGAACATGAGCTTCGGGTTCCTGGGCATCCAGTTCGGGTTCGCGCTGCAGAACGCCAACGTCAGCCGCATCTTCGAAACGCTGGGCGCCAGCGTCGAGGACATCCCGATCCTGTGGATCGCCGCGCCGGTCACGGGCCTGGTCGTCCAGCCCATCGTCGGATACTTCAGCGATCGAACCTGGAACCGACTGGGCCGGCGCCGCCCGTATTTCCTCGGCGGAGCGATTCTGGCCTCGCTGGCGCTGGTCCTGATGCCCAACTCGCCCACGCTCTGGGTCGCGGCCGGCATGCTGTGGATCATGGATGCGTCGATCAACATCACGATGGAGCCGTTCCGCGCCTTCGTCGGCGACAATCTGCCTTCCGCGCAGCGCACGACGGGCTTCGCCATGCAGAGCTTCTTCATCGGCACGGGTGCCGTGATCGCCTCGCTGCTGCCGTGGTTCCTGAGCGGACAGCTGGGCGTGAGCAACGAGGCGCCCGCCGGCGTGATCCCCGATTCAGTGCGCCTGTCCTTCTACTTCGGCGCCGCCGTGTTCTTCGTCGCCGTGCTCTGGACGGTGTTCCGTTCCCGCGAGTACTCGCCCGAGGAGATCGCCTCGTTCGAGGAGAACCGGGAGCGTGAGGGCATCGCGGTCGAGCGGCGCACACCCGAAGCCTACGTCGAGAACGGTCGCCGGCAGGGCCGGCTCGGTCTGATCCTGACCGTGATCGGCGCCGCCGCCAGCGCGTGGCTGGCCAGCGTTGCGCTCTACCAGGTCCTGATCCTGTCGGCCGGTGTCGTGCTGGTCGGGCTGCTGCTCATGGTGGGGGGCGCACTGCAGCGTGCGGGCCGCTACGAGAACGGGTTCGTCACCATCCTGAACGATTTCCAGGACATGCCGCACACCATGAAACAGCTGGCGTGGGTGCAGTTCTTCTCCTGGTTCGCGCTGTTCGCGATGTGGATCTACACGACGGCCGCCGTCACCCGGCACCTGTACGGCACGACGGACACGACGTCGGCGCTGTACAACGAAGGCGCGAACTGGGTGGGCGTCGCGTTCGCCGCGTACAACGGCGTTGCCGCCATCGTCGCCTTCGCGATCCCCGTGCTGGCCCGGCGCACCAGCCGGAAGATCGCGCACGCGATCTGCCTGGTATGCGGCGCACTCGGCCTGCTCTCCATCTTCGTGCTCACCGATCCGCGCATGCTGCTGGCCTCCATGATCGGCGTGGGCATCGCCTGGGCCAGCATCCTGTCCATGCCCTACGCGATCCTCACCGGTTCGCTGCCGGCCTCGAAAATGGGTTACTACATGGGCGTCTTCAACTTCTTCATCGTGATCCCGCAGATCGTGGCCGCCGCCATCCTGGGATTCTTCGTCGGCCGCTTCTTCGGGGGCGAGGCGATCTTCGCGCTGCTGGTCGGTGGGTTGTCGCTCGTGCTCGCGGCCGCGCTCACGCTGCGCGTCGATGACCGCGACGACGTGGCCGCGGCGGTGTCGGCATGAGCCGGGCCCGTGCCGTCCTGCTGTGCGCGGCGGTCCTGCCCGGCCTCGCCTGCGCGCCCGACCGGCCCGCGTTCGACAACGCGGGCGCGGTTGCCGCTGCCGCCGCCGTGGATCCGGCCGCGTTCTGGAACAGCGCCACGATCTATTTCCTGCTCACCGATCGCTTCGAGAACGGCGACACGACGAACGACTTCGCGCTCGGTCGTGCGCGCGACGGCGCCGTCCTGCGCAGCTTTCTGGGCGGCGATCTTGCCGGCGTGCTGCGCCGCCTCGAGGACGGCTGGTTCGACGAGCTGGGCGTCGATGCCATCTGGATGACGCCCTTCGTCGAGCAGATCCGCGGCAGCGTCGATGAGGGGACGGGGCGCTCGTACGGCTTCCACGGCTACTGGACGCGCGACTGGACCGCCGTCGAGCCCACGCTCGGCACGGTCGACGACCTGCGCACACTCATCGACGCGGCGCACAGGCGAGGAATCCGCGTGCTGATGGACGCGGTCCTCAACCACACCGGCCCCGTGACGCCGATCGATCCGCAGTGGCCGGCCGACTGGGTGCGCACCGGCCCGCGCTGCGTGTACCGCGATTACACGACCACCGTCGACTGCACGCTGGTCGACAACCTGCCGGACATCCTGACGGCGAGCACGGATCCGGCCGAACTGCCGCCCTTCCTGGTCGACAAATGGCGGAGCGAAGGCCGGCTCGAGCAGGAGCTGGCCGAGCTGGACGCGTTCTTCCAGACCACCGGCTACCCGCGTGCTCCACGTTACTACATCATCAAGTGGCTGACCGACTGGGTCCGCGAGCTGGGCTTCGACGGCTACCGCGTCGATACGGCCAAGCATTTCGAGGAGGCGATCAGCATCGAGCTGAAGCGCGAGGCCGAACGCGCGTTCGCGGACTGGAAGGTCGCCAACCCGGACAAGGTGATCGACGCCCTTCCCTTCTACATGATGGGCGAGGTCTACAACTACGACATCGCCGGAGGACGCGCCTTCGATTTCGGGGACCGTACGGTCGACTACTTCGCGAACGGCTACGACGGCCTGATCAACTTCGGCTTCAAGCGCCAGGCGGCCGGTCCCCTGGACGCCGTCTTCGATCGCTACGCGTCCACCCTGCGCGACGGGCCGCTGCGCGGCTTCTCGATCATCAACTACATCAGCTCACACGATGACGGCGAGCCGTTCGATCTCGAGCGGCGCGATCCGTTCGGTTCCGCGACGCGTCTCCTGCTCGCGCCCGGCGCCGCACAGATCTATTACGGCGATGAGCTGGCCCGGCCGCTGCGCGTCGAGGGCGCGCGCGGCGATGCCAACCTGCGCTCGTTCATGAACTGGTCCGACATCGAGGCCGGAGGCGCTACGGCCCAGATCCTCGAGCACTGGCGCAGAGTGGCCCGCTTCCGGGACGCGCACCCGGCCGTCGGCGCCGGGGTGCACCGCATGCTGCAGGCCGAGCCGTACATCTTCAGCCGGACGCTCGAATCCGGCGCGACGAGCGATCGCGTGCTCGTCGCCATGGGCCAGGGTGATGCGGCCCGCACGATCCCGGTCTTCGACGTGTTCCCCGACGGGATGGAGCTGGTCGACGCCTACTCCGGTCGGCGCGGCATCGTGCAGGATGGCCGCATCACGCTGGACGGCGGTTCTGATCTCGTGCTGCTGAGCGCACGACAGTGACCGCACGGCTCATCTGTGCAGCGTTCCTGTTCGCCCTGCCCTTCGGCGCGGAGGCCGCCGCGCAGCAGCCGCCCGCGCCGGAGCCTCGCCTGCGCGCCGCGATCCATGGCCCGGCCGCGATCCGCTTCTCGGTCACGGGTGCCGACCGGCCCGTCGACCCGGCCAGCTACCGGCTGATGGACGGACACGACCGTG
>JBFFZF010000239.1:0-6704 GCA_041568755.1 Longimicrobiales bacterium | reverse complement strand
GAGGCCAGCGCACGCAGGTGCCGTGATTCCGGCCGATCCAGATCGTCGTGACGCAGGCCGTCGATCCCCACGAGAACGACATAGGGCGCGTCGAGGTGATCCGACCGGTTGACTCCGCCGCTACCGCCAGGGCTTTCCAAGGCCGAACGGCTCTCGGGACTGGAGCACGAGGGAATAAGGAGCAGAACCGCGAAGTAGCGCAGCACCCGCGGGCTCTCGGTCTCGCCCCGACCGCCCGCCGAGCTAGACCAGGATCGCCGTAGGTTCTTCCAGCATCGACTGAAGCGTCTGGAGGAACCGGGCGCCGGTCGCGCCGTCGATGACCCGGTGGTCGCAGCTCATCGTGATGCGCATGCGCGGTCGAACGACCATGGCGCCGGCCTCGACGACCACGCGCTCGGTCACCGCGCCGACGGCCAGGATCCCGGCCTCCGGCGGGTTGATGATCGCCGTGAACTCGTCGATCCCGAACATGCCCAGGTTCGAGATCGAGAACGTCGAGCCCGAATACTCCTCCGGCGTCAACTTCTTCTCACGCGCCCGGCCGGCCAGCTCGCGGACCTCGGCCGCGATCTCGGCGATGCCCTTCAGGTTGGCGTCCCGCACGACCGGCGTGATCAGGCCGTCCTCGATCGCGACGGCGATGCCGATGTGCACGCGGTTGTACCGGCGGATCGTTGTTTCCGCCCACTGCGCGTTGACCTCGGGGTGGCGCGCCAGCGCGACCGCGACGGCCTTCACGATGAAGTCGTTGATCGACGTCTTGATGCCCCGCGCCTCGAGCCGCTGGTTGACCGACTCGCGCGCCGCCATCAGCCGCGTCATGTCGATGTCGACCGTGAGGTAGAACGTCGGGACCGGCCCGATCGACGTGACCAGCCGTTTCGCGATCGCCTTCCGCATCTGGCTGACCGGGACGTCCTCGACATCCGCGCCCGCGACGGCCAGCGCCGGCCTCGGTGCGGCCGGTGCCGCGGGTGCGGCCGGACGGGCCGGCGCGCGGGCCGCGGCCTCGATGTCGCGCTTCACGATCCGGCCGCCGGGCCCCGTGCCCTGCACCGCCTCGAGCGCGACGCCGGCGTCCCGGGCCAGCCGGCGCGCCAGCGGCGATGCGCGGACCCTGCCATCCCGCCCGTCTGCCCCGTCACCGGCCTCCCGGGCCCGGGCCAGCGACGCGCCCGTCATCTCCTCCTCTTCCAGCTCGACAGCAGGCGGGCCCGCCGGGGCCGGGGTCGCCGCGGCCGCGGGTGCTGCGGGCTGCGGCACAGGCGTGGCTGAAGCCGGCGCGGCTGCGGCAGCGGCGGCCGGGACCAGGGCCGAGATGTCCTCGTCCGGCGCCGCGATCACCGCGATGACCTCGCCGACCGGGGCGGTGCCGCCCTCGGCCAGCGCGATGCCCCGCAGCACCCCCGAACCGCGGGCGACGAGCTCCATGGTCGCCTTGTCGGTCTCGATCTCGGCCAGGATGTCGCCTTCACTGACCTGCTCGCCCTCCTTCTTCAACCAGCGGACGAGCTGGCCTTCCTCCATCGTCGGCGACAACGCCTCCATGTGGACCTTCGTGGCCATGCGGGGACGGCTCCTCGTGGCGGAACGCGGCGGCCGGCAGCGGCGGCGCCGGCCGGATCGAACGCCCGAAGCTAGCAGCGCGGCACGGGCCGCAGCAACGCCGCGCGCACGCCCGGAGCGCGGCTCACCGGAGGATCGTCGCGAAGCGGCGCGCGAGGAGCACGTTCGCGATCGCACAGACCGCGAGGCCCGCGCCGAGCCACGCCAGCCAGCCAGGCAGGCCGGCCTCCGCGATCCACCAGGCTCGCGCGACCCAGTACGGCGGGACTACGCCGGCGATCGGCTGCCACGGCATGGGCACGAAATACGCCCCCACGGGCGCGAGCGCCGCGAGCCCCGTCAACTTGGCCAGCGCGAACGCCTCGATCTTGTTGCTCGCGAACGTGGCCAGGAAGAGCGCGTTCATCGGCGCGAGCAGCGCGCCCACCGCCGCGATCGCGACCAGCGCAGGCCATGTCGGCAGGCCGATGCCGATGATCGCGGCCTCGACCAGGACGACACCGACGGCGACGACGACCAGCACGGCGCCCGCGATCAGCAGGTAGACCCCCAGCGGGAACGGCGCGACGAGCAGCGCCGTGATCATCCGCTCTTCGCGCAACTCCAGCAGCAGGAACCCACCCACGAACCCGACCATGAACGGTCCGAGCACGAGCACCATGTAGCTGAGGATGAGGCCGTACCACGGCGCGAGCGCGAACCCCCAGCGCGCTTCGAGCCCGGCCGACAGCCAGGGCAGCAGCCAGCGCAGCGCGATCGCCACGGCAATCACGTAGGCCAGCCCGCCGAGGAGGAACCGGTCGCGGAGCACGCGTCGCGCGTCGTTGCGCAGGAGCCCGAGCACGGCCTTTCGCTGGATCCCCATTTCAGGATTCCGGCAGCCTGATGTGCTTCCGGAACCGCATCCGGGCATACACGCCCGCCGCCCACAGACCGACCACCGAAACCACGACGGCGTAGATCCACTGCCAGGACGCGAGCGGCTCGAAGGCGCCCAGCATGAGCAGCAGCGGCGCCTGCGTCGGGATCAGATAGAAGATGCCGCCGGCACCGACGTCCAGCACGTACAGGAACGGCAGCTGCAGCACGCCGATCACGATCATCGCGCCCGGCATCAGGAACCGCGTGATGGAGTCGTGTGCGGCCGCCTGACCGATCCCGACGAGCGTGTACGCGACGCCCAGGATCAGGACGCCCGCGATCAGCGGCAGCGGCGAGACGGTGACGCCGGCGGCCGCGATCGCGTAGACGATGGCGGCCTCGAGCGTCGCGAAGCCGGTGAGCGTGAGCACCTTCGACGCGACGTACGTGCGGCGCGTCAACGGGCTCACACGCAGCGCCTCGAGCGTGCGCTCGCTCTTCTCCAGCAGGATCATGCTCGCGCCGAACATGTACGTCGTGCCGCCCAGACCCAGCAGGAAGAACGCGGGCATCACGCGGCCCGCGCTGCCCGCGGGGAAGAAGATCCGCACGGCCACGCCCATGATGACCGCGACGATGACGCCGATCGCGTACAGCCGGCTGCGGGCCTGAACACGCGTGTCGAGAGCGACGGCCGCGCGCAGGTGACTCATGTGAGCGCGCGGCCCGTTACCTGGATGAACACGTCCTCCAGACTGGCCTCCTGCGAATGGATTGACGTGATCGTCCGGGCGCTCAGCAAGTCCAGGAACGCCGCGTTGCCGGCCAGCCCGTCCAGCGGGAACGCCGCAGACTCCGGACCCCTGTCCGATGCCCATGTCACGCGCACCTCGCGGCGGCCGTACCGCTGGCGCAGCACCGCCGGTGCTTCGACGGCGGCCAGCGCGCCGTCCACGATGAATCCGACCCGATCGCACAGCGCGTCGGCCACGGTCATGTTGTGCGTGGTCAGGAACGTCGTCACGCCCTGCCGCCGACGGTCCTCGATGATCGTCATGATGCGGCGGGCGTTGACCGGATCGAGGCCGGCCGTCGGCTCGTCCAGGAACCAGAGCTGCGGCCGGTGCAGCAGACTGCGCGCGAACGTCAGCCGGTGGCGCATGCCCTTCGAGAACTCGGCGACACGCGTGTCGACCGCGTCCTCCAGATCGACCAGGGCCAGGACGTCCTCGACCCGCTCCGCCTCTCCGTCGTGCAGCGAGCGGAACAGCTCCAGGTTCTCCCTGGCGGTCAGTTTCAGGAAATGGTTGGGAACCTCGAACGCGACGCCGATGCGCCGGTAGTACGCGACGCCCCATTCTTCCAGCGGGCGGTCCAGAACCGTCGCCGTCCCGCGCCAGCCCTTGAGCAGTCCGGTCAGGATGTTCTGCGTGGTCGATTTGCCCGCCCCGCTCGGGCCCAGGAAGCCGAAAACCTCGCCCGGCGCGATCGTGAAGCTCAGATCGCGGACCGCCGGACGGGACGCGCCCCGGTACGCGTACGATAGCGACTCGACGGAGATCATGGGGCGCAATATACATGGCGGGTGCGGCCGCGCTGTAAACGCCGGGCGCGGTCCGGTTGTACTGTTCCTGATGACGGATGACCATGCCGGCACATAGATCCCTGGCTGAGGGTCCGCCGTGACGCCCCGTCCGGCGCACGACGACGACCTCCCCGACGCGGAGCTCGTGCGGCGAGCGCGGGCCGGGGACGAGGCCGCCTTCGCGCGCCTCGTGCAGCGGTACGTCCGGCCGGCCATGGCCGTGGCCTGGGAGTTCAGTGACACGCTCGAGGAGGCGGAGGACACCGTGCAGGACACGTTCCGGCGCGTGGTCCAGGCCCTCGACCGGTACGACGCAGCGCGACCGTTCCGGCCGTGGTTCTTCACGATCCTGCGCAACGTCGCGCGCAACGCGGCCAGCGCGCGCGCTGTGCGGCTGCACGAGGCGATCGGGGATCAGGTAGCCGACCTGGAGCCATCACCGCTCGAGCAGGTCGAGCGCGCCGAGCTGCAGGCCCGTGTCGATGCGGAACTCGAGGCGCTGCCGGACATGCAGCGCGTCTGCTTCCGATTGTGCGTTCTGGAAGGCATGTCCAGCACGGAAGTCGCCGACGCGCTGGGACTGAGCGATGCGACTGTACGGACCCACGTGTACCGCGCACGGCAGGTCATGCGCCGCGCGATCGGGCCGCTGGTCGATGAAACGGAGAGACAGCGATGAGTTCGAACGACGAACGCGGCCTCCTCTCGCGGCTGCCGCAGGATCCCGCGTACTGGGACCGGCTGACCGCGCGGATCACGGCCGACGCCGCGCCGCACGTGCGCGCATGGCACTCCGGTGAGCCGTGGTGGTCGACGCTGGGCCGCTGGTCCCCGCTGCTGGCGGCTGCCGCCGTCGCAGCCGTGCTGGCCGCCGCCACGCTGCTGCCGCGTGAAGCTGCGGCGCCCGCGCCGATGGCGGAGGCCTTCGACTTCACGCCCGCCGATCCGGTCGCGCGCGTCGTGCTGTCGGCGGCCGCGCCGCCCGCGGTGCCCTCGCTGCTCCGTCTGCAGACCGGAGGAAACCGATGAGAAGCACGCGAAACCTGCGGGCCGTGCTGGGCGGCGTCTCGCTGCTCGTGATCGGCGCCGTGCTCGGCGTCATGGTCGACCGATTCATGCTGCTGCACACGCCCGTCGAGGCCGGCCAGCCGGCCGCTCTCCAGGCCATGGCCACGGATCACGCCGAGGCGCTCGCCGACCTCGCACGCACACTCGAGCTGTCCGAGACGCAGACCGCCCACGTGCACGAGGTGTTCATGCGCCACCAGGGCACGATCGACCGCGCCTGGCTCGCGCTGCGCCACCACATGCAGGCCGTGGTCGACACGGCGACGGCGGAGATCGAAGTCGTGCTCGACGCCGCGCAGCGTGAACGACTGCGCGCCTGGATCGCGGAGCGGCACGGCACGGCCGGCCCGACTGCGGCGCCGGGCCCGCACCGCGCGCCGCACTGATGCGTACGCGAGGCTGGGCCCTGGCTGCCGTCGCCGTCGCCGCCGTCGCCGGCGGGGCCTACTGGTGGAACGGTCGGGCCGGGCCGACACGTGCGGCGGTCGCCCAGGTCGAGGTGGCCGGGACCGCCGCGATCGAGCGCCGCGACATCGGCGCGACCGTGCTCGCGACCGGCGTGATCCGCCCGAAAGTGGGCGCGCAGGTCCAGGTCGGCTCGCGCGCGTCCGGGATCCTGCAGCGCCTGCACGTGACGGTCGGCGATCGCGTCACGCGCGGCCAGCTGCTCGCCGAGCTGGATCCGGTCGAGTTCCAGGCGCGTGTGGATCAGGCCACCGCCCGCCTCGAAACGGCCCGCGCCGAGCTGGCCTTCGCGACGGCGCAGCACGACCGCGCCCGGCGCCTCGTCGCGGACAACCTGATCTCGTCCGCCGAGTTCGACACGGCCAGACGCGCGTTCGACCTCGCTGCCACACAGGTCGCGGAGGCCGAGGCCGCGCTGCGCTCGGCGCAGATCCAGCTGGGCTACACGCGCATCTACGCGCCCATCGCCGGCGTCGTCGCCAGCGTGTCCACGCAGGTCGGCGAGACCGTCGCCGCCAGCTTCGCGGCGCCGACGTTCGTCACGATCATCGACCTCGACCGTCTCGAGGTCTGGGCCTATGTCGATGAGACCGAGATCGGCCGCATCGCCGTCGGCCAGGCCGCGACGTTCACCGTCGACACGTATCCGGGCGTCACCTTCGCGGGTGAGGTCTCCGCGATCCAGCCCCAGGCGGAGATCATCGACAACGTCGTGAACTACGTGACGCGCATCGAGATCACGGAACACCAGGACCGCACGCTTCGGCCGGAGATGACAACGACGGTCAACATCGTCATCGAGGGTCGGACCGGCGTCATTGCGATCCCCAATCAGGCCCTGCGACGTGACGAGCGCGGCGCCTACGCATGGATTCCGGACGCCGGCGGCACGCCGGTGCGCAGAGACATCGAGACCGGCTACCGCGGGTCCTCGCACACCGAGGTCGTGCGCGGGCTGGACGCCGGCGAGGTCGTGCTCGTCGGTCCTGTGCAGGATCGACGCTGATTCCACCTCCACCACCCGAGCCATGATCGAGCTGAAAGACGTCCGCAGGACCTACCGCAAGGGCAGCGAGGAGATTCACGCGCTCGCCGGTGTGTCCCTGCGCATCGAACCGGGCGAGTTCGTCGCCGTCACCGGCCCGTCCGGCTCCGG
>JBFFZF010000238.1:0-6851 GCA_041568755.1 Longimicrobiales bacterium | reverse complement strand
TTCTGTCCGGGAACCTCGCGGCTGACCGGTGCGGCCTGGTGCACCGGCAGCCACGAGGCGGCGGTCTCAGCGTCCTCCGAGGCTGAGATCCGGCATGATGTCCCTGAGGTCGACGCTCGACGGCGAGGTCAGCCCGTACTGCTGCTTGACGATCTTGATGCTGGCCGTGAGCAGCGCCTCGGTCAGGAACGGGTTGTGCGTCGCCGAACTAACGTCCTCACCCAGACCGGCGTTGAAACGAGCGCCCTCGGCGACAGTGTAGATGTTGTCGTTTCGGTTGAATTCCGAGGCCGGGACCCGGGCGAGCAGCGTGTTCAGCTCGTTCACCAGATTCTGGATCCGGGTCTTGGCGACGCTCATCGCCGACAGGGCCGCGTTCTGGCTGCCGTGGCAGCCGCTGGCGGTGCAGGACGCGAACGTCCGCGCCGTCGTCGTCATGGCGCAGCCCTTCTCGCCCGTCGGGACGCCCCGCGCATCCACGCACGGGATCGCATCGAAGAGGTGACCGGTCGCGCTGAACACATGGTTGCCCGAGCCCGCATCGCGCACGGTGAACGAGGCCACATGGCACGTCGCGCACAGCCTGCGGTTGGCCTCGCTGCCATGCGTCCCGGCCACGCGCTGCTCGTCATACGCGAAGTTGGGCGGCGTCCAGCCCACGGTCCCGATCTCGCCCAGCAGCAGCGGGCCCTGCGGCGAATGCGGTCCGCGCTGCGGATTGTCCTGGTCGGGGATCGAGCGGCGCTGGTGGCACTTCATGCACAACTGCGTGTCCACATTGCGGCTGTCGACCGCGAAGCGCAGCTGGTGGTCGTTATTCGAGCCGTGCGGATCGTGACAGACGGCGCAGGTGATGCCGACGGCCGCGTTCGCATCGTTCTGCTCGAGATACGTCGTGTTCACACCCCACGCTTCCAGCGCGCCCTTGCCGCCGTGACAGGCGTCACAGCCCGCCCGGTTCCGGTACTGCGGCCGGTTCGCACCCTCGCCGTGGCGGGACTTCGCCCACTCCTCGACGAACGGGTGGTGCGTGTCCGAATGGCACTCGCCGCAGCCCGTGGCCGGGCCGGTCGTGACCTGGATCGAGGCCAGCGGAACGGTCTCGTCCTTCGGATTGGTGGCGTGTTCCAGACCGGGGCCGTGACAGCTCTCGCACTGCACGTCCTCGTAGCGAACGTGCTTCGTCGCGGCGTAGCCCGCCGCACCCGTCGTGAGGTTGCCCAGCTCACCCACCGAGTGGCAGCCCTCGCACGAGGCCTGCGCTGCCGGACTCGACTTCAGGCCCGCCCACGCGTCGGCGTGCGCGGTCTGCACCCACTTGCCCTGTTTCTCGACGTGGCAGTTGCCGCACGCCGTCAGTTTGGTGTCGCGATTCGAGTAGCCCACGAAATTGGCGGCGCCCGGAGGCGGTGTCTCGAACAACTCGCGATCGCGGAAGACGATCTTCTCGTCGGTACACGCCGCAGTGGCTGCGAGGACGACGACCAGACCGATCAGGCGGGTGGCTGCCGTTGGCAGGACTCTCATGTTGTTGCTCCCTTCACCCAGGCCGGAAGGGGGTTCCGTTGACCAGGCGCGTTCACGACCGTGCGGTCATGCGTTGCGCCTCGATCGTCCATGGACCCCCTGGCAAGGGATACGCGCAGCAACGATGCTGCGTGATGCACGGATACCAGCCAGCAGGCCATCGCGGCAGTCGGGAGGCAGCCCGATGGCACGTGGGGCGATGCCCCACAGCGGTGCCTTGTGTCCGCTCCCGGGGCGGGCGATCTTGGGGGGTGTTGTGGATCCTGAACGCACCTTCGAGCAAGAGCGTGTTATCCTGCGCGCAGGACGATCCCGATTCATGTCGATCCTGGTGATCCTGACGGCCGGCTACGCCGGCTGGGCCGCGCTGCTGTTCGTGATGCAGCGGAGCATGATGTTCCCCGGCACGGGGCTGCGGGATATGCGCGGGGATCGCGGGCTGCCGACGGGCGCCGAGCGCGTCTGGATACGGACGTCCGGCGGCGAGGTCGAGGCATGGCTCGTGCACGCGCAGGCCGCTGGGCCAGCGCCCGTCGTGATCTTCGCCCACGGCAATGCCGAGCTGATCGAGGACGCCTGGTTCGAGGCCCTTCAGCTGCGCGAACTGGGCGTGGCGACACTGCTCGTCGAGTATCCCGGCTACGGCCGGTCCGAAGGCCGCCCGTCACGCGCGTCCATCATGGAGACCTTTCTCGCGGCATACGACGGCCTGGCGGCGCGTGCGGACATCGATGCGGGCAGGATCGTCGGCATGGGACGTTCGCTGGGCGGCGGCGCGATCACGGACCTGGCCCGGCAGCGGCCGTTGCGGGCGCTCGTGCTGCAGTCGACGTTCACGTCCGTCGCGGACCTGGCCAGACGATACCTGGTTCCCGGCATCCTGGCGCGGGATCCGTTCGACAACCATGAGGTCGTGCGCGCCTTCGAGGGTCCCGTGCTCGTCATCCACGGGCGATCGGACGCCGTGATCCCGCATTCGCACGGCGAGCGCCTGGCCCGCGCCGCCGCGAATGCGCAGCTCGTGAGCCTGGAGTGCGGGCACAACGACTGTCTGCCGGAGGCGTACCGGGCCGAGCTGCAGCGGTTCTTCGAGCAGGCCGGCATCCTGCCGCCGATGGCCCGGTCGCCCGGTTGAGCGGTGCGCGTCGCGGCGCTGTACGACATCCACGGCAACCTGCCGGCCCTCGACGCGGTCCTCGATGCCGTGCGGCGCGCAGGCGTGGACCGCATCGTCGTGGGCGGTGATGTGCTGCCCGGTCCGATGCCCGCGGAGTGCCTCGAGCGACTTCACACGCTGGAGTTGCCGATCGAGTGCATCCATGGCAATGGCGAGCGCGCCGTCCTCGAAGAACTGGCCGGCGGGCCGGCCGCCGGCGTGCCAGACTCCCTCCGGCCCATGCTGCAGTGGTGCGGGGCACAACTCTCCGAGGCGCAGCGGGCAGCGATCGCCGCATGGCCTGCAACCCTCGAACGCACGGTCCCCGGTCTCGGCAGGGTGCTGTTCTGTCACGCGACGCCGCGCAACGATACGGACATCTTCACACGGCACACGCCCGACGCGGTGCTGGCACCGCTCTTTCACGGCGTCGACGCCGACACCGTCGTGTGCGGCCACACACACATGCAGTTCGACCGGCGCGTGGACCGCGTGCGCATCGTGAACGCGGGGAGCGTCGGGATGCCGTTCGGGCTGCCGGGCGCCTGCTACGCGCTGCTGGGCCCGACGATCGAGCTGTGTCGCGTCGACTACGATCTCGCTCGCGCCGCGCGCCACATCGCAGCGACGGAGTTCCCGGATGCGGCCGCGTATGCGGACCGCTACGTGGTCCACCCGCCCACGGAGGCGCAGATGCTGAAGGCGTACGAAAGAGGCACACTGTCGTGAAGCGTCCGGCCACGGGAGCCGTCTGACCATGTCGAACGTGCCTCCGCGCATCTACGGGCTCGTGGCGACGCGCGCCCCGATCGCGGCCGTGTTCCGCCGGGGGCCTGCGCGCTGGTCGCACATCGGACGCTGGGATCTCGAACGCGGGGCCTACGAGCCCGGCGCCTGGCTGGGCGGCCGGATCTTTCCTCGCCGCTCCGACATCTCGCCGGATGGCCGGTACCTGTGCTACTTCGCGCACAAGCCGAGCGCACGCTGGCAGCACGGCGAGGCGTACGTGGCGCTGTCGAAACTGCCGTGGCTCACCGCGCTGCACGCGTTCCGCACGTGCGGAACGTGGACGCGCGGCTTCTACTTCGCGGACGAGCCCGCCCCGGACGAAGAGGAGAGGGACGACCTGCCCATCCCGTGGAGCCTGCGCTCGATCCCGGTCGTCCAGTTCTCCAATGAACGGCGGCGAGACTGGGAAGAAACGCCCGACTCGCCGCCACGCGACCGCGGCGACGTGTGGGACCAGCGGCGCAACGCCCGGCTGCACCGCCGCCAGCCGCGCGGCGAGGCCGTGCTGGGTGTGGAGAGCCTGGGCTGGTCGGGTGGCGAGTTCGGGGTCGATCAGGCGATCGACGGCTTGCGCGTGCAGTACTGGCTGGAGGCCGGTGACCGGCTCGAGGTGCTGGACGATGTGCAGTGGGCCGACTGGGACGACCGCGGCAGGCTGCTCGTGGCCACGCGGAGCGGCCATCTGCAGATCCGCGCGCTCGAAGCTGCGCACACCTGGCGCGTCCTTTTCACCGAGGACCTGACACGGTACGATCCGGATCCGCGCGCCGCGCCGGACTGGGCCCGGCGCTGGTGAGGCGCGGCGGACGGACACGATCATGATCCACGGGATCGAGCGGGCATCCGATGCAGACGTCGCGGAAGTGACGGCGCTGCGCTGCGCAGTCGCGCGCGTGCTCACCGCCCGGCACGGGAAGGGGCACTGGTCCTCCGAGCCCGGCGAAGGCAGCGTCCGGCGGAGCCTCGAAACGTCGACGGTGCTGATCGCGCGACGCGACGGCCACATCGTCGGCACGCTGCGCCTCCAGACGAAGAAGCCGTGGGCCATCGACGCCTCGTACTTCGCGGCCGTCCGCCGCCCGCTCTACCTGGTCGACATGGCGGTCGCTCCTCCCATGCAGCGGCAGGGCGTCGGCCGCGCGCTGGTCGAGGAGGCGAGGCGCGTAGCCATCGCGTTCCCGGCGAACGCGATCCGGCTCGATGCCTACGATGCGCCCGCCGGCGCGGGCGGTTTCTACGAGCGCTGCGGCTTTCATGAAGTCGGTCGAGCCACGTACCGCGGCACACCGCTCATCTATTACGAGTGGCTCGTCGAAACGAGGGACTCCTCGGTGCAAATGCGCTGAGCAGCCGACACACGGCCAAGCCGGTGCGCTCCGGCCGGGAGGACGTCCATTGTTCGAGGGGCTGACCCTTTCCGCGCTGACGCAACGTGCGTTCTTCCAGCTGCGCGACCTCGCGCTGGAGCGTGGCCACGCGTTCGTTGCGCCCGCGCACATCCTGCTGGGCCTGCTGAACCTCGAGCAGGGCGTGGCGGCCGCCGTTCTCGATGCGCTCGACGTGGACCGCGACGCGCTGCGCCTGGCTGTCGAGCGCGACCTGCCTGCCGGCTCGCCGGTGCAGCCGATGGTTGAACTGCCGTACACGCCGCCGGCGGTGGCCGTCCTCGAGGGGATGGCGCGCGAGGCGAGGGACGCCGGGACGACACGCATCACGACCGGTCACGTGCTCGTCGCGCTGCTGCAGCCCGCAGCCGGGCCGATGCCGTCGGTTGGCGCACTGATCGTCGGGGATCTCGACGCGCTGCGCGCACATGTCGCCGGCGCACCGCGCTCAGCACAGCTCGCCGAGGACGCAGCCCCGTGATCCGGCTGGCGGATGGCCGCGCGCTCGGGATCGAACACCTGGGCGATCCTGCGGGCGAGCCGCTGTTCTTCTTCCATGGCACGCCAGGCTCGCGCCTCGTCCTGAGCGCGGACGACGCGCTGGCCGAGATCCCCGGTCTGCGCATCATCGTGCCGGAACGACCGGGCTACGGCGTTTCGGACCCGCTGCCGGGACGATCGCTGCTGGACTGGGGGGACGACGTCGGACAGGTCGCGGCCCGCCTGGGCATCGACACGTTCAGCGTCGCGGGCGAGTCCGGCGGCGGTCCGCACGCGCTGGCCGTTGCCGCGCACAGCCCCGACCGCGTCCGCCGCGTGCTGCTCTTCGCGTCGCCCTCGCCCGTCCACTTCCCCGGCGCGACCCGGGGCATGGCCATCGGCAACCGGCTGGGCATCCGGCTCGGGCGCTTCGTGCCGGGGTTCATCCGCTGGGCGACGCGCGGTGCTGCGCAGGCGTTCGAACGCAGCCCGGACCGGTTCGTGGACGCCGTGGCCCGCCAGATGGCGGCGCCGGATCGCGTGCTGCTCGAGCAACCGGCGTACCGCGCGGCCTTCATCCGCGACATGCGCGAGGCGTATCGGCAGGGCAGCGACGCGCAGGCGCTCGACGGCGCGCTGGCCATGAGCAGCCGCTCGTGGGGTTTCGAACTCGCAGACATCGAAGTGCCCGTACACCTCTGGCATGGTGAGGAGGACGTGCTGGTGACACGGGCGATGGCGGAGCACCTGGCGAGCACGATCCCCGGCTGTACGGCGAGGTTCGTGCCCGCGGCAGGCCACCTGCTGACGGGCCACGCGCAGGTCATCGCGGACGTGCGCAAGCTGTTCGAAGACGCCGGTACGTGAATTGTGCCCGCGACCGGATGAATGGATGCAGGCCGTTGCCGGACCTTCACCTGGAGGAACGATGTACGCGACGCTCCTGATCATGCGGGTGCTGCACGTTCTGCTCGGCGTGTTCTGGGCCGGCACGCTGATCTTCAACGCGCTCTACCTGGCGCCGTCCATGCGTGACGCCGGGCCGGGCGGCGCAGGCGTGGCGGCCGGGCTGATGAAGCGGCGTTTCCTGGACGTCATGCCGATCGTGGCGCTGCTCACGATCCTGTCCGGCTTCTGGCTGTACTGGCGGGCTTCCTCCGGATTCCAGCCCGCGTTCATGGGCTCCGGGCCGGGCGTGATGTGGGGCGTCGGTGCGGTCGCGGCCGTCGCTGCCTTCGCGATCGGCGTCGGCGTGATGCGTCCCTCGATGCTGCGGGCCGCGGCGCTGAGTGCAGCGGCGGCGCAGGCCTCGCCGGACACACGCGATGCGCAGCTGGCCAACGCTCAGGCGCTGCGCGCGCGGGCCGGCCGGGCCGGACAGTGGGTCGCCATCCTGCTCACCGTGGCTGTGGTGACCATGGCGGTGGGCCGGTACGTGTGAGCCGGCAACCGTCCGCTTTCCGGGGGGACCGCATCTTGGTATGATCCGGGGCCGCGCGCGCCCGTGCGCGCGA
>JBFFZF010000237.1:0-6929 GCA_041568755.1 Longimicrobiales bacterium | reverse complement strand
GTGGCCACGATCCGGCTGAACAGCGCAGGCTGGCGCGGACGCCGGCTCGCGGGGTAGCCGGACTGATCGAGCTTCATGTGGTGCTCGTAGGCGATGAGCATGGCGCGGTACGGCACGTCCGCCAGCCCGCGCATCCAGAACAGGGCGAGCAGACCCTCCGTCGGGTGGCGCTGCATCAGCTTCCATTCCTCCGGCGTCAGCGAGCCCGCCTTGGTCACGACGGCCGAGTCGATGCGCTGCTTGCCGAGGTCGTGGAAGAGCGCGCCGAGGCCCAGCTCGTAGAGCTGCAGCTTGGTCAGGCCCAGGCGCTGTCCGATGACCACGCTGAAGATGCATACGTTGACGGAATGCGTGAACGTGTACTCATCGTAGTCACGCAGCGCGGTCATGCCCAGGATCGACGTCTCGTTGTTGAGCACCTGGTCCACGATGGCCTGCACGGAACGCTTCACGCGGCGCAGGTTGACGGCGCGCCCCAGCCGGACATCGACCAGCGTTTCGCGTGCCACGTGGACGGACTGGAAGTAGGTGACCTTGGCCGCTTCCTTGGCCCGGTCATCCGGCTCGATGGCCGGGTCGTCGTCCAGATCGCGGATGGGGCGGACGTCGATGTGGCGGGCCGGGCTCTTCTCCAGCCGGCCGAGGAACGCCTCGAACGCGACATCGCCGCCCGGCGCCTCCTCGACCAGCAGCGACAGGAACGGCACGACGTGCTCGCGCCGGACACCCGGCTCGACATCGACCTGGCCGATGCCGTGCCGCCGCAGCATGGCGTTGACGTACGAGGTCGAGACGTAGTCCGTCAGGTCGAGGCGGAGACGCGCCTCGTTCAGGAACAGGAAGTCGCCCACCAGGCGCAGCTGGATGCCGCCTTCGAGATCGACCACGCGCCGGATCAGCTTGTCGAGCTGATCGAGCGCGTTCTGCACCGTGGCGTTCTCCAGCGGATAGAACTTGATCGCCTTGGCGGATGCGTAGAGTGCGGTGACCAGCCCGCGGCCGAGCGGCTGGAGGACGCTCTCGCTCTGGACGAGCGGCGCAGTGCTCATCGCCCTCGCCGCTCGGGCGTGAGTGCCCGTGTCACGGCGTTCCGCACCACGGGGTTTTCGTCCTTCGCCGCCTTCAGCAGGGCGGCCCGGGCCGCGGGTGCAGCGATGCGGCCCAGCGCCGTCGCGGCGCACGCGCGCAGCTCGGGCGCCTCGCGCCCGCCCAGCAGCCGCCGGCCGTTCAGCTGACCGGCCAGCAGTTCGACGTCGGCTTCACCCGCCACCGTGCCGAAGGCTTCGTAGAACGCGATCTTCTCGGTCAGATCGGCGTCGCGGATCGACCGCCCGCCGATAATCGTACGCAGCGGCTCGTAGGCGGTGCGCGTGCGGGCGGCGCCCAGCGCACGTGCGGCGGCGATGCGGATCTCGCGGTCCGCATCGGTCAGCGCCTGCTGCACCGTTTCCAGGGACTGGGCGTCGCCCAGACCGGCCAGCGCATCGATCGTGATGCGGCGGGTCTCCACGACGCGCGTGCGGCCGAAGAGGGTGATGAGCGCGTCGCGCGCCTCCGGCAGACGCATGTTGCCGACCAGCCTCGCCGCCCCGGTCGCCACCGGCTCTTCCGGAGACATCAGAAGGCTGACGACGGCACGCGGGTGCTTGCGCCCGATCGTGTCCAGCGCCGGCCACAGCCGCTGCGCCAGCGCGGCGCCGGTCTGGACCGCGGTGCGCAGAAGGAGCGGCAGCGCTTCCGGGCCGAGGAACGAAAGGAAGATGCCCAGCTGCTCGTGCGACGGATCGATCGAGCCGTCCTCCAGCGATCCGATGAAGTTGGACAGCACGCCGGGATCGTTCAGATCGCGGAGCAGGCGGAGCGCTTCCTCCTTCTCCTCGCCGCCCAGATCGCCGGCGCGGATCAGCGAGTTCACTTCCTGTACGATCGTGGCGGCATTGCCCAGATCGCCGCGACCGAGGAAGGCCGGCAGCAGCTGGCCGAAGATGCGGATGATTTCGCTGCGCCGGTCCAGGAACTCGTGGTCCTCGATCCGATCGAACAGCGCATCCAGGACGGCCTTGCGCAGGTCGCGATCCCATTCGATGCCGACCTCGCGCTGCAGCAGCTCGACCTCCTCCGGCTCGAGGAAGTACGGCGTCTCGACGAAATGATCCGGCAGCACGGCCGTCGCGACGGGCGGCTCGCCCGCCGCCACCGCCGGCGGAACCGGCTGCTTCTCCTCGCCGGTCGCCAGACGCTCGACCTGCGCCGCATCGACGCGCTCGACGGGCGGTCGGGGCTCCGCGTCCGGACCTGTCGCACCCGCAGCCTCGGCGAGCAGGTCGACGTAGCTGTACTGGAACGACGAGAACTCCTCCTCCCAGAGCAGCGTGACGATGTCATCGCCGGCCGAGGGTCCGAACTGGCGCGCCCGATCGACGACGGTCAGGAACCGCTCGATCTCGTCTTCGAAGCCCGGAAGCAGCGTCATCAGGCGGATGCCGTCGCGGTAGAACAGGAAAGGCAGGCCCTCCCGGCCATCCTTGGACGGGAAGCTGTGGCCGAAACAGCGGAACGCCTCTTCCTCGAGCGCGATGGACAGCGATGGCAGGCGGTCCCAGAGCGCAGTCAGCGCGTCGTGCAGCTGCTTGTGGAACGACTGGTAGACCGGATTGTTGTCCTGGTAGAGCCGGCGGGCCCGCGCCGCCTTGTCCAGCGCGATGAGCAGATCGCCGATCTCGCCCGGCCCGACCGCCGCGTCCTCGGCCCAGTCCTCGAACGCGAGCAGCGCCGCCGATCGGCCGGCGCTCCCGGTCGCGGCCGGCGGTGCGGCGCCATCCCGCTGTGCCGGACTCCCCTCTGTTTCCCGCGGTTCCTGCATCGAACTCAAGGTCGGCTCATCGACTCGCCGTTCCCGGCTCCGGCGCCGCCCAGTGCGGCTACGTGTGCAACATCCTTGTCGCCCCGGCCCGACAGACACACCACGACCGGTCCCTGCCCCGCCCAGCGCCGCCCGTGGCGCAGCAGCCACGCGATCGCGTGCGCGCTTTCCAGCGCCGGGATGATGCCCTCGAGCCGGGCCAGGCCGGCGAAGGCCTCGAGCGCTTCCGCGTCGGTCACGCTCTCGTAACGGGCCCGCCCCGTTTCCCGCAGGTGGGCGTGTTCCGGACCGACGCCCGGATAGTCCAGTCCGGCGGAGACCGAGTGCGCCGGTGCGACCTGGCCTTCCGCATCCTGCAGGAGGTAACTGCGCGCGCCGTGCAGCACGCCCGGCCGGCCGGCACTCAGCGTCGCGGCGTGCCGGCCGCTTTCCAGTCCTTCGCCGGCGGCCTCGACGCCCACGAGTTCGACGCCGGGGTCTGCGACGAACGCGTGGAACATGCCCATCGCGTTCGAGCCACCCCCCACGCACGCCACCACCGCAGCGGGAAGACGATCGTCGCTGCGCAGCAGCTGTTCGCGCGTCTCCCGTCCGATCACGGACTGCAGATCGCGCACAAGACGAGGATACGGATGCGGCCCCACCACAGATCCCAGAATGTAGTGTGTCGTTTCGACGGTCGCGACCCAGTCACGCATCGCTTCGTTCGTCGCGTCCTTCAACGTTCGCGTGCCCGACGTGACGCGCCGGACCTCTGCCCCGAGCAATTCCATGCGGAAGACGTTGAGCGCCTGGCGCCCTGCATCCTCTTCACCCATGTAGACCACGCACTCGAGTCCGAACAGCGCGCACACCGTCGCCGTCGCCACGCCGTGCTGGCCTGCACCAGTTTCGGCAATGATGCGCCGTTTCCCCATTCGCCGGGCCAGCAGCGCCTGGCCGACCGTGTTGTTGATCTTGTGGGCGCCGGTGTGGTTCAGGTCTTCGCGTTTCAGCCGCACGTCGACCCCACCGGCGGCTTCACCGAGGCGGCGGGCACGATACAGGGGGGTGGGCCTGCCCACGTAGCCGCGCAACAGGCCCTCCGTTTCCGTCCAGAACGCGGCGTCCGTCCGGGCCGCCTCCCAGGCGGCCTCGAGCTCCTGGAGGGCGGCCACGAGCGTCTCCGGCACGTAGCGCCCGCCGAACGCCCCGAACCAGCCGGCCGCCTCCCGCGGCCCGACCACGCCCGTCAACGGCCCCCCCGCACGGCGGCGCGGGCGTTCGTGACGAAGGCATGCATGCGTTCGGGCGATTTCACGCACGGGGCCGACTCGACGCCGGAACTCACGTCCACGATGTCCGGCCCCAGGCAGGCGATCGCGGCCGCCACGTTGTCGGGATCGAGGCCGCCGGCCGCAATGAAGACGGTGTCCGGATCGAGCGCGGCCCGGAGCGGCGCGATCGCCTTCCAGTCGAAGCGCCGGCCGGTTCCACCCCGGCCCGACGCGGACCATGCGTCGACCAGCACGCCGTCCACATCGGCGTGGAGCGCCAGCCCGCGCTCGAATTCTTCGGCCGAACGCGGCCGCAGCGCCTTCCACACCCGCCAGGGTCCGGCCGCCCGCACGCGCCGCACGTTTTCCGGCGCTTCGTCCCCGTGGAGCTGGACCACGTCCAGCGACAGCCGGCGCGCGGCCTCGACGACGCCGGCCACGTCGCGGTCCGCGAAGACGCCCACACGCTGCGCCGCTCCGCACGCGGCGAAGATCCGCCCGGCCGCATCCAGCGACTGCTGTCGCGGCCCGCCGGCGCCCACGATGACCCCGACCAGATCCGCGCCGGCCGCGGCCGCGCCCCGCGCCGCTTCGGCAGAGCACAGCCCGCAGATCTTCACACGCACCCGCGTCGCGGCACCGCCGCCGGCGCTCAGCACGAACTGGCCCGCCACGAGGACTTCGTTGCGCGCGACCGCTTCGGTCGACCGCACAGCGCGCGTACGGCCGCCTCCCCGCCGGCGCGCATCAGATGTTCTCCCACCAGGACGGCGTCCAACCCCGCCTCGCCCGCGGCGTCCACATCGGCCGCTGTGCGGATCCCGCTCTCCGCGATCGCGATCCGGTCCGCCGGAACCTTTGCGGCCAGCCCCAGCGCCACGCCTGGATCCGTCCGCATCGTCACCAGGTCACGGTTGTTGATCCCCACGATCGCCGCGCCGGCGCCCAGCGCCCGCTCCAGCTCGTCGCCGTCGTGCGCCTCAACCAGTGCCGCCATGCCCAGCTCGCCGGCCAGCTCGAGCAGCCCGCGCAGCGCATCGTCCGCCAGCGCGCGCACGATCAGCAGCAGCGCATCCGCACCGGCGGCCCGCGCCTCCCACACCTGAAGCTCGTCCACGATGAAGTCTTTCCGCAGGACCGGCAGCGAGACCGCCGCGCGCGCCGCCTCCAGATCCCCCAGGCTCCCGCCGAACCAGCGACCCTCCGTCAGCACGCTCAGCGCCGCCGCACCGCCCGCCTCGTACCTCTTCGCCACCGCGACCGGGTCGCCCACGGCGATCTCGCCCGCCGACGGCGACCGCCGTTTGAACTCCGCCAGCACCGCCACCTCGCCACGGCGGTCCAGCGCAGCCCCGAACGGCCGCGCCGGCGCCGCGGTCTCGGCGGCGTGACGAAGGGCCAGACGCCGGTCCCGCAGGGCCTCGACATCGGCCCGCCGGTCCGCCAGAATCCGTTCCAGCACCCCGCCCAACCCGGCTCTTGCGCTTCGGTTCATTTTCGGGTATACTGCCTTCGGTTCATCTTCGGGTCCGGCCCGAAGTCGGACCAGGCCGGCGATCGCCGACCGGACGGCGGAACTCCCCACCGCCCACTTGACCGAGGCCCGAATGCCGCTCACGAAACGACAGAAAGAGATCCTCGATTTCCTGGCCGACTTCGTCGGTGAGAACGGGTACCCGCCGAGCTACGAGGAGATCGCCGAACATTTCGGCTACGGCTCGCTCGCGACGGTACACGAACACCTCGAAAATCTGAGGGTCAAGGGCTACATCCGGAAGAGCTTCAACGCGAGCCGGTCGATCGAGCTGCTGCGGGGTGGACCGGGCTCGGCGATCGAGCTGCCCCTGCTCGGCAACGTGGCGGCGGGCCAGCCCATCGAGGCGATCGAGGATCAGGAGTCGATCGTGGTTCCCCAGGATCTGCTCGCTCGCGGCGGCGAGCACTACGTCTTGCGTGTGCGTGGTGATTCGATGATCGAGGAGCAGATCCGGGATGGCGATTACGTGATCGTGAGCGCGCGGAATGTCGCGCAGAACGGGGATATGGTCGTCGCGCTCGTTCAGGGCGATTCGGCGACCGTGAAGAAGCTGTACAGGGAGAAGGATGGACGCATTCGGCTGCAGCCGGCCAACACCACCATGCCGGCGATGTTTTTCCGGCCCGACGATGTGGCCGTGCAGGGGATCGTGGTGGGGGTGATCAGGAGGTACTGATGGGTAAGCGTACGGCTTTCGTGGTAGGGCGAACGGATCGGCGCAGCACGACGATACTGCTTCTGTGTCTGGCGGGCGGGCCACTCGCGGGTCCCTGGACTCTGCGCGCGCTCGTCTCGGCCAACTGACCGAACGAAACCGTTTCCGGACAGCAAAGGCGGGATGGCAGACCGCGTCCGCGGGGCACGGGGTGGGGTGGTCGTCTGGAGGATGGTCCCCGCGGGCCGGTCTGCTGCCGTCTGAACCCGCCTTGCCGGTTCAGGCGTGCGCGGTCGTCGCGGTGCGCAGGCGCTCGAGTGCGGCGCGCGCCTCACCGTCGTCCAGCGATTGGCTCGCCTGTGCGAACGCTGCCGGCATCGAGGGCGCGCCATCGGCGACGTAGATGGCGGCGGCCGCGTTCATGAGGACGGCAGCCCGCGCCACGCCATGGCGACGGCCCTCGAGCACGTCGAGGATGAGCCGGGCGTTGTGGTCCGGCGTCGCGCCCGCCAGCCCGTCGAGATCGGCCGCCGGTTCGGGCAGCAGATCGGCCGGCTCGATCCTGAACGGGAGCAGGTCACCGTCCCGGATCTCGTAGCCCTCGGTCGCACCGATCGG
>JBFFZF010000236.1:0-6990 GCA_041568755.1 Longimicrobiales bacterium | reverse complement strand
GGAGAGGTGCGGGCGGTGCGCCGAGTCGCGGGCTTGCCGGCGCACGGGCGGCGCGCGAGCTTGGACCGCTGGACACGGAGGAGAGCGCATGGGCGTGATGCTGCCGGACGATGTAGTTCAGGAGACGGGCGGTCGCATCGTCCTGGTCGTGCTGGATGGGCTGGGCGGGTTGCCGCACCCGGCGCACGGTCGCACGGAACTGGAGGCCGCGGGAACGCCGGTGCTCGATGCGCTGGCTGCACGGGCGGCATTGGGGCTGCACGTGCCGGTCGACCACGGGATCGCGCCGGGCAGTGGTCCGGGCCATCTGGCGTTGTTCGGCTACGATCCACTGCGTTACGACATCGGGCGCGGCGTGTTGTCGGCGCTGGGTGTGGGTTTCGCACTGGAGCCGGGCGACATCGCGATCCGGCTGAATTTCGCCACGCTGGATGCGTCGGGCCGGGTCATGGATCGGCGGGCGGGCCGGCCGGCGGACGCGGAGAACCGGCGGCTGATCGAGAAGCTGCGCGCGGGCGTGGCTGCGCCGGAGGGCGTGCGGGTGTTCTTCGAGTCGGAGAAGGAGCATCGGGCGGTGCTGGTCCTGCGGGGCGAAGGTCTGTCGGCGGGGATCAGCGACACGGATCCGCAGGCGGAAGGTGTCGCACCGCTCGCGTCGCGTGCGACGGTTCCGGGCGCGGAGCGGACGGCGGCGGTGCTGAACGCGGTGCTGGAGGCGTCGAGGTCGGTGCTCGCGGACGAGCCGGCGGCGAACGCGCTGCTGGCGCGCGGCATCGACGCGTACCAGAAGGTCCCTTCGTTCCGCGAGCGGTTCCGGTTGAATGCGCTGGCCATCGCGCGCTACCCGATGTACTGCGGTGTGGCGCGGCTGGTCGGCATGACGGCGCATCCGCTGTCAGCGACGGATGCGGAGAGCATGACGTCACTGGAGTCGTCGTTCACGGCGTACGATTTCCACTTCATCCATTTCAAGGCACCGGACTCGCGGGGCGAGGATGGAGATTTCGACGCGAAGGTGGCGGCGATCGAAGCTGCCGATGCGCTGCTCGCGAGGGTCGTGGCGCTGGAGCCGGACGTGCTGGTCGTGACGGGCGATCACTCGACGCCGGCGGTGTGGCGGGCGCATTCGTGGCATCCGGTACCGGTGCTGATCGCATCGCGCTGGTGCCGGCCCGATCCGGCTGCGACGTTCGGCGAGCGCACCTGTCGCGCGGGCGAGCTGGGCATCTTCCCTGCGGTCCGCATCATGTCGCTCGCGCTGGCGCACGCGGGCCGGCTCGGCAAGTACGGAGCGTAAGCCGTGGCCGACGTCGAAGTCGTGTTGCGCAACGCGCTCGCGCTGGGCGATGAAGGCCGCTGGGCGGAGATGGCCGAGCTGCTGGCGGACGGTCTGCGTGAAGACCCGGAGGACGCGTACCTGCTATGCTGGGCAGGCGTCGCGGAGCGGGAGCTGGACAACGATGGTGCGGCCTACGACCTCTTCCGCCGCTGTCTGGCCACGCAGCCGCTGGATGCGCATCTGCTCGCGCTGGCCGGTGCCGGGCTGGCCATGTTCGATGATCCGGAGGCGGAGCCCGCGCTGCGCGCGGCCGCGCTGGCCGACCCGGCGCTGCCGCTGGCGCGCATCCAGTACGGCGCCTACCTGGCGCGGGAGGGCATGTTCGCGGAAGCGCTCGAGCACCTGCGCGCCGGCGTGCAGCTCGCGCCGGACGACCCTGTCGCGCACGGTGAGCTGGCCGCTGCGCTGGCGTTGAAGGGAGATCTGACGGGCGCGGCGGAGACGTTCGAGTCGGCGCTCGAGTTGGCGCCGGACGACTCGTGGACGCGCGTGCTGCTGGGCATGGTGTACGTCGAGCTGGACCGGATGGAGGAAGCGGCGGAGGCACTGCTGCGCGCGGCCGACGAGCGCGGCGATGATGCGGAGGCGCAGGTGCTGGCCGCGCTGGCCGCGGCGGCGCTGGGCTGGGATGACGCCGCCGAACACGCTGCGGCGCGCGCGGAGTACGCGGCGACGAACGTGGACGCGGATCTGCTCGAGGAGGCGACGGCGCGGATCCACGCAGGCGCTGCGGCCGCGCGCGCGATGCTGCTCGAGACCGTCGTGCCGTCCGCGCTGCACGACCGGCTGACGCAGCCGCTGTGAACCGCGTCCTCGGGCTCGCGCTGGCCGGGCTGGGCTGTGTGCTGGCCCTGTGGCTCACGTCGATCGCGGCGATCTGGGTGGCCGGCCGGCGGCCCGCGCTGCGCACGGCCGACGCGATCGTCGTGCTGGGCGCGGCACAGTACAACGGGCGGCCGTCACCGGTGCTGAAGGCGCGGCTCGATCACGCACTGGACCTGTTCCGGCAGCGCTATGCGGATCGTCTGATCGTTACGGGCGGCGTGGGTCAGGGCGACACGCTGAGCGAAGGCGAGGTGGCGCGCCGCTATGCGATCGAGCAGGGCGTGCCGGATTCCGTGATCCTGGTCGAGCGGGAAGGGGAGACGTCGGCGGCGTCCGTCGAGGCCGCCGCGGCGCTCATGCGCGAGGCCGGTCTGGTCAGCGCGCTGATCGTGAGTGATTCGTATCACATGCTGCGCCTCGAGCTGCTCGCACGCCGTGCGGGGATCCGCCCGTACCGGGCGCCGGCGCCGGCGGCGCCCATCGAACGGGATGCCGCGACGTTCCGTCGCTACATTCTGCGCGAGAGTCTGCTGCTGCCCGCGGCCGCCGTGCTGGGCGGGCGCTGACGATTTCTGCGGGATCGATACCTGACGGAGGGACGGCCCACGTGACGCGGATTCCATTCGAGACCTTCACCCTCGACAACGGCCTGCGTGTCGTCCTTGCCCGGGACAGCAGTGTGCCCGTCGTGGCGATCAACATCTGGTACAACGTCGGCTCGCGGAACGAGCGGCCGGGCCGGACCGGGTTCGCGCATCTGTTCGAGCACATGATGTTCCAGGGCTCGGAGAACGTGCCGGAGATGGCGCATTTCGCGCTGGTTGAGAAGGCCGGCGGCTCGCTCAACGGCTCGACCTGGCTGGACCGGACCAACTACTACCAGACGCTGCCCGCCCACTGGCTCGAGCTGGGGCTGTGGCTCGAGGCCGACCGCATGGGTGGCCTGCTCCCTGCCATGACGCAGAAGAAGCTGGACAACCAGCGCGATGTCGTGAAGAACGAGCGGCGCTGGCGCGTCGACAACCAGCCGTACGGCGACTGGGATGAGCGCATCCAGGCCATGATGTACCCGCCCGATCACCCGTACCACCATTCGGTGATCGGCTCGATGGAGGATCTCGATGCGGCGAGCCTCGAGGACGTGAGCACGTTCTTCCGCACGTTCTACGCGCCGAACAACGCCGTGCTCACCGTGTGCGGCGAGTTCGATCCGCCGGAGGCGAAGCGGCTGATCCGAGGCCATTTCGAGGCGATCCCGCCGGGGCCGCCGGTGCCGCCGATCCCCGGCCGGACCGCGCTGCCCGAGATCCTCGGTGAGGAAGTCCGCCAGCGCGTCGAGCAGGACGTCTCGCTGCCCCGCATCTACGCGGTGTGGCGTACCCCACCGTACGGTGACGATCGCTACTACGCGGCGTACATCGCCGCTCACGTGCTGGGGACGGGCAAAGCGGCCCGTCTGTACCGGGCGCTCGTGCGTGGCGGCCGGCTCGCGCAGGACGTGACGGCTTTCTCGTTCCCGATCGTGGTGGGCGCATCGATGCTGGTGATCATGGCGACGGCGAGGCCGGGCGTGACACCGGAACGGCTGGAGGCGGCCCTGCTCGACGAGGTGGACGGGCTGCGCACCGTCGGGCAGGAGGACGTAACACGGGCCATACACATGCTGGAGGCGCGCCAGCTTCAGGAGCTGCAACGCATGGAGGACCGGGCGGACCTGTTCTCGATGTACGAGACGTTGTTCGGAGATCCCGATCGCGTGAACACCGAGCTGGACCGCCTGCGCGCCGTGACGCCGGACGACGTGCGCGCGTTCGCCGAACGGTCTCTGCGCGCCGACAACCGGGGTGTGCTCTGGTACGTGCCGCGCGCGGCAGGTGCGACATGAACGCGGGTCCGACCGTGATGCCGCCTCAGCCGGGACCGGTCCGCGCGTTCGCTGCGCCGCCGGTCACACGGTGCGCACTGTCGGCCGGGCCCGTCGTCCTCGTCGCGTCGCAGCCCCGGCTGCCGCTGGTCTCGGCCGTGATCACCGTCGATGCAGGACTGTACCACGAGCCGGTCGAGCAGGCGGGCCTGGCCTGGCTGACCGGGTCGACGCTGGACACGGGCGCTGGCGACGCATCGGGCGACGCGCTGGCCTGGGCCTTCGAGCGACTGGGCGCCGACCTCGATGTGGATGTGACGGCGGACGCGCTGCTCGTCCGTATGACCGTCCCGGCCGCGCGGCTGGCGGACGCGCTCGCGCTGCTTGCCGATGTCGTGCTGCGGCCGACGTTCCCCGCCGCCGAGGTGGACCGCCTGCGTGAGGAGCAGCTGGCCGAGATCCTGCAACGGGCCAAGGAGCCGCGTGCGCACGCCACCGATGTGTTCCTGCGCGCGTTGTACGGGTCGACACCGTACGGGCGCCCGCTGGCCGGGCTTGCGCACAGCGTGCGGACGCTCGAGCGGAACGCCGTGTTGAAATTCCACGCGGCCCGCTTCGCTGCGCAGCGTTGCACGATCATCCTGGCCGGGGACATCGATGCGGATGCGGCGGGCGAAGTCCTGGAGCCGCTGTTCACGGCGTGGCCGGCCGGTCCGCAGGACGGGCAGCCGGATCCGCCCGCTCCGCCATCCCGGGAGCGGGCGATCCACCTCGTGGACCGAGCCGACGCCGTGCAGTCCGAGATCCGCGTCGGCCACATCGGGGTCGAGCGCACCCACGCCGACTACTATCCGCTGCGGGTGATGAACACGATCCTGGGCGGGGCATTCACGAGCCGGCTCAATCTGAATCTGCGCGAAAAACACGGCTTCACGTACGGCGTGCGCAGCGGTTACGCGTGCCGGCGCGCGGCCGGACCGTTCCTGATCCAGACCGGCGTCGGTACCGATGTCACCGCGCGCGCGCTCGAAGAGATCCTGCGCGAGGTCCACGCGCTGCGCCAGGACGGCGCGACGGAGGAGGAGGTCTCCAACGCGCGCGATTACCTGGCGGGCATCATGCCGCTGGAGCTCGAGTCCACGGAGCAGCTCGCCGTGCGGCTCTCGGACCTGGCCATCTACGATCTGCCGCTGGACGACCTGGCCCGGTATCGCGAGGCCATCGCCGCGGTCCGCGTCGAAGACGTCGCACGCGTCGCGCGACAGCACCTGGACCCGTCTCGTTTCGTGACCGTCATTGTCGGCAACGCCGCGGCCGTGCGCGACGATCTGGTGGCCCTCGACGCCGGACCCGTCTCCGACGGCGCGCCCGACTGATCACGATGGACGAGGAAACCGGCCGCAGGCTCTCTTCGAGGCTCGTGCACGCGGGCCGCATCGTGCACCTGTCCATCGACACCGTGCGCATGCCGGACGGCTCGACCAGCGAGCTGGAGATGATCCGCCACTCCGGGGCGGCCGCCGTGCTGCCCGTCCTCAGCGACCCGGCCGGGCCTGATCCCCAGATCCTGCTGATCCGCCAGTACCGCTACGCCGCGGGCGGCACGCTGCTCGAAGTGCCCGCCGGCCGACCGGAACAGCCGGGAGAGGACTGGGAGGTCTGTGCGCGCCGCGAGCTGGAGGAAGAGACCGGCATGATCGCCGAACAGCTCATCCCCCTGACCACCATCCACACGACGCCGGGTTTCACCGACGAGCAGATTCACCTGTTCATGGCGACCGGCCTGACCGCCGGGACCCGTGCGCTCGATCGCGACGAGTTCATCGAGCCCGAGACCATGCCGCTGTCCAGGGCGCTCGAGCTGATCCGCGATGGCGCCATCACCGACGCCAAGACCATCTGCACCCTCCTCTACGCCGCCGGATACCGCATGGGCGGCTGACCCGCCGGGTGTCACGCGGGCCGCGCCCTGCGCGTCTTCCTCGGGGGAACGCGGGGGTGCCCCCAAAACAGGTCAGCCGGGCCCCGGGCAGTGTCCCCATGACGGGACGGCGGACCGGGGCCGGTCCGGGCCGCGGTCGACCAATCATTCGTAAGTTGTTGCAGCCAAATCATTTGGCGAGTCGAAACCCTGGCCGGGCAGCGGCCGTCATAAGGGTATGGATCCTGCCCACGGGTTCAGTGGGCGTCGCGGCGCACGGTCGAGTCGTGCGCGGACGGAGGCCACGGGCAGAGCGGGGAGACCATGATCGATCTGGTGCGGGTGCGTGACAACACGCAGAGCGAACGGGATGCCACGTCGCTGGCGGAGCTGGACGACAGCGGGCTGGTCGCTGCGTTCCTGGCCGGCGAGACGCGCGCATTCACGCTGCTGGCCGACCGCTACCACGTCCGACTGATGAACTTCATCTACCGGACGATCGGCGATCGGGACCGGGCCGAAGATCTCGTCCAGGAGACGTTCATCCGGGTGTACCGGCATCTGCACCGCTTCGACCAGTCGAAGAAGTTCTCGACGTGGGTCTACACGATCGCGGGCAACCTGGCCAAGAACGAGCTGCGCAACCGGTCGCGGAACCCGCTGGTGCTGTTCCAGACGATCAAGAAGAACTGGGACGCCGACCACCGGCCGCTCGAGTGGGAAGACAACACGTACCGGCCGGATGATCTGTACCGCAAGCGCCACCTGCGCGAGGTGATCGAGAACGCGGTGGCCGCGTTGCCCGAGCACCACAGGATCGTGTTCGTGCTGCGAGAGATGCAGGGGCGGACCTACGAGGAGATCTCGGAGATCACCGGCGTGAACCTGGGCACGGTGAAGAGCCGTCTGAACCGGGCGCGCAACAACTTCGCCGCGCTGATCGCGCCCATGCTGGACTGATCGGCCAGCGGAGCGACCCGGGCGGGCCTCTTGCGACGGCGCCCGTCCGGGCGGCGACCGACGGGCGGCCCCGCAGCCGAG
>JBFFZF010000235.1:0-7076 GCA_041568755.1 Longimicrobiales bacterium | reverse complement strand
GCTCGGCGCCGTCGGCCTGTACGGCGTGATCGCGTGGGTCGTGGGCCAGCGCCGGGCCGAGATCGGGGTGCGCATGGCGCTGGGTGCGCGGACGGCCCGGGTCGGCCTGCACGTCGTCCGGCAGGCGTTCCTGCTGGGGCTGGCGGGCGTGGCCGCAGGGCTGCTCGTGACGCGCGTTACGCTGCCGCTGCTGGCCGGGACGGCGCTGCTGTACGACGTCGGCGCCTCCGATCCACTGACCCTGGCGGGGGTCTCTCTCCTGCTTCTGGCCGTGGCCGTCCTCGCCAGCTGGATCCCCGCGTGGCGCGCCGCATCCGTCGATCCGGCCGAGGCGCTGCGCGCCGACTGACGCCAGCCGGGGCCGAACGACTCTCCTGCTTGGGCCGACCCTGCCGAAACTGAGGGGGCAACCACGCGCGGGCGCCGTGCCCGCGTAGGGGCAGGCGTACGCCTGCCCACGGCTGTCGACGGATGCCCCACCGAAGGGACGCATGGTACAGGGATCGGAAACCGGGACCCGTACGATCCTCGTCATCGAGGATGACCCGGTGGTGCGCAAGCTGCTGGACCACATGTTCCGGCGGCGCGGGTACGGTGTGCAGAGCGCGGTCGATGGGCGAGCCGCGTGCACGATGATCGACGAGCTGGCGCCGCCCAGCCTGGTCGTGCTCGACATCGTGCTGCCCTACGTGAACGGGTTCGAGCTCATCGAGCGAATCCGTTCGCGGCCCGAATGGGCGGCAGTCCCGATCATCATGCTCACAGCCAAGGCCCAGGAACGGAACGTGGTGCGCGCGCTGGATGCCGGCGCCAACGACTACATCGTCAAGCCGTTCAAACCCGCAGAACTGATCGCGCGGGTGCGCCGCTTCGTCGGCTGATGCGCATGGGCGGCACGGATGGCCTGCTGGTCGCGATCGCAGTCTGGGCCGCCCGCACCCTCTCGGGGCTGGCGGTGGCCCTGATCGTGTGGATCCTGGTCCTGCGCGCCCGGCACTACCGGCGCCAGGCCCGGGTCGACCGGCTGCGCGCGGTCTGGGAGCCGCTGCTCGCCGAGGCGATCGAGGAAGTGCCCGGGGAACTGCCCGCCGTCGACCCGGCCGACACGTTCCATTTTCTGCTGCTGTGGAGCTACGTGCAGGAGTCCGTGCTGGACGTGGCCAGCGCCCGGTTGAACGCGCTGGCCAGCGGTGTCGGCATGGGCGGGCTTTCCCTGCAGCTGCTCCGCGACGGCAGCACGCAGGAGCGGCTGGTCGCGCTCACGGCGCTCGGCCACCTGCGCGACTACCGGGGCTGGGATGAAATCGAACGCGTGACGCTCAGCGATGATGTCGTGCTGTCGTTGTGCGCGGCCAGGGCTCTGCTGCGCATCGACGCTGACCGCGCGGCCAATACGCTGATGCCGCTCATCGTGCAGCGCACCGACTGGCCGTCGGCGCTGATCGCATCCATGCTGGAAGAGGCGGGGCCGGACGTGGTGTCCGTGCCCATCACGACGGCGATCGCCACCGCGCCCGCGGACGCGCTGCCCCGCATGGTCCGCTTCCTCGAGCTCGTGCACACCGACGTTGCCGCGCCGGTGGTCCGCCAGCTGATCGCGACCTCCGCGGATGCCAACGTGCTGGCGGCCTGTCTGCGCGCGTTTGCCGATCCGGAGCACCTCGACGTGGTGCGCCGGCTGCTCGAGGACCCGCGCGCGCCGGTCCGCCTCAACGCGGCGGTCACGCTGGGCCGACTGGGCACCGACGTCGATCGGGGGCCACTCACCCGCGCACTCGGTGATGCCGAGTGGTGGGTCCGCTACCGCGCGGCCCGGGCGCTCGCCAGCCTGCCGACGGTCGACACGGCCGACCTGCACGACATCGCGGACCACCACCCGGACCGGTACGCGCGGGACATGGTGGCGCAGGTCATCGCCGAGGAGGAGCTGGCATGCTGATGCACCAGGCCTTCGAGGCGGTGCAGTGGGTGTTCCTGCTCTACTTCGCCGGGATCAACGGCGGCTACATCCTGCTCAACCTGCTGACGTTCCTGTCGCTGCCGCGCATCATGCAGCGACGTGTGCTGGTCTCGCTGCCACGCCCATACACGGAGTTCGAGCCGCCCATCTCGCTGGTCGTCGCGGCCTACGACGAGGAAGCAGTCATCGTCAGTTCGATCCGCTCACTGCTGCAGATCGACTATCCGCAGTTCGAGATCGTCGTCGTGAATGACGGCTCGAAAGATGGCACGCTGCGCGCGCTGATCGACGAGTTCGATCTCATCGAGTTCCCGGAAGCGTTTCGCCAGCGCCTGCCGCACAGCCCGGTGCGGGCCATCTACCGCTCGAAACGCTATCCCGAGCTGCGCGTGGTGGACAAGGAGAACGGCGGGGCCAAGGCGGACGCCGTCAACGCGGGCGTCAATGCGGCCCGCTTCCCGCTGGTGTGTCCGCTCGACGCCGACACCATCCTGCAGCGCGACAGCATACGGCTCCTGGTGCAGCCGTTCCTGGAGGACCCGACGACGGTGGCCGTCGGCGGGATCGTCCGGCTGGCGAACGGCTGCGAGGTGGCCGGCGGGTTCCTGGGGCGCGTCGGACTGCCGCGGAATCCGCTCGTGCTCTTCCAGGTCGTCGAGTACCTGCGCGCGTTCCTGTTCGGTCGCCTGGGCTGGATCATGATCGATGCATTGCCGCTCATCTCCGGCGCGTTCGGTCTGTTCCACAAGGAGACCGTCATCAAGGTCGGCGGCTACAACAGGGCGTGCCTGGGCGAAGACATGGACCTCGTGCTGCGCATGCACCGCCATTTCCGCCTGGCCGGGATCCCGTACCGGATCACGTTCAGCGCCGACCCGATCTGCTGGACCGAAGCGCCCGAGGACCTGCGCACACTGCGCAACCAGCGCGTGCGCTGGCAGCACGGCCTGCTGCAGTGCATGAGCCTGTACCGCGACCTGCTCTTCCATCGCAAATCCGGCTGGCTGGGCTGGCTGGCGCTGCCGTTCGTGTTCTTCTTCGAGGGCTTGGGTCCGCTGATCGAGGTGTTCGGATTCATCATCATCGTCGCAGGGTTCGCCGCCGGCTGGATGGCGCCGGATGGTTTCCTGGTGATCATGGCCGTCGCGATCGGCCTCGGCACCGTGCTGTCACTGACGTCGCTCCTGCTCGACGAGATCGCATTTCACACGTATCCGCGCATGAGGCATGTGCTGGTGCTCATCCTGGCCGCCCTCTTCGAGAACCTCGGCTACCGCCAGCTGCTGGCGTGGTGGCGGGTGGTGGGACTGTGGCGCTGGATGCGCGGCAAGGAAATCGGCTGGGGTGCGATGGTGCGCACCGGCTCGTGGCAGCAGGGACAGGCGGGATCGCACGCGCAACAGGCTGCGGCAGCGGGCGCAGCCGCCCGGGCCAGACCCGTGGCGGCGTCTGTGGGAGACGTGGCCATCATGAGGACAAGCGCATGAGTCGGAGAATGGAAGCCCCGCAACGGCGTGCCATCGAGTTGACGGTCCCGCTGGTCGGAGCTGCGCTCGTGATTCTGGCCGTGGTCGCGGCCGGGCGCGGCAGCGTCGTGCCTTTCCTGGCCGGTGTCGTCGCCGGTCTGCTCGTTGCCGTGCTGTTGCGCGCGGCGCAGCGGCTGTCGCGATCCGAGCCTGCGCCGCCGGCGGAGTCGGCCGCCGCGGCGGTCGAGCCCGCTGCGAAGCGCGACCGACGCGGCCGTCACCACGAAAGCCGGTACCGTTACCTCGCGGAGGCCGGTGAAGGCCTCATCTGGACGCACGACCTCGACGGGACGCTGCTGTCCGTGAACCCGGCCGCAGCGGGCGCGCTCGGCTGGGAGGCGGCCGATCTGGTGGGCCGGCCGGTCACGGAGCTGCTGGTCGAACCGGAGCGGGGCGAGGTGTGGTGGCCCGCGGCCGGACCGACGGAGCCCGGCCAGCGTCTGGAACTCCGGTTGCGTACGCGGTCCGGCGGGCGGCGCGTCTGGTCGATGAGCAAGATCCACTGGCAGGACGACGGTGCGGCGTGCGTACTGGGCCACGGCCTGGACATCACGCGCTGGAAGGAGGCCGAGGCGGAGCTGCAGCAGGCGCGCGACGAGGCCGTCGAGTCCGCCCGGCTGAAGTCGGAGTTCCTGGCCAACATGAGCCACGAGATCCGCACGCCCATGAACGGCGTGCTGGGCATGGCCGACGTGCTGCTCGATACGCAACTCAGCATCGAGCAGCGCGAGTACGCGGAGACCATCCGGGCCAGCGCCGACGCCCTGCTCACCGTAGTCAACGATATCCTGGACTTTTCCAAGGTCGAGGCGGGCGCCCTGGTCTTCGAGGATCTCGACTTCTCGTTGCGTCCGCTGGTCGAGAGCAGCGTAGACCTGTTCGCGGAGGCGGCCAAGCGCAAGCGCATCGATCTGGCGACGCTGGTGTTCAGCGATGTCCCCGACGCGATGCGCGGCGACCCGGGCCGGCTGCGCCAGGTCATCACGAACCTGGTCGGCAACGCGATCAAATTCACGGAAGAAGGCGAAGTGACCGTGCGTGTGACGCTGGAAGCGCAGACCGAACACCAGGTCGTCCTGCGCTTCAGCATCACCGATACCGGGATCGGCATTGCCCTGGCGGCGCAGCCCAACCTCTTCCAGGCATTCGTTCAGGGTGACGGTTCCACGTCCCGCCGCTACGGCGGCACCGGCCTCGGCCTGGCCATTTCGAAACAGCTGGTCGAACGCATGCACGGGACGATCGGTGTCGAAAGCGAGACGGGTCGCGGATCCACGTTCTGGTTCACGGCCCGCTTCGAGAAGCAGCAGGCGGCAACCGCCGCCGGCCCGGCCATCGTGTCGCTCGAGGGACGCCGCATCCTCATCGTCGACGACAACGCGACGAACCGCACGATCCTGGCCCACTACGCGACCGCGTGGGGCATGCTGCCGGAACAGGTCGCGGGCGGCGAAGAGGCGTTGTACCGGCTGCGCTCGGCCGCGGCACTGGGCAAGCCGTTCGACGTGGCCATCCTGGATCTCATGATGCCGGGCATGACGGGCTTCGAGCTGGCCCGCTTCGTGAAGAGCGATCCGCTCACGGCCGGCGCGCGGCTGATCCTGATGCCGTCCTTCGGCAAGCGGGGGCACGCCATGGATGCGCGTGAGGCCGGGATCGCGGCCTACCTCGTCAAACCGGTGAAGCAATCGGAGGTCGAAGCGTGCCTGACCGCCGTGTTCCGCGATAATGGCGATGGCGACCAGGCACACCCTCGACTGGTCACACGGCACACGCTTGCGGAGGCGTCCGGCTTCGCCGCGCCGCGCATCCTCATCGCAGAAGACAATCCGGTCAATCAGAAGGTTCTCATGGCGCAGGTCTCGAAACTCGGTTACCGGGCCGACATCGTGACCGACGGCCGCGCGGCCCTGGAGGCCCTGGCCCGCTCGCGCTACGCACTGGTGCTCATGGATGTGCACATGCCCGGGATGGACGGATACGAGGCGACGCGCGAGCTGCGCCGCCAGGAAGGCGAACTGTTCCGCACCCCGGTCATCGCGGTCACCGCGAGCGTCACCGCGGGCGAACGCGAGAACTGTCTCAACGCCGGCATGGACGACTACCTGACCAAGCCGACGCGCCAGCGCGATCTGGCCGCCATGCTGCAGAAATGGCTGCCCGGCGACATGGCCGCGCCCGGCGCATGGGAGCCGATGCCCGTCCCGACGCAGCGCCTGGACCGCGCGCTGGCGCGGCGGGCGGCCGGAGACGAGAGCCTGCCCGTCCCAGGCGCGGGCGAGCGCGGCCGGAGCAGCGTCGGCAGCCCCGAGGGCCTCCCGGCGGCGGTGCAAGTCGGTTCGCTGGCGCTCGTCGACAGCCGGGCCGCCGCAGCCGTGCACGCCCGGCTGCACGAGTTGCGCACCGAGTGCGGCGAGGAGATCGTTGGCGAATTCGTGACGGAGTTCCTGCGCGACGCCGCCGAGCGGATGGCCCGGCTGCGCGCCGCGCTCGAAGCGCGCGACGCCGGCACCATCGAGGCCGAGGCGCACGCCCTGAAAGGCGGGGCCGCGAACCTCGGGGGCGACCGGCTCGCCGAGTGGTGCCTGGTCCTCGAGGAAAAGGGCGAGGTTGGCGATTTCAGGGGGACGGCGGCCGTTTTCGGCCAGATCGAGACCGAACTGGAACAGCTGGAGGCCACGCTGCGTGGCGCGTACCCGGGCGCCTGACCCGGACCGGGCGGGCGCCGGGCCGGCCCGGCGGGCCGGCGGGCGGATCGGGCCGCCGGCCGGGGCACTTTAACGCCCGGCCGCGCCCGGGCGTCCAAGAGGTGCGGCGCAGAAAAGGCGCGCCGGTCTTCGAGTGCAACCTCGACCGCGGCAGGGGCCGCGCAACACGCTGGAGGGATGTGATGCGGAGCAAGAAGGCGCTGGTACCGTACATCATGCTGGCCGCAGTCCTGGCGGGGGCCTGTGCCGATCAGGGTCCGGGCGACAGCCGGCTGAGCGCGGCGGAGGCTGCGTTCATCGCGCTGGACACGGATGCGCTGGCCGGCGACATGATCCTGGGCCACATCATGCTGTTCGGCGGGATGGGCTTCGACGCGGATGTGGGTGCCGCGGATGAGCGCACGTTCTCGCGCAGCCGCGAGTGTCCGGCCGGCGGCTCGGTCTCGGTCGAAGGCACGGCCAGCCGGACGCGCGGCGATGGCATGATCGAATGGAACTTCAACGCGACGGGCGCATGGAGCGCGTGCGCGCACGCGCGCGGCGACGTCACCATCACCAAGACCGGGACGTGGGAACAGACCGCGTACCGCAAGATCGTGCGCGGCGACTTCGCCGGCGTGCAGACCTCGACCAAGCGCGGCTCGTTCGAGTGGTCGAAGAGCACGGGCGAGAGCGGGACGTGCGCGTTCGACGTCACATCGACACGTAACGCGGAGACCGGCACGCGCACCGTGAAGGGCACGGTCTGCGGCCGGGAGATCGACCGCGAGGTGACCTGGCGGCGCGGCGACGGCTGAGCCCCCGCACACCCCAACGAACGGAGCCGCACGCCGCAGGACGCGGCGTGCGGCTCCGATCACATCCGGCCAGGATCGCAGCCGG
>JBFFZF010000234.1:0-7131 GCA_041568755.1 Longimicrobiales bacterium | reverse complement strand
TGTCGCGCAGCGATTCGTTGTCGTGTCTCGGGCGCATGACCGAACGTGCTGCAGCATCCGGGGCGCTTCCATGGATGATCCTGCCATCCACAGTTCCCGCGAACAGACCCGGACGGTCCAGCGAAGGCAGGCACGGCGTGCCGTTCGCCCGGCCCACGCTTCGCCTTCCCGGCGGCCGAGGCGCAACGCTTCGTCACCGAGCCGGTCCACCGGGGCACACGACGTCGCTGTCGGCCTTCCACGCGGCTGCGTAGTTTGGCCGGGCCCGCCCAACCGATCGAGGGAGGAACACACATGTCACATCGATCCCTGCGCTTCACGGCGCTCACGGTCCTGCTCCTCACTGCCTCGATCCGGCCAGCGGACGCACAGGAACGCCCCGATTGGGACGTCACGCTCGCGCGCGGCGAGACGCGTGCCATCGATTTCACGACGAGCGAGGGCACGTGGATGTCCATCGACGTCTCGCCCGACGGCAGCTGGCTCGCCTTGGACCTGCTCGGTCACATCTATCGGATGCCGGTGGCGGGAGGGGCCGCACAGGTGCTCACACAGAACACCGGCGTTGCGCTCAACTTCCATCCGCGCATCTCGCCGGACGGCGGCTCGATCGCGTTCATATCGGATCGCCGCGGACAGAACAACCTGTGGGTGATGGATGCGGACGGCGGCAACCCGCGAATCGTCTTCCACGACCTGGCCTCCCGAGCCGCGACACCGGCGTGGACGCCCGACAGCCGCTACATCGTCGTGCGACGCCAGGCCGTGGGCGGCGGGGGTGGCGGGGGTGGGAGCGGGATCGCGGGCCTCTGGCTGTACCACCGTGACGGCGGTGATGGAGTCCGGCTGGTCGAGGACGGGTCCGCACAGTGGCCATCGGTCTCGAGTGACGGACGATTCCTCTACTACCAGGTCACGAGTGGCGGCAACGACGCGCTGCGCGGGCACTACCAGGTGCGCAGGCTCGACATCGCGTCCGGCGACATCATCGACGTCACGAGCGGCACGGCCGACGGAGCGGCGGCCGGTCGGGTCTCGAGTGGCGGGGCGTTCGCACCGGAGATCGCGCCGGATGGCCGCCGGCTCGCATTTGCCCGTCACATCCCGGATGGGACGGTCTCATGGAAGGGCCAGCGGTTCGGTCCGCGGACGGCGCTCTGGGTGCACGATGTGGAGACCGGCGCCGAGCGCGTGGTCATGGATCCCATTTCGATCGCGGTCGAAAGCGGCGGCAAGACGCTGCGCATGCTGCCGGGCTACGCGTGGACACGGGACGGCCGCTCGATCTATCTGGCGGAGGGCGGTGGGATCAGCCGGCTGGATGTCGCCACCGGGACGGTGACGCCGATCCCGTTCGAGGCGAGGGTGCAGCGCACGATCTCGGGGCAGGCGTACCAGGGCTTCCGTATCGACGATGGCCCGTTCGAGGCCAGGTTCCTGCGCTGGCAGACGGCCTCCCCGGACGCAGGGACACTGGCGTTCCAGGCGATCGGCCGGATCTGGCTCATGGACCTCCCCGCCGGGACGCCTCGCCGGCTGACCGGCAGCGACTTCGAGGGCGTCCAGGAGTTCGCGCCGGCGTGGTCGCCGGACGGCCGCTGGATCGCGTTCACGACGTGGGACGACACGCTGGGCGGGCACGTCTGGAAGGTCCCGGTCCGCGGCGGCGGCCTGGCGGTGCGCCTCACGGCTGAGCCGGGCGAGTACGCGCATCCGGCGTGGAGCGCGGACGGGAGCGAGCTGGTGCTCGTGCGCGGAGCCGGCGCGACGGCGCACGGCAGGACACTCACACACAATCCGTGGTGGGACGTGGTACGGTTGTCGACGGCGGGCGCGCAGGCGACACCGCAGGCCGGCCGTACGACACTGGTCTCACGTGTCGGTCTACCGGCCGGCACGAGCCCGTCGAGCGTCGCGCGCCGGTCGATCCTGGCGCCATCGTGGGGTCCCGAGCGTCGGATCGTCTTCCCGGAACTGCGTCGTGTCGACAACCAGACGCGCACCGCGGTCGTGTCGGTGCGGCCCGACGGCCTGGACCGCAGGACGCATGTCATCCTGCCGAACGCGGACGAGACGGTGGTCTCGCCGGACGGCCAGTGGATCGCGTTCCAGGAGGGCGACAACGTCTGGGTCGCGCCGCTGCCATGGGTCGGGACGGGCGCGGATGCGATCACGCTGGACAAGCGTCGCGGTCGTCTGCCCGTGCGCCAGCTCACCCTGGAGGGTGGGCTGTTCCCGCGCTGGCGCGACGCGACCACGCTCGAGTTCGGAAGCGCGAACCGCTACTTCCGCCACGACGTGACGACGCAGCGCACGGACACGACGGCGATCCGGCTCACGGTGCCGCGCGCCCTGCCGCAGGGCGCGATCGCGCTGACCAATGCGCGCATCATCACCCTCGGCGGCGCAGCCAGCGACGAGGTCATCGAACGCGGCACGATCGTGGTCCGGGCAGGTCGCATCGCGTGCGTGGGCACCTGTGACATGGCCGGCGTGGACCGCGTGATCGACGCGGCCGGCACCACGATCATCCCCGGTCTGATCGACATGCACTCGCACCACTATCGCGAGCACCGCGGGTTCCGGCCACTGCGCGACTACGAGGTCGCGATCTATCTGGCGTACGGCGTCACGACCAGCCTCGACAACTCGATGTGGTCCCAGAACATTTTCCCGACGGCGGAACTGATCGAGGCGGGCCGGATGATCGGGCCGCGTACGTTCTCGACCGGCGACCCGCTGTACAGCGGCGATGCGGCGCGGCAGAACGAGCTGTCCAGCCTGGCCGTCACAGAGCAGAACGTGAAACGGCTGGCGTCCTGGGGCGCCGTCTCGATCAAGCAGTACCAGCAGCCGCGCCGCGACCAGCGACAGTGGGTGTCGGATGCGGCCCGCCGCTACGGTCTCATGGTCACGGCCGAGAACGGGGATCTCGAGTACAACCTGGGCATGATCATGGACGGCCAGACGGGTTTCGAGCATCCGTTCAGCGTGATGCCGCTGTACGACGACGTCGCGCAGTTCTTCGGCCGCGCGAAGACGGTGTACTCGCCCACGTTCGTGGTCGGAGGTCCGGCCGACTGGAACATCGAGCACTGGTTCGCGGAGTCGGACGTGTGGATGGACGCGAAACAGCGACGCTGGATGCCGTGGCGCATGACGACGACGTTCCTGCGCCGTCGCACCGTGCGGCCGGCGACCGACTACCCGTACCCGTTCCTGGCCCAGGGCCTGGCGGACATCATCGGGGCCGGCGGTTACGGCGCGATCGGCTCGCACGGCGAGCACCACGGGCTGGCCGCCCACTGGGAGGTCTGGATGGCGGCCAGCGCGCTCGGGCCCCTCGGCGCGCTGCGCATCGCGACGCTGCACGGCGCCTACTTCCTGGGCGCGGACCGTGACCTGGGCACACTCGAGCCGGGCAAACTGGGCGACCTGATCGTGCTCGACGCGAATCCGCTCGACGACATCCGCAACACGTTGACGACCCGGTACGTGATGAAGGGCGGCGTGCTCTACGAGGCCGATACGCTGGACGAGATCTGGCCGCAGGCCCGCCCGTTCGGGCCGTACTACTGGGTCGACGAGGACGCGCTGCGCCAGGACGACCGGCCGCTCGACTGGTGGCGGCGCGGTCGCTAGATCGCCTACAGCGAGCGGAGGAACTGGACCAGACGTTCCTGACTCACGCGGTCGAGCGCCGCGAACGCGTCGCGCGCCGGCACGGCCTCGCCGCCGTGCATGAGGATGGCCTCGATGAGGTCGAGCGCACGGCCGTCGTGCAGGTACTGGCGGCGGTAGCCGACACCCATGAGCGGTTCCGTGCGGTACTCGGCAGGCGAGGCCGCGATGCCGCAGGCGCCGGCCAGTTCCGGTCCCATGTCGTGGAGCAGGAGGTCCGAGTACAGCCGGACCGGCTTGCGATCCAGCGCTGCGACCGGGCTGGGACCGGTCACGAACTCCGGTGTGTGGCAGGCGGGGCAGCCGACGCGTTCGAAGAGCTGTTCGCCGCGCTCGACATCCGCGCGCGTCTCCGGCAGCACGCGCTGCGCGAGTGGGGCGAGGAAGCGCACGAAGTCGCCCAGCCGCGCCAGTCCCGCGGCGTTCATCTCGGGATCGGCCACCGGATCGATTTCTGCCGGCCAGGGCCGCCCGTCGAGCAGGGTCTCCGTGGGATGCACGGGCGAGGTGATGCCCATCTCGAGCAGAAGTGCGCCCGCGACGAAGCTGTCGATCGTGGGGTGCTCGGCCTTCCGGCCGAAGCGGGCCAGGCCGCCCGCGGCATCCCGGCCGACCCGGCCGGAGACGCCATCGCCGTCGCGGTCGTCGGGATCGGCCCGCAGCTCGATGGCGCGGGCGGGGATCGCCTCGACCAGGCCCAGTCCGAAAAGGAAGGGAACGAAGAACAGGCCACGTTCCGTGGCCGCCGCGGGTTCGGGCCGGCGCGCCACGCCCGTGGCGGCCAGTGCCGGCGTCGCGTTCGTCTGGACGTTCTCCCCGCCCGCCGCCGGCAGGAGGTCACACCGGTCGGGCGCCTCGAAGCGGGTCATGCGCAGCGCGAACTGCTCGCCGTTGCCGCCCGAGGCGGGGTCCGTATGGCAAGCGCTGCACTGGTTCTCATTGAAGAACGGGCCCAGCCCTTCCTCGGGCGTAAAGACCTTGTCGAAGAGGGCGAGGCCTTCCTCGAACCGGGCGAGCTCGGCGGCGGTGAGGCCCGGCAGCGGGGCCCCGGGGGCCGGGACCGGCGGGGACGACCGGGCGGCCGGGGCGGGCCCGGGTTCGCAGCCGGCCAGGCAGGCGAGCACGAGGGCCAGCGCCAGGGAGCGCGGGTCATGCGTCCGGCGTCCCGGACGTTTATTCTTGTCTGGTTGGAGGCGCATTCCTGCCATACGGAAGATCCCGGAGTCGGGCCATGAGATCGATCGCCACCTGTAAACGCGCTGCGGCTGTCCTGATTCTAACGTGGGCCGTCGCGGGGTGCGACTCGCTTTTGTCCACCGATGACGGCCTGGCGGAGACGGCGCGTGTGATCGTCACGGGGACCAGTCCCGTCCCGCTCGTCATCATCACGTCGAACCAGTACACGGCCGTGACGAACCAGGCGACCGGGAACCTCAACGTGTCGCTGCTCACGGCCGACACGGTGCCGGTGACCAGCCTGCCGTTCGACAGGACGTACCCGATCGGGGACCAGTACCGGTTCTACGTCCGTTTCGGCAATCCGGACACGGCCCGGACCGCGGACATCCAGATGCGCGTGCTGCTCGACACCAAGGAGGTGTACAACCAGCGTGCGACGATCCGCGACGGTTGGCTCGAGTACGTCTTCGTCTATTACTAGGTTGACCGGCCGCTCGGCGATCCTCTATTCTTCGGGTCCGGTCGCATAGCTCAGCTGGTTAGAGCGCACGGTTCACATCCGTGAGGTCGTAGGTTCGAGTCCTACTGCGACCATGGCATACCCTGGGACGGAGCAGGCCCGCGGGGCAGATCGCCCGGCGGGCCTGATTTCGTTCGGGCGCGGCGGCCGTCCCGGTGTCCGGCCGATTGACCGGTGCGGCGGCCGGTCGTATGGTCCGGGCCCGCGGCGAATACACGCCGCGTCACAGCCAGGAGACGCGTTTCGATGATCACGTTCACGGAGTTGGCCACGAGCCGGGCGGTGCGCGACCCGGAACACGTGAGTGGCATGCCGCGATCGCTGTTCCACTCGATCGCATGCGCGCTCAAGATCGTCCTTGCAGCCGATGGCGAAGTCAACGGGGCGGAACTGAACACGTACCTGGAGACGTGCCGGCGGTTCGGCGCGCCGGACGACATGCTGGATGAGCTGCGCGATTTCGATCCCACGTGCACGACGATCGACGCGTGTTTCCAGGGCATCGACCCGGACAGCATTCCGGCGCGCAGTCTGCTCTACGATGCGATCCGGATCGCGAAGGCCGACGGCAGCTACGATCAGGCGGAACGCGCCGCGGTCACGCATGCGGCGCGACTGCTCGGGCTGGACGAAAGCTGGGTCGCCCAGATCACGGCCCTGGTGGATGCGGAGGAAGCCCTGTACAAGATCCGCGCGACCATGCTGCTGCCGCCCGGGTTGCGCGCCTACGTCTGAGCCCCGGCCCCCGCACCGTCCGGCCGGCCCGCGCGGATCTCAGCCGCCGGGCAGCGCGCGCAGGACGCCGTGCAGTCGGCCTTCCAGCTCCTGCAGGAACGTCGCGGTCGTCTCGGCGTCGGCCGGTTCGCGCCGGGCCGACTGCACGCGGGCGAGGAGCCCGCTCAATTCGCTCCGTGCCTGCCGGATCCCGGCGGCCGGCCCGCCGGGCGCCAGCCCGCCCGTCCCGGGTTCCGAAGGTGCGCTCCGGTAGATCTCGCGGAGCAGCCACTGGGCTTCCAGCAGGCTGGCGACCGAGTCGTGGAGAGGCCGGTCCGGGACGCAGCGGTGCGGTGTCATCGTGCCCTCGCCATCAGGTCAGAGATCGCCGCTCTCGACGATGCGCCGTGCGATCCAGCGGATGATCTCGGGGTGATCGTGCTGCCGGGCCGCGATGCGGCGGCGGATGTCGAGCAGCCGGTCCGGCGACAGGGTCGCCGCGCGACGATCGGGCTCATCCGACCCGGCTATGGGAATCGCCGCCGGTCCGGTCGCGGCAGGCTTCGGGTCCCGGCGAATGTCCTCGATGTGCATCACGTCCTCCTCGAGGACCTATGTTCGGCCGGTCGGGTGGTTCCTTGAGCAGCCGGGCTTCTCCCGCAACGCGCCAGGCGATCTCCTCGCGTACGATGCCGACGGAGGAGGGCGCTTCGATGCCCAGGCGTACGCCGCGATGGTCGCAGGACAGGACGACGACGCGGATGTGGCCTTCGATCAGGATGGCATCACCGGGACGCCGATTCAGTATCAGCATGGCATCAGCTCACGTCGGGAAGCGTGCCTGCCGCGTCGCGCGGGTCATGCGCCTCCCATGGCGCCGCCCGGCGGAGCGCGGCACTCAACACACGCTGGTTGGTCTCGATCTCGCGGGCCACGCCGCGCGCTTCCTCGTGCAGCCGCGAGCGCATGGCCGCCAGTTCAGCCGTCATGCGCGGACCGAGTGCGGCGTCGAGTTCATCGAGCGGCGTGTCCTCGGC
>JBFFZF010000233.1:0-7231 GCA_041568755.1 Longimicrobiales bacterium | reverse complement strand
GCGATGATGACGCTGGTCACGATGAGCGGCGCGAGGATGCGCAGCAGATTCGTGCCGCTGGCCTTGAGCGCCGTGATCTCGTTGTCCGCCGTGAGCTGGCTGAAGCTGTACAGTACGGCGACCAGCACGGCCATGGGCAGCGTGAGCGCCAGGATGTGTGGCAGCGACAGGCCCATGACCTCGAGGATCACGCCCAGGCCCAGGCCTTTGCCGGCCAGATCGCCGAACCGCCTTGCGACCGTGTTGATGAACAGCAGGCTGGTCAGCACGGACAGCGCGAACAGGAACGGCGCGATGTGGATGCGCAGCAGATAGCGTGTGAGGATCCGCATTCGTTACCGACAGATTCCGGTCATGGTCCGCTTTCTACTGCGTCCGGGGTCACCAGGTTCGTCTTCCGGCGCCGGGGCGAGGCACACGGCCGGCCCTCGTGGGCCGTTCGGTTCCGTGCCGCGCCGGGGCCGGCTGGCCCCGAGCGCCCACCTGCGGCGCCATCGCCGGGCTGTCGCGCCGGTTGAGTCGGCCCGTAAGCCATTATATTATTTCGACTTCTGAGTCGTCACAACCCGTGACCGGAGCCCGGCGCGGAAGCACGACGCCCCGCGTTCGGAGACGACGCGACTGCATCGCACCGCCGTACGAAGGTTCGTCCGGGTCCTCGCCCTGCTGATGCCGGTCCTGGCCGGTGCCGTGCCGGCATCCGCGCAACAGACGGACGTGTTCCGGGCCTGGTGGGCGGCCTCGCTGTTCGAGGGCGATGCGATCGCGCGGCCGATCCGGCTGGGCCTGACTCGCCTGCCGCCCGTCCAGCCGCTGGACGCGACGCTGCCCGCCGTCGATCCGTGGCTGCTCACGCGCACGATTTCGCTGGCCCTGACGGCCGGACCGACGCGGGCGGCGGCCGAGCGGCTGTCGATCGCGGGCCGGCTGGAGCGGGCGGCGCTGCCCGGCGATACCGCGCTATTCCCCACGCCACCGCGCCGGGACACGGCGGCCGAGGGCCAGGAGCTGCTGCCCGGGGCGCTCGGTCGCGTCGCCGACCTGAACATGCGCGTCCGGGGGAACGGCGAACTGGGCGGACAGTGGCTGCGCTTCCAGCCGTGCGACCCCAGCGTGCAGTTCAACTGCAACCCCGGCCTCTTCCCGCAGCTCAAGCCGGACGTGCAGTTCGCGGTGACTGTCGGCGGTACGATCTCGGACCGGGTGCACGTCAACGTGGACTACGATCAGACGCGCGAAGAGACGTTCAACTCGAACGACATCCGCGTCTACTACGAGGGTCTGCCCGACGAGGTGCTGCAGCGGGTCGAGGTCGGCGACGTCTCGTTCCGCATCCCGCGCTCGCGCTATCTGACGCAGGGCGTGCCGGCCGGCAACTTCGGCTTCATGGCCAGCGGCCAGGTCGGGCCGATGGAGTTCCAGACGGTGTGGGCGCAGCAGCGCGGCGATCTCAGCACGCGCGAGTTCCGGCTGGCCGGCGGCGCGACGCAGGGGCTGGTCCAGGACGATCGCATCGTGCTCGACGACGCCGATTACACGAAGGGCCAGTTCTTCTTCCTGGTGCACCCATCCAACCTGCGCGGCGCGCCGCACGTGGATGCGCTGGCGCTGGTGGCGACCGACGCGCCGCTGCGGCTGCGTCCGGAGCCGGGCGGCACGATCCATCTGTACCGCGACGAACGCATCCCGCCGGCCAGCGGACAGCAGCAGGTCGACCTGTTCCTGGCGGACGCGTTCTCCGCGGACCGCACGCTGCGCCACAGCGGGCAGTTCCGCCGACTCGAGCCGGAGCAGGACTACCTGGTGCACTCGAGCGGGCTGTGGATCATGCTGCGCTCGCCGCTGCGCGCCGAGGAGGCGCTGGCCGTGTCGTACGTCACGGAGTCGCGGGACACGGTCGGCACGATCAACGCGGAGCAGTCGCCGCCGGGCGTGACGCCACAGCTGCGCCTGCTGCGCAGTCCTGTCGCCAGCCATCAGCCGGGCCGGCCGACGTGGGACTTCGAGATGCACCAGGTCTACCGCGTGAACAGCACGAGCGGCGTCGATGTCACGTCGCTCGATGTGACGATCTCGCTGGGCGATGCGTCCGGCGGGATCACGTTCCGCGAGTCAGCCGGCCGACAGGTCAACTTCCTGCGTCTGTTCGGGCTGGACGAGGACGCGCCCGCGGACCGCATCGATGTCGCGCAGGTCTTCCAGCCGGACGTGTTGAGCGGGCTGGGCGGCGGCAGCAGCGGCGCGCGCATCACGGGCACGTTCCTCGTGTTCCCGACGCTGCAGCCGTTCCTGACACCGCCGCCCTCGCCGGTCGCGGGGCTGGACGCCGCAGCCACGCGTGCGCTGCTGGGCACGGACGCGAACCGCACGATCTACGAGAGCACGGACCCCGTGCTGCGCGACGGCGGCGGGCGGTTCCGGCTGAACGTGAGCTACCGCGTGCGCGTCGAAGGGCTGCAGTCCTCGTTCAACCTCGGCCAGTTCGGCATCCGCGAGGGCAGCGAGCGCATCATGGTCGGCGAGCGCACGCTCGAGCGCGATGTCGACTACGTGATCGACTACGAGATCGGGCAGGTCACGCTCAGCGACCCGGCGGCCATCTTCGGCGCGAACCCGAACGCGGAGATCCGCGCGACGTGGGAGCAGAAGTCGCTGTTCCAGATCGCGCCCACGAGCATGTTCGGCGCCAACGCGCGCTGGCAGCTGGGCGGGCGAGGCGAGCTGAACGTCGTCGGGCTGGTGCAGACGCAGAAGACGCTGTACGCGCGGCCGCAGCTGGGCACGGAGCCGGCCGGCATCTTCATGGGTGGCATCAACGCGGACCTCGACCTGGGCGGGGCGTGGCTGGACCGCGCGCTGGCCGATGTATCGTTCCTGCGCGCGGCCGGCACCTCACGCATCACGCTGTCCGGCGAGATGGCGATGTCGCTGCCCGATCCGAACCGCCGCGACCAGGCCTACTACGAGGACTTCGAGGGCGGCGACGAGGTCGGGCTCGACGTGCGCAGACAGCAGTGGAAGCTCGGCTCGCGGCCGGAGACGACCAGCGGCGATGAGGGCGTCCTGCCCGGCTCGCCCGACGCGACGAACGCGGGCCGGCTCGTCTGGCAGCACGACATCGCGGCCGGCGGCGCGATCACGGGCAGCCTTCTGCCCGCGCGCGACATCGACCGGCAGATCAATGTGATCGGCAACCAGCTGCCCGAGCCCGTCATGTGGCTCACGTTCGGCGACCGCAACAACACGCCGGGCCAGCGGTTGTGGCGCTCGATGACGACCGTGCTGTCCACGACGGGCCGCGACATGACGCGCAGCGAGTTCCTCGAGCTGTACGTCCGCGACAGCGGCGCCGGGCCGATGGCGCTGATCTTCGATTTCGGGACCGTCGCGGAGGACGCGTTCTACGTGAGCCCGGACGGCGCGACGAACGGCGTGTACGAGAGCGATGGCCGGCCGTGGGGCCTCGGCCGGCTGGACGAGGAAGCGCGCGTCGCCGAGCGCGAGGTCTGGGGCCTCGACCGCGACGCGCGCGGGCTCTGGGACCAGCCGTGTCTGGCCGAGGGCATCAAGGCCTGGGCGCTGGGCGATGAACGGTCGAACTGCACGAAGGGCAACGGCGTGCCGGACACGGAGGACCTGGACGGCAACGGCATCCTGGACCAGAGCGACGGCGCCTACTTCCGCTACGTGATCCGGCTCAGCGAGCTGTCGCCGTACCTCGTGCGCGACACGAGCGCGACCGGCACCGGGTTCCGGCTGTACCGCATCCCGCTGCGCGACGGCACGCCGGTCAACGGCGCGAGCGATGGCACCTGGCGCTTCATCAAGCACGTGCGCATGACCCTGGCCGGCGAGCCGGGCGGAGTGCGCAGGAATCTTTCGATCGCGCGCATGCGCATCATCGGCTCGCGCTGGACGAAGCGCGACGTGCACGGCATCAGCCGCGGCCTCATCTCGGACGAGCCGGGCCTGGGCGCCGCGTCGACCGAGCTGCGCGTGGGTCCGGTCAGCCGCGTGACCGATGGCGCGCTGTACGCGCCGCCGCCGGGCGTGACCGATCAGGTCCAGGACCCGACGGCGCAGTTCGGCGCGCAGGGCGTCGAGGTGAATGAGAAGGCGCAGCGCGTCGCGTGGAACGCGCTCGAGCCCGGCGATCGCGCCGAAATCTATTTCCGCTATCCGCAGCAGCCGCGCTCGTTCCTGACCTACCGCCGGCTGCGCCTGTGGGCGCTCCCCAAACGCGGCGAATGGGGACCGACGGGCGCGGAACGGCTCGTCGTCAAGGTCGGCACCGATGACCGGAACTTCTACCTGTTCCAGACGCGCCTGGCGCCCGCCGTCGGCGCCGGCCCGGCCACCGCCGGCGATTGGCTGCCCGAGATCATCATCGACTTCGACCGCTGGTTCGAGCTGCGCGTCCAGGCCGAGGAACGCCTGATCCGCGGCGGGCCACGCGTGGGCGCGACGCAGGACACGGTGTGGAGCGCGGACAGCACGTACGCGATCGTGCTCGAGGACCGCGCGCGGGCGCCCAACCTCGCCGCCGTGCGCGAGGTCTCCCTCGCCGTCTACAACGGTGGCCTCGCCCCGATCGACGGCGAGGTCTGGATCAACGACATCCGGCTGGACCAGGCGTTCCGCGATCCGGGCGCCGCGGGCAACGTGCGGCTCGACGTCGTGGGCGGCGATGTCTTCACCGCGAGCATCGGCTACGCCAACCAGGGCGCGGTCTTCCGCCAGCTGAACCAGGGCGCGAACTACATCGGCTCGGGCGATGTCAGCGTGAACGGCCGCGCCCAGCTCGACCGCATGCTGCCCGAGGACTGGGGCATCGATGCGCCGCTCAGCATCACGCACACGCGCTCGGCGCGCGAGCCCAGTTTCCTGGCCGGCAGCGACGTCGTGGCCGGCGATCTGTCCGGGCTGCGTGACACCGGCGCCGGCGTGACGAGCATTGGCATGCGCATCGCGAAGCGAACGCCCGCCGGGAACCCGTGGGCGGGGCTGCTCGTGAACGGGCTCACCGTCTCACTGGGCTACGACGCCGCGCACACGAACACGATCACGTCGCGTGCCGAGTCCAGCGCACTGCGCGGCGGCGTCGACTGGCAGAAGGATGTCGGCCGCGTCGACGTCGATGCCGTGCCGGGCTTCCTCGAGGACGTTTTCCGGGCCCTCGCGCCCGAGTCCGTCGAGCAGAGCGACTTCTTCGCGCGCCTGGTCGACGCGCGCCTGCGACTGACGCCCGAGCGCATCGGGTTCGGCACGAACTGGGCATCGTCGGACAACACGGCGTTCCGCTACCGCTCGATCCTGGCCGGCCCGGCCGATTCTCTGATCGCACCCATCGAGTCACCGCGCGAATCGCTCGAGAACACGATGAGCCTGGGGCTCCGGCCGTTCGAGCCGCTCACCGCGGGCATCAGCCTGCGCAGCCGCCGCGACCGGCTCGCGGCGGAGCGTGCCGCAGCCGACCCGCTGCAGCAGCAGGCGCTCGAGCGCGCGCGCGGTGGGGTCGTCGGGACCGACCTGGGCTGGGAGGTCAGCCGGACGATGACGACGAACCTGGCGTTCCGTCCGACGATCACATCCTGGCTGCGTCCCAGCATCGCGTGGAACAACCGGTTCGGCACGGATCGCAACCCGTCGTACCTCTCGCTCGATGTGTTCGGCGAGGACACGACCGCAACGCTGCAGCGCAGGTTCGGCAGCGACCGCCAGATCCAGCGCCGCATCGACCTGCAGCCGACGGCCCTCATGAACGCGGCGTTCGGCGCGCGCTCCGACTCGGCCGGCGCGTTCGAGCGGATACTCGACCTCGCCGTTCGCCCGATCCAGAGCGTGAGCCTGACGTGGAACAGCACGCTGGGCTCGCAGTTCGAGCGCGAGAACTTCGCGCCCGGCCTGGGCTACCAGCTCGGCTTCGGTGACCTCGAGAGCTTCCGCGCGATCGGTGCCGATACCGCGTACACCGCCAACGACCGCGATGATGTCCGGCTCAGCTCGCTCATCGCGCTGCCGCGCGGCGCACAGCTGAACGTGAGCTACACACGCACCGGCAACGAGGGCTTCGACGCGCGCGGGGGCCGCCGGACGCAGCGGCAGACAGGCTGGCCGAACGTGCGTTTGTCCTGGCGGCAGATCCCCGTGCCCAACGCCGTCACCGGGTTCCTGCTCAGCCTGAACGCGGGCATGGGCTACGAGCGCATCGATCGTGAGAGCGTGCTGGGGCTGCGCACGCCGCAGCTGCGCGGCGCCGACGAGAAGCGCTATTCGCCCGAACTGTCCATGGCGTTCGCCGGCGGGCTGACCGCCTCGTACAACGCAACGATCAGCCGCGCGGAGACGCTCGATCCTACCGGAAACGGCGAGCAGGACGCGACCAGCCACCGCGTCCAGCTCACCGGATCCTTCCAGCCGCCCGGTTTCATGCGCGAGAAGATGCGCAACCCGATCTCGACCATCCTCAGCTACACGGACGACACGCAGCGGCGCTGCCGGTTCCGGCCGGCCGCGGACACCGCCGAGAGCTGCGTCGACTTCGTGGACACGACCAACCAGACGTTCGGGCTCACGCTCGACACCGTCCTCAGCGACATCACGGTCGGGCTGCGCGTGAACTACACGAGCCGCGACAACCGCGTCGGCACGCGCACCGGATCCAGTCAGTTCCAGGTCGCGCTCTTCGGTTCGTTCCTCTTCGACAGTGGCGAGGCGCGGCGGTAGCGTCCGGGGTCCGGGAAACCTGCGCGGCGCGTCGCCTCCTTGAGGAGCGGCCAGACGCCCGGCAGGTGCCGGGGCCACCATTCCTCGCGGGCCTGCTTCGTTCAACAGATCATCAACCGCGGAGAGCGCGGAGGGCGCGGAGGAACGGAAACGGATGTGGAGAAAAGCGGGACAACGGATCGACTATTTGAACGGATCATGGCGGGTTGCAGCGTGCCGGGATCGCGAGGCTCCCATCACCGGTTGAGCTGCGGCAGCCAGCCGCGGCCCGCGGATGCGAGACTTCTGCCGTGGTAACAGTTCATTCCGTTCTCCGCGTCCCTCCGCGCTCTCCGCGGTTGATCATCTGTTGCTGAGCACGACGAGCCCCCGGAACACGATTCACACAGGGGGCTCCCGCAGATCGAGCACGACGCGCCGCAGTCCGTCCCTCAGAAACCGGACATTGAAGTTGATCAGGAGCGCGACGCGAAGGTTGCAGAGCTTCAGATACGTCAGGACCTGC
>JBFFZF010000232.1:0-7311 GCA_041568755.1 Longimicrobiales bacterium | reverse complement strand
CCTAGAATGGGAGCGGGGCGACTGGCCGAGCCTATGTGAAGCCGGCCTGCTGCTTGTTGAGAGGGCGCTGCAATGCCATACGGGGTGGGGGGTCATCGTCGGTGACGCTTTTGTTGGTCTCGCTCAGTGGGAACTCGGACATCGCGACAGTGCATTTGAAAAGGCCAAGAAGGTTGCCCTTGCGCTTGAGGGAAATGTTGCGGTGGGTGACAAATCCTACGCTGGGATCTTGGTTGCACGTATGCTGTGTGCCACAGAGTCCATCGACGCGGCGGTTCGTTATCTCAATGCATTGAAGTGCGTTCCTGGGGGTTACGCTCGGCTAGCGCAGTGGAGACTCGATGTTGAGCATGCCACGTTGATTGCGCAGGTTCGTCCGGACGAAGCATGGAGTATTGCCAGTGGCGTGATGACAGCGGCGCGCAAGTACGGCGCCCGCGCAGTCGCAAACAGAGCTGAGGCACTTCGCAAAACGCTGGTGCACACCTAGGCACGTCGCCTGCGGGCTCACACCACGCCCTCGCGCCGGAGCCACGTCTCCACGATCCATTCCCAGCCGAGCAATGTACGGATCTGGCTCGGACGATAGCCGATCAGGCGCTTCATCTGGTTGCTCAATGTGAAACCGTCCGGATACCCGAAACGCGTCGCGATGCGGAAGATCGCGGCGGAATCGGTCTGCAGGTGCATGCACACATGCAGGAGACGCGCGAACTGGAGCCAGTGCGACGGGACCGGCAGGCCCGCAGCGGCGAAGTGACGGCCCAGGGTCCGGCGCGAGGCGTACATGCGACGCGCCAGCTTGGTGATGCTCGTGACCTCGGGCGCCAGTTCGAAGATGCGCTGGACCTCCCGCTCGACACCGCTCGTCCGGAACAGGCCGCGCCGCGAGAGGTAGCGCACGATCGCCGTCGACAACGAGTCGGGTGGCGTGCTCAGGACCAGGCGGACGTGCTCGGGCGTACCCAGGTATACGGCCGGCAGCACGCTGCGCGGGTGCAGCGACATGACGTGGTTCAGCAGTGGCATGGTGCGGGCGATGTCGCGGGCCGGTGGCAGCATGATCACCAGCGGGACGCCCGACGGACGGACACGCAGCCGCTCGAAGTCGGCGACCTGACGCTGCCCGTCGACCAGCCACCATACCAGCGCACAACCGGCGGGCGGCGCGGCCCCCGCGTACACGTCGTCCACGTCCTCGCGGAACCGGTCGTACGGCGGAGCGAACAGCTGGATCGGGCAGTCTGCAGCGGCGATCGGTCGCATGGCCGTTACCTCCCTGACGCGATCATGAAACCCCGGAAAGTACCGTCGCCGGCCAACCTAGATCGCGCGTATCATCGCGGTATCATCGCGCTGGGCCGCGCGAATGGGCGCAGCGAAGGGCCCGGGCCCGGGCTGAAACGCGCTTCTCGCTTGACCGGACCAGGCAAGGTCGGTACGTTGCCGGGTGCTCGCCGGAAGTTGGCTCCTACCGCCCGATGGCTATGTTGATCAGTTCACGCATGACACGGCAGGTGCTCACGGTGACGCCGACGACGTCGATCGGCGACGCGATCCGTGTTGCGAGGAACAACCACATCCGGCACCTCCCGGTGGTGGAGGACGGGAAACTCGTGGGCATCGTCTCCGAACGCGACTTGCGCCTGGCGGCGCCGCCGGTGTGGAGCGAGGAGCGGGACGCGCTGCGTGCCGCGCTCGAGACGAAGCATGTGAGCGAGTGCATGACGCGGCACGTGATCAAGGCATCGCCGTCGACGCCGGTCGAGGAAGCGGCCCGGCTGCTGTACGAGAACCGCATTGGCGCCCTGCCCGTCATCGATGGCGAGGAGCTGGTCGGCATCCTGACGGAAACGGACCTGCTGCGCGCACTGGTCGAGCTGTTCGGCGGGACGGCGCCGGCGACGCGTGTGGAGATCCGCATGCCGAACCGCGCGGGTGAACTCGCGCGTGTCGTACGCGTGATCGGGATCGAACACAAGGTCAACATCGTGGGACTGGTCGTGCCGCCCACGCCGCCGAGCGAGGATTCTGTGGCGATCATCCAGCTGGGCACGACGAATCCCGTGGCGATCATCGAGGCGCTTCGCAAGCTGGGCTACAAGGTGGGCTGGCCCGCCATCGACCTGGATCCGGACGCGGACCGGACGGTCGAGCCGGAGATGTCCGCCTCCTGGCGGAACCGGATCCCGCTCGAGCTCTGAGGCCGGGACCCGGCACCCGGCCCGCCCGGATCACCGCCAGCCTCGCCCGCGTCGTCGGGCGGGGCTGTCTCATTTCCGACGCTGAGCCGATTCGCCTACATTCCCCGCATGTCGAAGACACCACCGCGCGATCAGCGGCCCAGGCTCCGCCTGACGCAGCTGTCGCACGGGGCCGGTTGAGCGTGTAAGCTCGGCTCTTCCGAGCTGGCGCAGGTCCTGCGCCACCTGGTCCCGTTCGCTGACCCGCGCGTGCTCGTCGATGCGAGCACGCTGGACGACGCCGCCGTGTTCCGCATCGCCGACGATCGGGCACTGGTGGCGACGGTGGACTTCTTCACGCCCATCGTCGACGATCCCTTCGATTTCGGCCGGATCGCTGCGGCCAACGCGCTGTCGGACCTCTACGCGATGGGCGCCCGGCCGCTGTTCGCGCTGAACATTGCCGCGTTTCCGCGCGATCGGCTGGACGAGGGCCTGCTGTCGGAGATCGTGCGCGGAGGGGGCGAGGTCGCGCGCGAGGCCGGGATCGCGGTGGTGGGCGGACATTCGGTCGACGATCCGGAACCGAAATACGGGATGTGCGCGATCGGCGAGGTGCATCCGGAACGCATCGTGCGGAATTCCGGGGCGCGGCCCGGGGATGCGCTCGTCCTGACCAAACCCATCGGCACCGGAATCATTTCGACCGCGATCAAGGCGGGCACGGCACCGGCAGACGTCGTCGCGACCGCAATCCGGAGCATGGCGATGCTCAACCGTAGCGCGTCCGAGGCCATGCTCGCCGTCGGCGCGAACGCCGCGACCGACATCACCGGCTACGGCCTGCTCGGTCACCTGCGCAACATGCTGCGGGCGAGCGCCGTCGGGGCGCGCGTCATGGCGTCTGCCGTGCCGATCCTGCCGGGCGCCCTCGAGCTGGCCCGTCAGGGCGTCGCGCCGGGCGGGACCCGGCGCAACCGCACCGACCTCGCCGACAACGTGACGTGGGACGACGCGATCCCCGAGCCGGTGCGGACCGTGCTCTGTGACGCGCAGACGTCGGGCGGCCTGCTCATCGCGCTGTCCGCCGACCGGGCTGACCGCCTGATCCAGGCGCTCAACGCCGCGCGCACCCCGGCGGCCGCCCTCATCGGTGAGGTGACAGGGGCCAGCGGCGCGATCGAAGTGACGCGCTAGCCCCTGTGGATCAGGACGAGCGCGGCTTCGCGACCAGCAGCACGAGCACGCCCAGCCCGAGCACCGTGACCGCGGCCCACGTCGGGACAGGAATGGTCTCGGTCGTCTCGGCGCTCGCCTGGACGGGTCCGATCTCGACGATGGTCTCCTGCCTCGTGTAGTCGATGCCCTTGAAGATCAGGCCGATCGCGCCCAGCACGATCAGCACGACGCCGATGATGCGTGCGTTCATGGATTCCCTTCCGTCAGTATGAACGAAGCGTGCGGAAGTTACCGTCAGCGTGGACGCCGCGCACGCGCGGCGATGGGGTCGGGGATCGCGGGCACCAGGTTGCTCATGCGCAGCTCGAGCCGCAATTGTCCCGCGGCGAAGGCGCGTGCTGCGAGGCCGGCGGCCGTCGCCTGCACATGGATCGTGCGGGCCGTGCCGACCTGGCCACGCAGCCGGACGCCGTCCGTCAGTTCGCGATCGATCTCTTCGTTGGCCAGGTCGACCGCCATGTCCAGCAGGCTGGAGGCCGGGATGCGTGCGCGCTCGCGGATCCGGCCGAGCAGTGCGCTCTGCGCGAGCCATGCCAGCGTCCCGTCCAGGTACGACTCCGTGTTGACATCGAAGGCCAGGTCCGGGATCGTGATGAGATCGTCGATCGGATCGTACGTCGGTGTTCCCACCACGTAGACGCGGCCGCGTGCCCTGCCGCGCAGGTCGACGGCGAGGATGACGCGGCCGGCGCCGCCGTGCAGGGCCTCCACGCGATCGATGCGGATCGTGCGCCAGCCGACGCGCACCGACGCCCCCGCGATGCGCTCACCGAGGATCGCCGTCGCGTCATCGTAGCGGAGCAGCCCCTCCATGAAGACAGCCACGCTGTCGACACCGCTCAACGGTCGCAGCGGCGGCAGCGCCGTCGTGTCCGGTGACACGGCGCCGGACACGATGCGCGGTGAAGCGCGCAAATGCAGGTTCGCGGTCGCCATCGAATCCTGCACCGCGATGTCGTCGATCCAGACGGCTTCCGGCCGGATCTCGAGCCAGAAGCGGCCATCCGCGATCGAGATCGGGTTCTGCACCGTGGTCCAGAGGTCGCCCACCGGATCACGCAGCTCGAGCCGCGCCAGCCGCTGGTCCACGGTTCGCAGCGCTGCCCGCACGCCCTTCGTCGCCGCCTCCACGACCTTCCCCGTGACATCGATGTTGAGGAAGCTGACTTCGCACTGGTCGCGCTCCGTGCGCGTCACAGGTTCGAGGAAATCCAGACGCGAGCGCGTGCGCAGCCGCCACTCCGGCGTGAGTCCCCACGTCGTGGCCACGCGCACGCGCATGCGCGGCCGCTGACCTTCCAGCCCGCAGGAGAAGGACGGCGACGCGATCAGCGTGCGGACCCACGCGCGGCCGCGGTACCGGAAGACCGACGCGACCGCGACGGTGCTGTCGCGGAATGTGAAATGGATCGGGCCGCGTTCCAGTTCGGCCGCCAGCCAGACGGTCGGCGAACTGCCGACCTGCACGCGCTGTTCCGGATCGATGCTGCCGATGCGGTGCGGGATCGCGGCCTCGAGCTCGGCCAGGATCGGGCGCAGGTCGAAGGTGACGGGCGCACTCAGGTAGGACGGCGGCTGCGGCGTCGCCGGGACCTCGGCGACCTCGCGCGCGATGACCGGCAGCGGCGCGTCGATCGCCCGCGATTCACAGGCGATCAGCCCGACGCCGAGCAGCGTCGGCCCGATCGCCGGACGACAGGCGCGTGCACGGATCCGGAAGCCGAGGTCCCGCAGCAGCCTCGCCTCCTTTCCCGGGCCGTGGCCGGATGCCCGGCCCGCGTTCGGCTCAGATGTGGATGACGCGGCCCAGCGACGCGAGCGCCGCCTCCGCGATCGCCTCCGAGAGCGTCGGGTGCGGGTGCATCGCTTTCTCCATCTCCTCGACGGTGGTCTCGAGGTGGCGACCCACCACGAACTCGGCGATCAGCTCGCTGGCGTGCGCGCCCACGATGTGCGCGCCCAGCAGCTCGCCGTATTTCTTGTCGCGGATGATCTTCACGAAGCCGTCGGTCTCGCCCGCGGTCCGCGCGCGCCCGTTCGCGAGGAACGGGAACGTGCCGACGTCGATGTCGTGCCCCTGGTCGCGGGCTGCCTTCTCCGTCAGCCCGACGGACGCGACTTCCGGATGGCAGTACGTGACGTTCGGGATGTTCGCGTAATCGACGCCGCCATGGGCCTGGCCCGCGATCAGCTCGACGCACACGATGCCTTCGTGCGACGCCTTGTGCGCGAGCAGCGGCGGACGGGCGCAGTCGCCGATCGCGTAGATGCCGGGCGCCGTCGTCTTCAGGTGATCGTCCACCACGATCGCGCCCTTCTCGACCTTGACGCCCGCTTTCTCCAGGCCGATGTCGTCGACGATCGGCGCACGGCCCACGGCGACGAGTACGCGCTCGACGTCGAGCGTGTGGTCTTTCCCGTCCTTGTCCTTGACCGTCAGCTTGACGCCTTTCTTTCCGACCGTCGCCTTCTCGAGGCGCGCGCTCGTCATCATCTCGATGCCGCGCTTCTTGTACGAGCGTGCGACGGCGGCGGCACTGTCCGCGTCCTCGAGCGGCAGGACCTGGTCCAGCGCTTCGATGATCGTGACCTGCGTGCCGAACGCGCCGTACACGTCGGCGAACTCCATGCCGATCGCGCCGGCGCCGATGATCGCGAGCGTGGCCGGCAGCGTTTCGGGAAACACGGCCTGGTCCGAGCTCCACACACGGTCGCCGTCGATCTCGAGCATGGGCAGCGATTTCGGCCGCGATCCCGTCGCCAGGATGATGTGCTTGCCGGAGATGGTGCGCTTGCCGTCCTTGCCCTCGACCTCGACTCGACCGCTGCCGGCCAGCCGGGCCCAGCCCGCGATGTGCTCGATCTTGTGCTTCTTGAGCAGCCCGCCGACACCGCGCGCGCCCTGCTCGGCCACCTTGCGCGCCCGCTTCGCCGCGACGGCGATGTCCAGCTGGACCTCGCCCGTCGTGATGCCGAAATCGCCGAGCTCCGGGACCTTGCGCGCGTATTTCGCGCTCTCCAGCATCGCCTTTGTCGGGATGCAGCCGACATTGTTGCACACGCCGCCCAGCTTGTCGGCCTCGACGCAGGCGATCTTCATGCCCAGCTGCGCGCCCCGGATCGCCGCGACATAGCCGCCCGGTCCGCCGCCGATCACGATCAGGTCGAAATTGTTGTCTGCCACCCGTTCACCTCGGGACCCTGTCTACGGTCTGGTGGGGCAAGATAAAGATGCCCCGCGCGGCGGACAACGCCGCGCGGGGCACGGTGCAGCGGCCGGCCTGCCGCCGCTCAGGTCGAGAAGCTGATGCGCAGGTTGCCCGGCGCGGGATCGAGCAGCTGCTCCGTGACCCACTCCGGGACGAGCTGTAACAGCCTTGTGCGGTTGACGCCGTCCGGCGCCGCCGCGTTGAAGGTCAGCGTCTTCGGTCCCGCTGCGGGCCCGCTGTGCGTGAACTCCATCCGACGCGACAGGAGCAGCTCGCGGTAGAGCGAGCTGGCGTTGAAGTCGATTCGGACGCCCGTGGTCGTCGTGCGGTAGGTCCCGCCGATCGTGCGGAACAGCCCGGAGATCGGATCGAGGAACACGACCTGCGCGGTCCCGCTCGTCGTGAGAATGAGCTGCGGCGTGGTGTTCAGTCGCACGAGCACGTTCATCTCGGGCAGCACGCCCTGCGGGTCGAAGGCCAGCACAGTCATGTTGTACGTGCCGGCCACATCGTCGTTGCTGAGCGTCGGCTCTGCCGGATCGTCCGAGCAGGCCGCCGCCAGGAGCGCGACGGCGAGGACCGCCGGTCGCGCGCGTGTCATCAGTCTCATGGCGTATTCTGGGGTTTTCTGGTTGCGGGCAGTCCCTCACTCGCCTCCGGCCTGCCCGGCGCATCTCCTT
>JBFFZF010000231.1:0-7314 GCA_041568755.1 Longimicrobiales bacterium | reverse complement strand
GCTCCTGTCGACCCAGCAGGACCGGCTCGCTGGGCGTTTCGCCGGCGAACGACAGCGCTGCGATGAAGCCCTCCAGCCGGGGCAGCGCATCGCGCGGCAGCAGCGCGATCGCACCTTTGTCCGCGCTGTGCGCCTCGACCCACGCTCTCACGCGCGAGGCCGCGTCGCCGGGCTCGACGACGAGCGTCTGCAGCAGCGAGCCGAGTGCGGCCTCGAGCGCAGCGCCGCGACCCGGGGCGAGGCGCAGCTGGTCGGCCACGGGACCGATCAGTCCCGTCAGTTCCGCGCGCGCGGCGAGCGTGGCCGCCACAGCCGGCGCGAAGCCGTGGAAATCGCGCTCGAGGCGTTCGAGCGCTTCGACCCTGCCCTTCAGGTGGCTGGCCGTTTCCTGTGCCGCGGCCAGCTCCGCACGCGCTGCCGCCTCCGCCTCGGTCCGGCGGGCGAGTTCGCCTTCCAGTGCGGCCTGGTCGGCCTCCAGCGTCGCCCGGCGCCCGGCGAGCAGGCGCGTCTGCTCGGCGAACAGATCGCCCTGCTCATCCAGGCGGCGCGTCTCGGCCTGCAGTTCACGCTCTTCGTTCGCCAGCTGCTCCAGCCGCTCGAGCGCTTCTGCGGCGCGCGCGTCGGAGCGCGCGGCGTCGGCCTCGAACGCAGCCATGGCCCGTGTCAGCGCGGTCTCGTGCGCGCGTGCTTCCTCGTCTGCACGGCGTACACGCATGACTTCCTGGCGCAGGGCCGCGTTCCGCTCCTGCGTCCTGGCCACACTCTCCGCCAGCGCGGCCACCACGCTGCGCTGGCCCACGAGCTCCACATCGAGCGCAGCGAGTTCCGCCCGCTGTGCCTCGAGTCGTTCCCGGATCTCGTCCCGGTCCGCCGCGATCTGCACCAGCCGTCGTTCGGCGTGCAGCCTTCGTTCTTCGCCCACGGCGATCTCGCGCTCGCGCTCCGCGATGCGGCGTGCGATGTCCTCCAGCAAGGCGGCCGCGCTGCCCCGTTGCCGCGACAGGTCCGCCGCTTCGAGGCGCAGCCGCTCGAGGTCGGCCTCTGCCGTGCTCAGCGCCGCGCGCGCACCAGGATCATCGCGGACGACGGCGTCGAGTCGCGCCGCCGTGCTGGCGAGCGTCTCGGTCACGGCCTGCATCTCGTGCCGGGCAACGGCGATCTCCAGCGACAGGCGCAGCTTGCGCAGCTCGGTGTACTTCTGTGCACGACCGCGTTGCCGGGCCAGACTGCGCACCTTCGTCTCGACTTCCGCAATGAGATCCTGCAGCCGGGCCAGGTCCACCTCGGCGGCTTCGAGCCGCCGCTGGGCTGCCTTGCGCCGGTCTTTGTAGCGACCGACGCCCGCAGCTTCCTCGAACAGGTGGCGCCGTTCCTCCGCGCGGTCCGACAGGATCGCATCGACCATGCCCTGCTCGATGACCGTGTACGCGTTCGCGCCGAGACCGGTGTCCCGGCACAAATCCAGGATGTCGCGCAGTCGGGTCTGCTGCCGGTTCAGGTAGTAGTCGCTGCCCCCTTCGCGGAACACCGTACGGCGGATCTCGACGTCACGCTGGGGCAGGGCCAGACGCCCTTCCTCGTTCGAGAAGGACATGCCCACTTCGGCGCGGTTGAGCGGGCGACGCGTCGTCGTGCCGGAGAAGATCGCCTCTTCCATGCGCGCGCCGCGGATCGCACTCGGCCGCTGTTCGCCCAGCACCCAGCGGATCGCATCGCTGATGTTGGACTTCCCGCATCCGTTGGGTCCCACGATCGCGGTAACGCCCTCGTGGAAATGCAGCTCCGTACGATCGGCGAACGACTTGAAACCCTGCAGCGTCAGGCTGCGCAGCTTCATGAGGAAATCCTCCCTACCCGCACGACGAGCGTATCGGGGAGCACATGGGTGCGCAGCAGTTCTCGCATGGCTTCAGCCTCGGACGGCGCGCTGTACGCGCCGGCATAGATCTGGTGTCGCGTCGCCCCGTCCGTGTACGGCACCTCGATGACGTACCCGGGGACGCCCAGAGCGCGCAGCTCGGCGACCCGTGCGTCGGCTTGCGCGCGATCGCCATGGCTCTCGATGGCGAACGCGAGCGGTGTGTTGCGGACGTCCCAGGGGGTGGGTGCGATCTTCAGTCCGCGATCGACAAGCGCCTGCATGGCGGCAGCCGCACTTGCGCTGTCGGGCAGTGGACCGGCGAGAATCCGGTAGAACGTCGTGCCGTCGACGCGGATGGGCGCGACGGAGAAGAGCGTGCCGGGGACGGCCGCCGTGAGAGAATCCGCGCGCAGCGCCGCCTCCGGGAAAGACTCGAGTGATTCGATCGCCACGGACCAGGCCAGCACCTCGGCACGGGGCAGGGCTGTGGCGGCCGCCGGGCCGGCCGGCCCGGCGGCCACCGTCGCCGGCTGCGGGCCCATGAACCCGGGTCCGAAGACAACCGCCCCGGCCGCGAGAATCACGACCACCACCGCCGTGATCAGCCAGGGAGCAAGGCTGCTGCGCTTGCCGGTCCCGTCCGGAACCGCCGCGCCGACGAGCTCCCGATCGAACGGCAGGGCAACGGGCGCGTCCACGGCCGAGCGCTGGCGGTGCTCGAGATCCGCGATCATGGCCCGACCGATCGCGTCTTCCGCCTCCGCAGGTTCGGCCGCAGCCGGGGCTGCGGGCGTCTCCTGCCCGGCGAGCACGACCGGGACGGCCCCCGGCGGTTCGTCGGCCGGCGCAGCGTCCGGATCGGTCGCAGGCGCGTCCGCCGGGGCGATCGCCGCCGGTCCCGGTGCGGGCGCCGGTTCGCCGCCCCCACCGGTCGCTTCCGCGTCGACCGGGACCGCCAGCGCCGGACGGATCACGCCGTGCACGACGATCGATTCCGGCAGATGGGCGACGACAGCGGTCATACGCTCCGGATCCGCCAGGACCATGACGGAGGGGATACGTGCAGCGAGCGCATCGAGGCCGGCCGTGTCGGTGCGCACGAAAGCGAGCAGCGTCGCGCCGTCGGCGTGGATCAGCGCGAGCAGCCGTAACCATGCGTCGCTGTCGAGGACCGCCGCCGGATCGGGCGCGAAGGCGCCGGCGGGCACGAAATCGAACGGCTCGCCCGCCGGACGAAGCGTCACGCGTTCCAGCGATGCACCGAAAAGCACGACATCGGCGATGCCTTCGCCGTTGGGCTCTCCGAGTACCTCGTGGAGCGCCGGCGCGGCCACGTGCACATCGACGAGCACGACGCGTCGATCGGGCTCGCCCAGAGCACGCGCCACCGCAACGGCTGCCTGCCCTGCCCACGCGGCCGTTCCCGGCTCGGTCACGAGCAGGAGCGCCTCGGGCAGCGCCGCCGCGTTCAGGTGCGACTTCATGTCGTGCGACGCGGTGCCGCTTCCGGGATCGAACGGCACCGCATCGGGCCAGAGACCGAGGCTCATCCAGTATGACGGTGGAAGGACGTCGAGCGCACAGCATCCATCCGCGCGCGGCCGCTGCAGGTGTCCTGCCAGGCCCGGGCTAATCTACTGGACGCGTCGGGCCAGCGACAGGGAACGCGGCGCGCCTGCACGGGTCAGAAGGACGGCCCGAAGGCCACCGAGAAAATGCCGCCGCCGTCCGGCCGGCTGAGCGGGAACGAGTAGTCCAGCCGCAGGATCGTGTAGAAAACGTTGATCCGCAGACCGACCCCCCAGCTGAAGAGCGGTTCGCGGAACAGATACGGATCCTGACCGGGCTTGCGATCCCAGACGACACGGACGTCCCGCCCCTCGGCGCACTGGTTCCTGCTCGCGAGGTCGGCCACGGCGCACACGGCGTGGTCCCAGGCCAGGCCGCCATCGAGGAACGTGACTGCATCCACCGGCGGGAAGCTGCCCAGAAAACCGATCTGCAGCTCCGTGATCACCGGGACGCGAACTTCCAGGTTCATGAGCGCCGCACTCGAACCGATCAACTGGTCGCGCACCGGGCAGCGGGACAGCGACGGTGTGTCGCTCCAGAACCGGCTTCCCTCACACTCGTCGGCGTCCAGCGCGAACGAGCCCGCGTCGTAGCCGCGCAGGAAGTAGGGGCCGCCCCAATAGAGCGAGAAGCGATCGGCATCGCCTCCGAAGCGCGTCAGCCCGACCAGGCGTGTCGCCACCACGGCTCTCTGCTTCACGTTCCAGTAGTTGCGGAAATCGACCAGCGCCTCCGTGAACGCCAGGTCGCCCGCAGTCCGGGACAGCTGGATACGGTAGCGCCTTCCGTAGACCGGCCCCGTCCAGCCGAAGAGCGCGTTGTCGAAGACCAGTGCGGCCATCGGCTGCGCGTATGCCAGACTGCCGATGCGCTGATCTTCGCGCAGCGATTCGCCCGTGCTGCGATCGTAGCCGCGGTAGAGGACGTCACTCTTGTAATGCACGCCGCTGACGCCCAGCTCGACGCGGCGGAACGTACTGAACGGATAGCTCAACAAGGCCTGGGCACTGCGGATCACGTCGCGGACGAATACGTCCGCGACGGCGTCCCGCGGCTGGCCATCCACGGTGAGTTCCGTGAACGTGGCCCCGTAGTACCGGTACAGCGGCAGCTGCTGCACGGCGAAGCCGACATTTGCGCGCGGCTTGAGATAGCTGTACCCGGCGTACATGCTGGCGTCGGAGAAGGACCCGTTCAGGTTCGCCGCGATCAGCATGTTGTGGTTGCCGAGCATGTCGGACAGGGCAACGAAGCTGCCGCCGTACACGCCGTTCCCGTAGTAACCGCCGACCTGCGCCCCGATCGTGGGCCGGCCGATCATGTCCGGCGTGAACTTCACCTGGTAATCGGCGTGCTCGAAGGCCAGCGTGTCCGGCAGGGCAAGCGCCGCGCTGTCCAGCATGGCGCTGACCGAAACGGGCGACCGTCCGGGCACCGGCGAAGCGGGCCGCTCTCCGCTCGCGCGGAATCCTTCGGCGGTCCGGTAGAACGAAGCATCGAATGCCGAAATGCGTGCCCCGGCCGGCCGATCCAGCGTACCGTTCGTGACCGGCGGGGCCACCGGCCAGCTGCGCGGTGCGGGCTCCGGCGCCTCGTCCGCAATCAACCTCGTCAGTTCGGTGCGCGGCAGGGCGAGCGGGTCTTCGACACCGTAGATGTTGTAGCCCGCCTGCTCGAAGTAGACGAACACCAGGCGTCCGCTGCCGGACCAGGACAGCACGGGGCTCAGCGGGCCAATGCCGATGATGCCGGACAGGACGCGCGTGATGCGCGACAGCTGCTGCGTCGCCAGATCGTAGAGGACCAGGTCGTTCGTGCCGGTACGGTCGTTCACCCAGATCAGCTGCCGTCCGTCCGGCGACCACACGGGGTTGACGTTCTTGCCGAACCCCTGGTGCGGCAGCTCCTCGATGCGGCCGTCCGCGAGGTGGTACAGCGCCACCCGGTAGTTGCCGTAGTTCAGTTCGACCAGTTGCGTCTGCGGACCACGGTCCGTCGTGAAGGCGATGGTGCTGCCGTCCGGAGACCACGCCGGCAGCAGATCGGCGTACGCATCCCGCGTCAGTCGTTGCAGGCGACCGTCCAGATCCGTGACGAACAGATCGCTGTGTCCGCCATCCAGCCCGGTGAAGACGAGGCGCCGGCCGTCCGGCGCCCAGCTCGGATTGGCGACACCGTTCAGATCGAACGTCAGCTTCCTGCCCACCTTGCCACGCTGCAGATCGTAGATGTACAGGGCATCGCGGGCACCGCTCTTGGCGGCGAAGGCGACGAAACGGCCGTCCGGCGAGAAGCTGGCGCTCGAATTCATGTAACGCAGCGACTCGAAGTCGGCGTTGCGTGACGACTCGATCAGCTTCTTGCGGACCTTGCCCGTCCGGGCATCGGCCAGGAACAGGTCGAACGAGAAGCCATCGCGCTGCGACAGGAAGACCATCTGCTCGCCATCCGGAGACAGCGCGGGGGCCAGATACCACGGATCCTGCAGACGATCGTGGCCGGTGAGCCGCGTGGCGAAGCCGGACGGCTCATCGTGGTCGGCGACCTGTGGCAGGTACTGCTTGCGCACGGCCGCCGCCCACTCCGCGCTGAGCTCATCCAGCGACATGCCCAGGGTACTCGCGAAGGCACGCTCGAGGCCGGTTCGCGGCGCCTTCTGCAGCAGGATACCGACGACTTCGTCGCCCCACCGGGATCCGATGTACGCCCACAGCGACTGGCCGAACCGGTACGACAGGTAGTCGTTGCGGTACGTCATCTCCTCGATCGACCGCAGATAGCCGGTCAGAACCGCGTCACGCAGCCAGCTCTGCGTGTGGGGATCGATCGTTCCAATGGACAGGTACTCCGCCATCCCTTCCATGAACCAGAGCGGCAGCCTGGCGGCGAATGGCGTGGCATCCGTCAGCATGCCGCGACCGAAGATGACGTCGTACTGGAATCCGTGGACCAGCTCGTGGGTGAGGACGTGGTCGAAATCGGCGTACGATCCCGTGAACGGCAGGATCATGCGGCTCTTCAGAGCCTCGGTCACGCCGCCCGTGCTCTCGTCGATGAACATGGGCAGCGCGTTCGTCTGCTGGAAGTCGCTGTGCGAGGCGTACACGATCAGCGGCTTGCGTTCGCGGAACTCGTGCTGCAACGCCCTCGACAGACGGCTGTACGAGCGCTCGACCATGCGCGCCGCATCGAGCGCGGCCGCCCGCTCGACGGGATAGTAGTACACATCGAAGTGCTCGGTCTTGATCACTTCGAAGTCGAACGATCGGTACTGCACCTTGTTGCGCCCGAAGTACTGCGCCTGCGCAGCTGCCGGCCACGCCACGGCCCAGGCCAGGGCGAGCAGCGTCAGGCGGCGCAACGGCATGTCAGGCCTCGGCGATCGATTCGGCGGGTGCGTCGCCCCACAGGCGTTCCAGCTGGTAGAACTCGCGCGCTGCGGGATGGAAGACATGGACGACGAAATCGATGAAGTCGAGGAGGACCCAGCGCCCGCCGCGCAGCCCTTCGATGTGGTCGGGCCGGGCGCCCTCCTCGCGGAGCGCCTCGAGCACGGCCTCCGCAATCGAGCGGACGTGCATGTCGGATGTGCCCGTAGCGATCAGGAAATGGTCGGTCGCGTTGGAGATGCCGCGCAGGTCGAGCAGCACGACGTCCAACCCCTTCCGCTCCCGCACCGCCTGGATGGCCCGTTCCAGATCCGCCGGCCGGGCCGACCGGTGCGCGCGCTTCCTCAGGACCGCCACGAGGGACTCGACCGTTGTGCAGGCGCCTTCATGCCTTCCTTAACCACCCTCCGCGCGGGAAGTTCCGGACCATCCGGCGACGGGACCGGGCCCGATCCCGTCGGCACGAAGGTGACCGCCGGCCGGGGCCCGCGC
>JBFFZF010000230.1:0-7325 GCA_041568755.1 Longimicrobiales bacterium | reverse complement strand
GCCGTCGGCCGGGTAGTTCCTGAGCCCCGCCAGGTAGGACGCGTCCCGGCACAGTTCCGAGGCCGCCCGGTGGTCGGGATGGCGGCCGATGGGGAAGGGGAGAATCACCACCCGCGGCTGGAAATGCCGCAGCAGCTCGACGACCACCCGCCGGGTCTCGTCGGTGTTGTGCAGTCCGGCGTCCGGGAGCCCCGCGTTGCGCCGCTCCGCGACACCCAGGATCTCGGCGGCGCGGGCCGCTTCCGTGCCGCGCTGCTGCTTCGAGCCGTGCGTCCCGGTCTCGCCCCCGGTGAGGTCGATGATGGCGGTGTGGTGACCGTGCCGCGCGGCCTTGATCAGCGTACCACCGCAGGTCAGCTCGACGTCGTCGGGGTGGGCGCCGATGGCGAGGAGATCGGTGTTCACGGCGTCATTCATAACGCAGCGCCTCGACCGGGTCCAGTTTGGCCGCCCGGTTCGCGGGCAGGATCCCGAAGATCAGGCCGATGGCCACCGAGACGGCCGTCGCGATGACCGCGCTCCAGACGGGCACGCCGGACTCGAGGCGCAGCAGGGACTTGAGCGCCTGGCCGAGCGCGAGTCCGGAGAAGACGCCGATCGCGCCACCGATCAGGGTGAGGGTCGCGGCCTCCACCAGGAACTGCCACAGGATTTCCGTGCGCGTCGCGCCCATCGCCTTGCGCACGCCGATCTCTTTGGTCCGCTCCGTGACGGACACGAGCATGATGGCCATGACGCCGATGCCGCCCACCATGAGGGCGACGCTGGACAGCACGATCATCACGAGGAAGAACACGCCCGTCAGCCGGTCGAACAGGCTCAGGACCTGGTCCGAGGTGATCATGTCGAACGTGTTGGGGTCCCCCGGGCGCAGGCCGCGCATCCGGCGCATCTGCACCGTGATCAAGTCCATGGCCCGGTTCACCGTGACCCCCGGCACCGGTTTCACCAGGATGATCAGGCTCTGGGTTTCGTCGTACCGGAACGCCCGCTTGCCGGCCTCGAAGGGGACGATGGCGGCGATCTCCTGGCCCGGCGGCTGGAAGATGTTCTCGGGCTTGCGGTACACGCCCACGACCCGGAACGGCGTGCTGCCCACCCGCATCGTCTTGCCGAGCGGATTCAGCTGCCCGAACACGCGCTCAGCGGCTTCCACTTCGACGATCACCACCTGCGCGCCGGACCGGACCTCCGAGGGGGTGAACAGTCGCCCCCCGGCCATGCCGCCGCCCAGGATCTCCATGAACCGGTCGTCCGCCCCGTAGACGACCGTCGGCTGGGTACGCGCGCCGCCGTAACTCAGCCGCTCGAGCACGCCCACCCAGATCGCCGAGTACGAGATCTCGGGGAGCGCGGCGATGGCCTCGGCTTCCCGCGCCGCGAGCACCGGCCGGATGCGGACTTCGCGGGGCAGGGCGTCGGGGTTGAGGGGCGTGGACGAAAAGAACCGCAGCACGCGGATGGTGGTCGGGCCGACGACCTCGATGGTGTTGATGATCTGGCCCCGGATGCCGTTCACGATCGAGGCCATCGCCATGACCGTCGACACCCCGATCACGACGCCGAGCACGGTGAGGGCGGAGCGGAGCTTGTTCGCCCAGATGGCGTCCAGTGCGATCCCGACGCCTTCGGTGACCGACCGGGCGGCGCGCGCCAGCCCGCCGGGCCGGAGCAGGACGGACATGCTGTCCGTGCCGAGGCCGCGCGACGACCCCTTCATTCGTAGCGTAGAGCGACGATCGGGTCGAGCCGCGCGGCGCGGGTGGCCGGGTACACGCCAAAGACGACGCCGACCGAGGCCCCGAGCCCCAGCGCCACCAGCGCCGACCACCACGTCACCAGCGCAGGCAGCGGCGACACCAGCTGCACGAGCTGCGCAAGCAGGAAGCCAGCCAGCAGCCCGAGTGCGCCGCCGACGGTCGTGAGCGTCACCGACTCGGCGAGGAACTGCCGCCGGATGTCGCTATGCGTGGCGCCGAGCGATTTGCGGATGCCGATCTCGCGGGTCCGCTCGCGCACCGACATCAGCATGATGTTCATGATCACGATGCCGCCCACGACGATGCCGATGGCGACGACGGCCGGCACGACGGTGAAGATCACGCGGGTCAGGTTCTGCCAGAAGGTGATCAGGCCTTCGGCCGTGTCGACCGTGAAGTCGTTGCCCTCGCCCGGCCGCAGGCGGTGTGCGATGCGCATCGCCTCTTCCGCCCGCGCCATGCCGCCGGCCACGGCGTCGGCGGAGGCCATCGTTACCGAGATGACGGTGGTCCGCCGGCGTCCGTACATCGCCTCGAAGGCGGTGATCGGGAGCATGACGAAACCGTCCCACGACTGGCCGAGCACGGTGCCCTTCGCGGCGATCACGCCTTTCACGGTGAACTGGCTGGTGCGGACCCGGATCTTCTGGCCGATGGCCTGCTCCGGGGTGTCGAACAGCTTCTCGGCGACGTCCCAGCCGAGCATGGCGACGGGCCGGCGCTCGCGCACGTCGATGTCACTGAACGCCTCGCCCGCGGCGAACTCGTAGTCCTGCACGACCAGGTAGGGGGGCGTGACGCCGAAGATCAGGACGTCACCGACGGTGCGATTGCGCCACTTGACGTCCGCCTGGGGGGTGGGCCACCCCGACTGGAGCGCGACGGCCTGGGCGTCGGGGAGCGCCCGCTCGACGAATGGGACGTCCTCCGGTGCGATGATGGGGCGGCGCTGGAGGCGTCGCCACTCGTCGTCGTCCACGAGGCCGACGGAGATGGGCGTCCGGCGGATCTGGAAGGCGTTCGTGCCGACGATGGCGCCGGCCACGTTGTCGCGCACGTACGCGTTCATGCCCTGGATGACCGCCACCACGGCCACCAGGAACGCGACGGACACGATGATCCCCAGCAGGGTGAAGAACGAGCGCAGCTTGTGGGCCACGATCGTCTGCAGGGCGAGGCGGAGACCTTCGAAGACGGGCATGAGGATTCAATCTACATTCAGCACAGGGTCCGCCGGGCCATTACTCGTAGCGCAGGGCCTCTACCGGATCCAGGCGGGCCGCGCGGGCGGCCGGGTAGATCCCGAACAGGATCCCGGTGAACGCGGCGGCGGCGAGCGCCGCGACGACCGACCAGAGCGGCACTTCGGCGGGCAGCGGCGTGGACTGGGCGACGCCGAACGCGATGATGCCACCCAGCACCATGCCGACGGCACCCCCCACGAGCGTGAGCGTCGCGGCCTCCACCAGAAACTGCCACAGGATCTCGCGGCGCGTGGCGCCCAGCGCCTTGCGGACACCGATCTCCCGCGTGCGCTCCGTGACCGAGATCATCATGATGGCGACGACGCCCACGCCTCCCACCATCAGCCCCACCCCGGACAGCACGATCATCACCAGGAAGAACACGCCGGTCACCTTGTTCCACGTGTCCAGCAGCTTGTCCTGCGTCACGACGTCGAAGTTGTTCTCCTGGCCGGGGCGCAGGCCCCGCATCGTGCGCAGGGCGATGGTCACCTGATCGATGGCGCCGGCCACGGTGACGCTGTCCGATGGCGAGACGGCGAACCGCATCCAGCCCCACTGCGGGTTGAAGTACTTCTTCAGTGCGCCATGCGGGACGATCGCGCGCGGGCCCTCGCCGTCGCCGAACAGGTTCGGCGGCGGCGTGTAGACGCCGATCACCGTGAACTGCTGGCCGCCGAGCTTGAACGGCTTGCCGATGGGGTCGCCCTGGCCGAACAGGCGGTCGGCGAGCTTGACCGTGACGACGGCCACGCGCGCGTTCGTCAGCGCCTCGACCCGGGTGAACGACCGGCCGGGGTAGACGTCGCCCCCCGAGACCCGCACCCAGTGCTCGGACCGGCCTTCGATGCCCACGGAGCTCAGCTCCTGGCCGCCGTACGACGCGGAGCCGCCGTACCACTCGATCACGTCGACGAACGACACGCCTGGCAGCTCGGCGACGCGGGCGGCTTCGGTCACGGTGAGGTGCGGCCGGCGGCGCCACGGGCTCATCTCGTCCGACCCGTCGGAGACGTGGATCCCGCCCTGGAAGAACCGCGTCACGTAGAACGTGCGGCCGCCCGCTTCCTCGAAGATGTCGGCCACGCCCTGGTTGATGCCGGTGATGATGGACGCGATGACCATCACGACCATCACGCCGATGGCGATGCCGAGGATGGTGAGCGCCGCGCGCAGCCGGTTGCTGCGGAGCGCGCTCAGCGCGATGCCCACCCCTTCGAAGATCGCGGTCACGTCTCGTGGCGGATGGCGGTGATGGGGTCGAGCCGCGCGGCGCGGCTCGCCGGGTAGATCCCGGCGACGATCCCCACGCCGGCGCCGAGCGCCACGCCCGCGACGATGGACCACGGCGCGACGGCGGCGGGGAGCGGGGTCACGGCATTCACTAGAGCCGCCCCGGCGAGTCCGGTCCCCACCCCGACCGCCGCGCCGACGGTGGCGATGGTGGCCGACTCCACCAGGAACTGGCTCAGAATGTCACGGCGGCGGGCTCCGAGCGACTTCCGGATCCCGATCTCACGCGTGCGCTCCGCGACCGACATCAGCATGATGTTCATGATCACGATGGCACCCACCACGAGCGAGATCGCCACGAGCCCGGGAAGCGCGATCATCAAGATCCGGTTGATCCCGGCCCAGAAGTCGAGCACCGCATCGGCGGTCTCGATGGCGAAGTTGTTGTCTTCCGTGGGGCGCAGGTGCCGCCGCGTCCGCATGACGGCCTCGGCCTCGGCCATGGCGACCTGGAGCTCGCCGAGAGAGTTGGCCTTGAGCATCAGGGCGTCGACCACGCCGGGCGGGTTCACGAACCGCTTGGCCGGGGCGAAGGCCGTCGTCACCGCGAACTTGTCCAGCGAGATCCCGAACAGATTTCCCTGCTTCTCCACGATTCCGATCACGCGGTACGGGATGCCCTGGATCTTCACCTCCTTGCCCAGGGCGTCACGGCCCTCGAACAGGCGCTCCGTCAGCTCCCAGCCGAGCACGATCACAGGCGTGCCAGCGCGGACCTCCTGCGCGCTGAACGCGCGGCCGGCACTGATCGGCATGTTCCGGATGTCGAACCAGCGCTCGGTGGCGGCGATGACTTCGATGTCCCGCGCCAGCTTGCCGCGATACTCGAGCGTCGTCCGGTTGGCCGACTCCCAGGCGGACACGTTGGGCACCGAGATCGCCGCACTCACGGCCGCGGCGTCCTCGTAGGAGATGCGCGGGCGGCGCACCCACGAGCGCCACATCTCCTCGGTGACCTCGCCGGTCTGGAAGTTGGGGAAGCGGCGGAGGTGGAACGTGTTCACGCCCAGCAACGTGCCGGCGAAGCGATCCGTCATGTAGTTGTTCATGCCCTCGACGATCGAGACCACCGCGATCAGGAACGTGACGCCGATGAACACGCCGATCACGCTGAAGGCGGTCTTCATTTTGTTCGCCCAGATCGTCTGGAGCGCGAGGCGGATCGCCTCGAAGATCTGCATGGCTACGCCGCGTGCCGCGCGGTGTCGGAGTGGACCCGCCCGTCGTGCAGCGTCACGACCCGATGCGCGTGCGCGGCGATGTCCTGCTCGTGTGTGACCATGATGATCGTCTGGCCCTGGCCGTGCAAGGCGTTGAAGACCGTCATGATCTCCCCGCTCGTGGCGGAATCGAGGTTGCCGGTGGGCTCGTCGGCCAGCAGAATGCTCGGATCGTTCACGAGCGCGCGGGCGATCGCCACGCGCTGGCGCTGCCCGCCCGACAGCTCGTTGGGCCGGTGATGCGCGCGGTCCGCGAGGCCCACCCGGTCCAGGGCATGCGCCGCCCGCCGCCGCCGCGCGCGCGCGGAGACACCCGCGTAAATGAGCGGCAGCTCCACATTGTGCAGCGCGCTGGCGCGAGGCAGCAGATTGAACGTCTGGAACACGAACCCGATCTCCCGGTTGCGGACGCGCGCCAGCTCGTCGTCGGACATCCGGGACACCTCGGTGGCATTGAGCCAGTACTGACCGGCGGTGGGCGTATCGAGGCACCCGATCAGGTTCATCAGCGTGGACTTGCCCGAGCCGGATGGCCCCATGATGGCCACGTACTCGTTGCGCGGGATGTCCAGGTCCACGCCGCGGAGCGCGTGCACCCGCTCGGCGCCCATGTCGTAGTCGCGCGTGAGCCCGCGCACGCGAATGATCAGCGCCGTCTGGGTCATGACGCCGTCCTCGCCGCCTGCCCGTCCGTCTTCATCGGCCGGACCCGCGAGCTGTCCTTGAGGTCGCGGATGGCCTGATACGGGCCCGCCACGATGGTGTCGCCCTCCGCGAGCCCGCTCAGCACCTCGAAGTGCTCCTCGCCGGCGATGCCCACCTTCACGGGCCGGAACTGGGCCGTTCCGTTGTGGACGACGAACACCCCCTCGGTCTCGCGCTTGCCCTTGGTCGTGTCCCGCGGCGCCGTCTCGGTGGAGATCACGGTGTGTTCTCGGACCGTGAGCGCGATGATGGGAATCGCCAACACGCTGTCCCGCGTGGCGGTGACCATCTTCGCGGTCGCCGACAGGTCGGGCCGGACGTCGGGCGGCGGGTCGTCCAGCGTCACCTCGACGTCGTAATCCACGGCCCGGTCGGCGCCGGCCGCGGCCGAGATGAGCCGGACGGCGCTCTGCGCGATCTTCGTCACCCGGCCGGTGAACGTGGTATCGGGGAACGCGTCGATGGTGATCTCGGCGGAGTCGCCCAGCGACAGCCGCACGACGTCGGTTTCGTCCACCTGCACGTTCACCTGGATGATGGAGAGATCGCTCACGGTGAGCAGCAGGCCCGTCTCCCGGGAGAAGGTGCCCGGCACCGCCACCTCGCCTTCCTCCACGGCGACGCGGGTGACCTGCCCCACCATGGGGGAACGCAGCACGGTCTTGGCGAGCTGATCGCGTGCCTCCTGGAGCGCGGCGCGGGCCTGATCCACCTGCCGCTGCGCCGACAGCGCGACCGCGGCGGCCACCTGAAACTGGGTCTCCGCCTGCTCGAGCTGCTCGTCCGAGACGAGATTGGGGTTCTGCGCCTTCAGCTCCTTTGCACGCGTCGCCGCGCGCTCCGCCTGCGTGCGGCTGGCCTCCGACTGGATCGCCGACGCCTGGGCCGACGCGAGGCCCGCCTCGGCGCGGGCGACGGCGGCCTCGAACGTCGAGGGGTCGATCCGCAGCAGCAGGTCGCCCTTCTTGACGAACTGGCCCTCCTGCACCGGCAACTCGATGATGCGGCCCGTGATGTCGGCGCTGATGTCGACCTTCGTCTGCGGCTTGATCTTGCCGCTCGCGGTGACCGTCGCCACGAGATCCCGACGCGCCGTGGGCTCG
>JBFFZF010000229.1:0-7346 GCA_041568755.1 Longimicrobiales bacterium | reverse complement strand
CTGCTGCACGCCCTGCTTCTCCGCCTCGTGCTGGGCCAGCGCCTGCGCGATCGCGTCCGGCATGCTCAGCACCTTGTTCGGCCCGAAGCCCACAGCGCGGTCGCATGAGATGCCGCGCAGCTGGCGGACCACATCGGCGATTGAGATCCCGGAGCGCAGCGCCAGCGAGATGAGACGACCGATCGCCTCCGCGTCCGCCATTGCCGCCCCGCCCGCCTTGCCCAGTGTGGCGAAGACCTCGAACGGCTTGCCGCTCTCGTCCTCGTTGACGGTGACGTACAGATCGCCCAGCGGACTGGGCAGGCGCCGCGTCGTGCCCTGCAGCACGGACGGCCGCTGCCGCTTGTGCCGTCGGCGCTGCAGCCGGCTCTCGCTGTCCTCCAGCCGCGCCCGCGTCTCCTCGGCCTCGTTTTCGAGACGATGGATGCGCTCGCGCGCGTCCGCCAGTGCGGCCTCGAGATCGGCCGTCGCGCTCGACGCGTTCGCGCCCGTGACCTCACGCGCCGTCTTGCCGGTCGACAGCACCTGCTGCGGCCGCGAGGCGTCCCGGTACACCGTCACGCCCTTGCAGCCCAGATCGTACGCCATCACGTAGATGTCGCGGACGTGCTGCTCCGTGGCCTCGCGCGGGAAGTTGCACGTCTTGCTGATCGCGCTGTCCACGAACTCCTGGAACGCGGCCTGCGTGCGGATGTGCCATTCCGGTGTCACATCGTGCGCCGTGACGAAGATCCGCTGTACCGCCTCGGGGACTTCATCGAAATGGATGTGGCCTTCCTCCGCGATGCGGGCCATCAGCTCTTCGGAGTACCAGCCGCCCTCCTTCGCGACCGCCACGAAATCGCCGTTCACGTCCGGCATGAGCGCGCCCGCCTGGTTGCGCATGAAGGCGATCGCGAAGAGCGGCTCGATGCCGCCCGAACAGTCGGCGAAGATCGAGATCGTGCCGGTCGGCGCGACCGTCGTGACGTTGCAGTTGCGCAGCCGCCGCTCCGGGCGGATGCGCTCGCCGGCCGCGTCGCGCGCGCACGAGGCGTCCGGCCCCCACATGCTCTGCTCCCACTCCGGGAACACGCCGCGCGACTCGGCCAGCCGCTCGCTCTCCTTCTTCGACTCCTCGTCGACGAAGCGCATCAGCGTGCGCGCCACGTCGATCGCCTGATCGCTGTCGTAGGGCACGCCGATGCGGACCAGAAGATCGGCGTAGCCCATCACGCCCAGACCGATCCGGCGGATGCGCTGCGCCAGGTCCGTGATCTCATCGAGCGGGTAGTTGTTCGCGTCGATCACGTTGTCCAGGAAATGCGTCGCCAGGTGCACGACCTGACGCAGCCCGTCCCAGTCGACACGCTCGTGCCACTCGGCGTTGTCCGCCGGCTCGGTGCGCGCGAACAGGCCCACGTTGATGCTGCCCAGGTTGCACACGTCGTAGGCCAGCAGCGGCTGCTCGCCGCACGGGTTCGTCGCCTCGTACGAGCCCAGGTGCGGGACCGGGTTGTATGCGTTCGCGCGATCGATGAAGAACACACCCGGTTCGCCGGTCGCCCACGCGCCGTGCACGATCAGATCGAAAATCTGGCGCGCATCCTCCTGGCCCACCACCTCGCCCGTGCGCGGACTGATCAGGTCGTAGCTGCCGCCCGCCTTGACCGCCTCCATGAACGCGTCCGTGACCGCGACCGAGATGTTGAAGTTGGTGATCTGCGAGACATCCAGCTTGCACGTGATGAAATCGCGGATGTCCGGGTGGTCCACGCGCAGGATGCCCATGTTCGCGCCGCGCCGCGTGCCGCCCTGCTTCACGACTTCCGTCGACGCGTCGTACAGCCGCATGAACGAGACCGGGCCGCTGGCCACGCCCATCGTGCTGCGCACGACATCGCCGGCCGGACGCAGCCGGCTGAACGAAAAGCCCGTGCCGCCGCCCGACTGGTGCACCAGTGCCATGGCCTTGAGCGTGTCGTAGATGCCGTCGTGGTCGTTCGAGATGGCATCGTCGACCGGAAGCACGAAACACGCCGACAGCTGGCCGAGCGGCCGGCCCGCGTTCATCAGGGTGGGCGAGTTCGGCTCGAAGTACCGCCGCGTCATCAGCCGGTAGAACTCGCGCGCCAGCGTCTCGACCGCGCCGTCCGACGCGCCGTACTTCGCGTCCTCCTCCGCGATCACGTGCGCCACCCGCCAGAACATGCTCTCCGGCTCCTCGACCGGTTTGCCACGCTCGTCCTTCATCAGGTAGCGCCTGGCCAGCACGATGCGGGCGTTGTCGGAGAGATCCGCAGGGGGCAGGTCGTCCGGCAGGACCTCTCGCCGGCGGAGCACCTCGCGGGACGCGGCGGCATTCGAATTCATCCCAGCCTCTGCATGTCGAAAAGGACCAGACAGGACGGGATCTGCCCGCCCGGAATCACCGCGTTTGTCGGTATTGCACGAGCCCGTCGACCCAACATCTAGTGGGGGATCCCATCATACTGGGTCGATATCTTGTGGTCAAGGGAAACGTCCCGCGCGCCGCCACGGCCGCCGCACGGCGCCGCCGGAGCGCCGATTTTCCGGCCCTCGCGCGGGCGCTCCAGGCCCCCGGGCCGCCCGCCCGGGGGCCGGCTTCGGGCCCGGGCCCCGCGCCCGGATCGCCGCCGGCGGGCGGGCCCCGCGTCGGCGCGATCCGTGCCGGCTCAGTGCCCCGGCTCGGCACGCGCGCCCGGCTTGCCCTCGCGCGTGTTCTCGTAGAAGCGCGTCGTCGGGTACGCGAAATCGATGTCGTCCCGCGCCGCGAACGCGTTCAGGATCTCCTCCCAGATGGCCTGGGACGTACCTCGCCGCTTGCGCACTTCGCACGCGTAGCGGATGGTCAGCAGAACGCCGCTGTCCTTGACGTTCAGGTAGACGGCCGGCTGCAGCGTCGAGAAGAAGATCAGGTATTTCCGGCTCGCCTCGAGGATCTCCTTCTCGGCACTCGACGCGAACGGTGCGGCCACCCGCTTCGCGATGTCGGCCAGGATCTCCCGTGCTGCCTGCCAGTCGCTCTCGAACGTGACCAGCACCGGAATCTCGTTCCAGATGAATGGGAATCCAATCGTGTAGTTGGCGGTGGGCTGCTGGAAGACCTGCCCGTTCGGGATGTGCATCAGCCGGCCCGTGCTCTGGTCGGCGTCGACCCAGTTGCCGATCTCGAGAAGCGTGAACTGGAACAGCCGGATGTCGATGACATCGCCAGCTGCGTCGCCGATCTGGATACGGTCCCCGATGCGGAACGGACGTCGCCAGAGGATGAAGACCAGCCCCGCCAGATTGGTCAGCGGGTCCTTCAGCGCGACGGCGATGCCTGCGCCGATCAGGCCGAAGAACGTGGCCAGCGAGCCGAAGGCCTGGAACCACACCCGGCCGATCAGGAAGAAGGCGATGAAGCCGATCAGGTACGTGATGGTCCGACCCCACACGTACCGGTTCTTCACGTCCTCGACGCGCCGCCGCAGCAGCAGCAGGATCGCCCAGCGCGTCGCCACCAGGATCAGGACGATGGCGATGCTCTGGATCAGGCGCTGCTCGGTCGGGCTCACGTCCTGGAGCCGGGCAAAGGCGTCGGCCAGCGTCTGCACGGCCGCCGTGGCGGCGATCAGCTCGGTCTCTCCGGTTGACCAGGTGGCGTTGGACGGCCGCATCTCTGGCGGCCGCGGCGTGTGCAAACCCGTGTTCAAATACACGCCGCCCCGCACCGGCGTCAACATGCGTGCGCGCGTCGCCGCGCGCGCCGGACGGATTCGCGCCCGGCCCTTGACGCGGGACGGCTGCCGCGTAGGCTACGTTCCGGCCGCAGGGAGGCCGGTGTGACGCCGGACCGCCTCCGCAGGACAACGCTTCCGGACCCCCCCGAACTGGAGGTCGTGTGATCGCAACGAGAAGGTTTCTGCCCAGACTCCCGATCCTGGCCCTCGTCGCACTGCTGATCGGGCCCGTGCGCGCGAGCGCGCAGGGCGTCACGACGGCCTCGCTGTACGGTTTCGTGGCGGACGAGCAGGGCGCGCCGATTCCGGATGCGGCGGTCCTGGCCGTGCATCTGCCCAGCGGGACGCAGTACCGCGCCATCGTCCGTTCCGGCGGCGCCTACAACATCGCGAACATGCGCATCGGCGGGCCCTACACGGTCACGGTCACGCAGATCGGCTACCGCACCGGCACGGAGGAGGACGTCTATCTGAGCCTCGGCCAGAATCTGCGTCTGGATTTCCGTCTCGAGCGCGAGGCGATCCAGCTGGCCGGCATCGAGGTCGCCGCTGCGCGTGATGAGGTGCTGAACGCGGGGCGCACGGGTGCCGCGACGTTCGTCGACCCGGCACGCGTCGCGGTGCTGCCCTCCATCAAGCGCAGCACGCGCGACCTGACGCGGCTGGACCCGCGCAGCGACGGCAACTTCGCGTTCGGCGGCCGCAACTGGCTGTTCAACAACGTCTCGCTCGACGGTTCCTACTTCAACAACCCCTTCGGGCTGGACGATCCGGCGCCGGGCGGGCAGGCGAACGCGGAGCCGGTGCCGTATGACGCGATCGCCGAGGTGCAGGTCAGCGTTGCGCCCTTCGACATCCGTCAGGGCGGCTTCACCGGGGCGAACATCAATTCGGTGACGCGCAGCGGGACCAACGATTTCCGTGGCACGGCGTACACGTTCCTGCGCAACGACGCTTTCCAGGGCAACACGGTGCGTGGCTCGGACGTCGTCGCCAACCCGGACCTCAGCTTCGTCCAGGCGGGCCTGTCGGCCAGCGGTGCGCTGATCCGTGACAAGCTGTTCTTCTACGTGAACGGGGAAATCGAGCGGACCGACGACCCGGGCAGCAACTTCGTCGCGCGCCGGGGCGCATCCGGCTTCGGGATCTCACGGGTCGAAGCCAGCGTCATGGATCAGATCCGCAACCGGCTGCGCACGGTCTACAACTACGATCCGGGCGAATACGAGGGCTACATCCACGAGACGGACAACAACAAGCTGCTGGCCAAGCTGGACTGGAACATCAACGAGAACAACAATCTCTCGTTCCGCTACAACATGCTGGACGCGAAGCGGGACCTCGGTCCCCACCCGTTCGTGCTCAGCTTCGCGAACACGGGCCGCGGCCCCAACGAGAGCAGCCTGCCGTTTCAGAACTCCGGCTACGCGATCAACAACAACCTGAACTCCTTCGCGCTCGAGGTGAACAGCCGCTCGACGCGCTGGGCCAACCGCTTCTTCGCCAGCTACAACCGGTTCCGCGATTTCCGCGAGCCGTTCAGCGAGGATTTCCCCACCATCGAGATCGGCGAGGCCGGCGTGACGTACACGACGGCGGGGCACGAGCCGTTCTCGATCCACAACATCCTCGATCAGGACGTCTGGCAGTTCACGAACAACCTGACCCTGTATCGCGGCGACCACGTCCTCACGGTGGGCGCCAATTTCGAGACGTTCGGCTTCTTCAACTCGTTCAACATTTTCCGTCACGGCGTATTCTTCCTGCCGCCCGTGACAGGCATCGGCACGACGTTCTCGTCGCTCTCCGAGTTCCTCCAGGCCACAGACCCGAGCAACCCGAACCGCATCGACTTCCGCGGCCTGATCGGCAGTGGCCCGTTCAAGGGCGAGAACATCGACGTCGGCCAGCTGTCCATCTACGGCCAGGACGAGTTCCTGGCGTCCGATCGGTTCAACATCACTCTCGGCCTGCGTGTCGACTTCCCCCTGTATTTCACGGAACCGGTCGACAACCCGTTCTCGCGCTCGCTCCGCGCGCTGGATGAGAACCGGCGTACGGAGGTCATCGACCAGAGCGAGCTGCCGGGCGCCTCACCGCTGTTCTCGCCCCGGCTCGGGTTCAACTGGAACGCGGCCGGCAACCGCTCGACGCAGGTGCGTGGCGGGACCGGGATCTTCACGGGGCGCGTGCCTTTCGTCTGGGTGGGCAACGTGATCTCGAATCCGGGCGCCAATCCCAATCTGTTCCCGGCCGGGCCCGAGATCCCGACGTCGGACGACGCGTCGCTCCAGCAGTCCTTCGATCTGAACGCCATGGATCCGGAGTTCAAGTGGCCGCAGGTGTGGACCACGGACATCGCCGTCGATCAGCAGCTGCCCGGAGGTCTGCTGGGCACGCTCGAGGTGATCTACGGCAAGGACATCAACTCCGTCTTCATGCGCAATGCCGATCTGGTCGCGCCCATTCGCAATCTGCCCGACGGCCGGCCTTTCTACGGCGGCTTCGGTGCCAACGAACTGAATCCCGACGGCGGCGCGGGCATCTACGTGATCGACAACACCAGCGAGGGCTTCTCGCTCAACGTCACCGCACAGCTGCGCAAGATCTTCGCGAACGGCGCCACGGCCAGTCTGGCCTACAACTTCACGCAGGCCAAGAACAACCTGAAGTCGACCGAGATCGCCAGCGTGCTCTGGCAGAACCAGCCGATCCAGGGAGACCCGAACCAGCCCGGCCTCAGCTTCTCCGAGTTCGGTCAGCGCCACCGCGTCATCGGCGTGGGCACGTACACGAAGGCCTGGTCGGAGCGCGTCCGCACTCAGGTCGGCGTCTTCCTCGAGGTCGCGGAGGGCAACCGCTTCGCGGGTGCCGGCGGAAACCGTTACTCGTTCATCTACTCGGGCGATGTCAACGGCGATGGCCAGGGCGGCAACGACCTGATCTACATTCCCCGCTCGCAGAACGAGATCCGCCTGGCCGCCTTCACCGATGCCGGTGGCCGCACAGTCTCCGCCCAGGAGCAGTGGACGCGGCTCGACGCGTTCATCCGGCAGGATGGGTACCTCAGCAAGAACCGCGGGCAGATCGCGGAGCGTTTCGGCGCGGTGAACCCGTGGTACAGCTCGGTCGACCTGCGGGTGCTGCAGGACTTCGCGCTGGGCGCCGGCGCGGAGAGCCACACCGTCCAGCTGAGCGTGGATGTGCTCAATGCAATGAACCTGATCAATTCGGACTGGTCACGTCGCCCGTCCAGACCGCCGTGTGCCCCACGCGGGCCTGCGGCGCGCCCCCGAGCGCCGTGGGCTGCCACGTGTCGGTCGCCGGATCGTAGCGCCCGCCGCTGTCGGCCTGCGCGCACGAGGCCGGCTCGCAGCCGCCCCACACGATCATCTCGCTTCCGGTCCACACCGCCGTGTGGCCGGACCTTCCGGAGGGCGCGCTCGTCAGCGCCGTGGGCGTCCAGCTGTCGGTCGCCGGATCGTAACGGCCTCCCGTGTTCACGTACCAGGTCAACGGGTCGTCGTCGACCCTGCCCCCCCAGACCACCATCGCGCTGCCGGTCCAGACGACCGCGTGCTCGGAGCGGCCCTCGGGTACGCCCACGGTCGTCGTCGCGCT
>JBFFZF010000228.1:0-7360 GCA_041568755.1 Longimicrobiales bacterium | reverse complement strand
GCACGCGATCGGGCGGCGCCTGCGCCGCGCTGCCCGTCGCCGCGCACACGAGCGCGACGGCGGCCCCGGCCAGCGCCGCGCAGATGCGGAGCGGCCGGTTTGCAGGACGGGCCCAGGCGTCCGCTCGCACCATCATGGGCCGTCCGGTCCGCCGCTCACGCCGAGCCGTTGGTTGACGCGGGCCCACGCCGCGGCCAGTTCGGGTGGGGCGCCGCGCGCCGCCTCCGCGAGCGCGGCGCGCTGACTCGCAGTCAGCGTCGGCGGCTGGTCTTCCGGCCAGCCGGCTCCGAATCCGCCCCGTGCCGCCGGATTGCCACTGCCCGGCCCGCCTGTCGGGGGTGGCGGTGCGATCGCGTCCAGCACGCCCGCCGCGAGCACCGGGTGCGCCTGCGGCAATGCCAGCAGCGCGCCCACGACTGCACCGGCCTGCGCGTTCGAGGCGTAGTGGCGTGTCATCAGGACGGCGGCCGAGCGCAGCCCGGCCAGCATCGCCGAGTCGGAGCCGGTCGGCCGGCGCTGCAGGAACTCGACCAGGAAGTCGGGGCCCTGCTTCACGCCGGCGATCGCGGCCGCATCGGGCAGCCACGGATCGCGCGCGTTCTGCGGCACGAAGATCAGATCGCCGATCGCGCGTGCAGCACGAGGCGAGGCGGGCAGCTCGGACAGTGTGAGAAGCGCGGTCAGCCGCACCTGCGCGTCCGCGTCCTGCAGCACGCCCGCGCCCACCGTGTACTCGACGGCGTGCGGCGATGTGCGATCGGGCAGCAGCCCGGCGTTGAAGATGTCGTCCATGAGCTGTGCATCGCGGGGCAGCACCTGCAGCGCGGCCCGGCGCAGCGCTGCGGACGGGTGGTGCAGCGCCCGGCGCGCGGCGGCACGCACATTGGCGTCCGCTGTGATCGCGCCCAGCCCGTCCAGCGTCCACAGCGCGTGCAACGCGCCCGGGTTCAGGCCCTGCGCATCGACCGTGTGGTCGTTGACCAGCGCCACCAGCGCCGGTACCACATCGCGCTGTCCTCGCCGCACCAGCAGGCGCTGCGCGGTGTGGCGCCAGAACATGTTGTCGTTGCGCAGCGCGGCCACCAGCCGGGCCGGTGTTGCGTTGTCCAGTCGTATCGGCCGGTAGGCGGGTGCGGCCTCGTGGACGATTCGGTAGATACGGCTGTGCGTCGTGTCACGGTTGGGCGTCTCGTAGGCCGCGCCACGGCCCGTGCGACAGCAGTCCGCCGTGATGTTCTCCGGCGTGGGGTTGTGTTGCGCGACCAGCGTGTAGAAGTCGGAGACCCAGAGCGCCCCGTCCGGTCCGACCTTGACCTGGACCGGCGCGGACCAGGCGTCCCGGCTCGCCATCAGACTCCACCGGTTCTTCGCGATGAAGCCGCTGCCGCTGGGGATCATCTCGAACATGCCGACCAGGTGGCCGGTCGGCTCGACGACGAAACCGATGCGGTTCCAGTACTCGCGCGGGAACGCCCGCGCCGTGTACATCTCGTGTGCCGCGCCGGCCGTGTATCTGCCGAACGAGTCGACCTGGTAGACCTCACGGACCGGATAGATGTCGTTGCGGTCGTGGATGCGCGGCAGCGAGAGCAGCGGCGCGCCAATGCCGCGGTAGTAGCGACCGGGAATGTGCACGAACGCGCTCGGCTGGCTGTTCGCCGTCGAGCCGAACACGTTGCCGTCCTCACTGAACGCGAAGCCCCAGGTGTTGTTGCTCGTGCGCGCCACGTAATCGAGCGACGAGGCGTCGGCCGGGAAACGGAAGAAGCCCGCGCCGAACTGGCCGCGCTCGTACGTGACGCCGCCGATCGTGCCACGGAAACCGTTGTAGCCCACGGAGCCCCACACCTGGTTGTCGAACCCGTAGCGCAGGTTGCTCGGTGTGCCGTGGGTGTCGTTGCGTGGCCAGCCGGTGAACAGCACGCGTCGCTCGTCGGCGCGGTCATCGCCATTCGTGTCCCGGAAGAAGAGCATGTCGGGGGCCTGCGCCACGATCACGCCGCCCCCGGCGAACACCAGGCTGGTCGCCAGGTTCATCCCGTCGGCGAAGACCGTCCTCTTGTCCGCCCGGCCGTCGCCGTCCGTGTCCTCCAGGATCACGATGCTGTCGTTGCCACGCACCGAATCAGGCAGCACGTTGTTCGGGTAATCCAGCGTCTCGACGGCCCACAAACGGCCCCGCTCGTCCCATGCGAAGTCGATGATGTTGTTGATGAGCGGCTCGGCGGCGAACAGCTCCATGCGGAAGCCGGGCCGCAGCGTCGTCAGCCGGAATGACTCCTCGGGGCTGAGGGCCACGGCCTCCCGGGTGATGTGCTCGTCCGCCAGGACGTTCCACACCGTGTCCTGACGATAGACCGGCAGCGGCACGGGCAGATCTACGATGCGCGGCGTGGGCTCGCGCAGCGTGAAGCCCAGTGCCCAGTCCCCGACCGCCCACTTGATGCCGCGTTCGAGCAGAACGTGGAACCCCTCGTGGCCCCACGTCCGCTGGTCGTGCCCCCAGGCCGTGTAGAACACCCGGCCCTCGCCGTAGCTGCGGACCCACGTGTACGGCTCGTCGTGACCTCCCTCCCGACGCACGGCCAGCACCGTCCGGTCCGGGTTGTGCTTCGTGTGCACGTATGTCTCGTCCCACGTCTCGAAATCGGGGACGCCGCGCATGACCGCATGGTCCGGCTGCGTCGTGACCGTGCGGAACGTTCCCGTGCCGTGACTCTTGAACGCCGCGCCGACCAGACGGATGAACGCCTCCGAGTTCTGGAAGGACGCCGACGCGCAGTGCACGACGACCAGCCCCCCGCCATTCTGCACGAACGCGAGCAGCGCGTTCAGCTGCTCCGTCGATACCGCTGCATGATTGTTGTACAGGATCAGGCCATGGTACTGCGCGAGTTCGCCCGCATTCAGGTCCGAGGTCCTGTCCGTGTAGAAGAGATCGACGCCGCGCGCCGCCAGCACCGGCAGGATCTCCTTCGCGCGCTGGTACGGCCGGTGATGCCCATCGTCGCCCAGAAACAGCATCTTCACCCGGTCGCCCCGCGGCGCCTGCGCCTCGACCGGCGCAGCGGTCGTGGCCAGCGCACAGACCGCGACCAGCCCCGCGACCCACCTCACACCCACCGCCCACGAGCCGTTCACCCCTGATCCGTTCATCCCTGATCCGTTCATCCGCTCAATCCGCCCCATCCGTTCTCCGCGCCCTCCGCGCTCTCCGCGGTGACCCGATCCGTCCATCCGTCGTCCGTCGACCCGCCGGCCGGTCGACGCTCCGCCGTTCGCTCTTCCGTGCTCGTCCCACATCATGCAGGCACCCTCCCCGCCGCGACGGCCCCATCGTCCGTGATGGCTCTCGGCCGATAGCCGCCTCTGGATCGGAAATACAGGATCAGGGCGATGTACGAAAGCAGCATGATCAGCGGCAGCACGGCGATCGTGCCGAGCGTCCCCTGTTTGGTGCGCGCATCGATGGCCGCGATCAGACCGAGCTGCCGGCTCAACTCACTGTACGCCGCATCGCCGGCCAGCGCCTGTTCCAGCGCGCCCGCCTCGGGCGCCGCGCCGGTTTCCGCTTCGAGGGCCGCGCGGACGCGGTCCGCCTCCGCGACCATGCGGTCGGCCAGGGCAGTGCGCTGCGCCGCGTCGAGTGACAGCGATTCCCCGAACAGCCCCGGCTTGCTGCCGATGACCTGCTGTGCGAGCGCGGCATCGGCCGCCCGGATCTCCGCCGTGAACGCACCGTCCTGCAGCGCGCCGATCGCGGGGTTACCCAGCGTGCCGACGGAGATCATGCCCACGCCCGCGATGGCATTCAGCATGAGCGCACCGCCGCGCGGGTACTGCTCACTGACCACACCCAGCGTCGTGGGCCACAGGAACGTCTTGCCCAGGCCGTAGAACGTGGCGGCGGCGACGAGCATCCACACCGCTGTGCCTGCATTGGACAACCAGAGCAGTCCCAGCGCGCCGATGGCGGCGCTGGCCGCCAGCAGGCCGAGCGGCGTGATCCGTTCGACGATCGGCCCGGCGAAGAAGCGCAGCACGAACATGATGAACGACGTCCAGACCAGGAAGAGCGTACCCTGCGTCGGGCTGCTCAGCACGGTGTTCATGATGTCGGCGATCCAGCTGTCCGTGCCCAGCTCCGTGGTGGCCAGCAGGAACATGATGAGCAGCAGGATCACGAACATGGGCCGGCCGAAGCTGCGCACGTACAGCGCGAACAGCGCCGTAGGCACGACGGCCAGGGCGAGCTGCGTGCCCAGTCCCAGCGCGGGCACGCCCAGCATCACGATGATCTGGTTGAACCCCGCGATGAGCAGGAACGAAACGATGTAGCAGCTGGCGGCACCGAACTCGCGCAGCATCTCGAAGTACGGGACGTTGGCCGCCACGCGCTCCTGCACCGGGAAGCGCTGGCCGGCGAGCAGAAGGCCGTAGACCAGCGTGGGCACGAGCACCAGCCCGACCTGCCACTGCCAGATGCGGCCCGGCAGGGTGCCCGGCTCCACGAAGCTGACCGCGATCGCGACCAGTCCGCCCAGCACCAGCCCGCCCGGCCAGCCGGCGTGCAGGATGTTCAGGTAACGCGTCTTTTCTTTCGGGTAAAGCGTGGCCGTGACCGGGTTGACGACGGCCTCGACGGTGCCGTTGCCCAGCGCGAAGATGAATGTGCCGATGTAGAGCAGCCGGTATCCGAGCTGCTGGCCGGCCGCGATCTCATCGGGACTCGCGCCTGCGGGCGCAAGCGCGAGCGGGGCGGCCACCGTGATGAGCGCCGACACGACATGCAGCGTGAAGGCGATCGCCATGGAAATGCCGTTGCCGATCCGGTCCACGATCAGGCTGAACAGGATGATCGAGATGGCGAACGGAAAGAGTCCGGCGCCGAGGATGTAGCCGATCTGTTCCTGGCTCAGGTTGAACTCGACGCGCCACGGCTCGAGGATCGCCGCACGCACGGCGAATCCGAAGGCCGTGGCGACGAGGGAGACGATGCAGCCGACGAACAGCCTGCGGCGGTGGATGCCTTCGGTCATGATCGGCCCGGTCGGTGAGCGACCCGTCGGCGGGGCCATCGGGTCCGGAATCGGAACGGCGCATCGTGGTGCCGCGCTACACCGTGGTGCCGAGATCCCGCGTGCGCGCGAGCGCCCCGTGTTCACGGCCCGCCGCCGCTTGCGCGCGGGTGCCGAAATACTTTATAAGATGCCGGCCGTCAAGCCTCCGCCCGTCACCGGCAACGGATCATGGCTTCCATTCTGCTCATTGCCACGCTGGACACGAAAGGCGAGGAGGCCGCGTACGTTCGCGATCTGATCGCGGCACGCGGGCACCGGCCCCGCGTCCTCGACGCCGGCGTGCTGGCCGCGCCCCCGTTCGCGCCCGACATCGGCGCCCACGATGTGGCCGCGGCAGGCGGAGCCTCCCTGCCCGCGCTCCGGATGCAGGGAGACCGGGGCGTGGCGCTCGAAGCCATGGCACGTGGCGCGGCGGCGCTGGCCGGTGGACTCGCCGCGCGGGGCGAAGTCGATGGCGTGATCGGCCTGGGCGGCTCGTGCGGGACGGCCATCGCGACGGCGGCGATGCGCGCGCTGCCCGTCGGCACGCCCAAGGTCATGGTCTCGACGGTCGCGTCCGGTCAGGTCGGGCCGTACGTCGGCGTGAAGGATGTGACGATGATGTACACGGTCGTCGATGTCGCGGGGCTGAACCGCATCTCGCGCCTTATCCTCGCGAACGCTGCCGGCGCGGTGTGTGGCATGGTCGAGCAGGCGGTGCCGCCGGCCGGCGACCGGCCGCTCATCGCGGCGACCATGTTCGGCGTGACCACACCGTGCGTCGATCACCTGCGCGCGCGCGTCGAGGCGGCCGGCTACGAGGTCCTGGTCTTCCACGCGACGGGCAGCGGTGGCCGGGCCATGGAAGGGCTGATCGAGGCCGGCTTCATCACCGCAGTCGCCGATGTGACCACGACCGAGTGGTGCGACGAGCTGGTGGGCGGCGTGCTGAGTGCGGGGCCGACGCGGCTCGAGGCGGCCGGGCGGGCAGGCATCCCGCAGGTCGTGTCGTGCGGCGCGCTGGACATGGTGAACTTCTGGGCTCGTGACACGATCCCGGAGGCGTTCCGCGCCCGACGGCTGCACGTGCACAATCCGAACGTCACGCTCATGCGGACGACGCCCGAAGAATGCGCCCGGCTGGGCAAGGTCATCGCCGGAAAGCTGAACGCGGCAACGGGCCCGGTGACGGTGGCGCTGCCGCTGCGTGGCGTGAGCGCGCTGGACCGCGACGGCCAGCCGTTCCACGATCCCGTCGCGGATCGCGCACTCTTCGATGCATTGCGCGCGAACCTCGATGCCCGCATCGAGCGGCTCGAGCTGGACCTGCACATCAACGACGCGGCCTTCGCGGATGCCCTCGCGGACCGGCTGCTGGCGCACCTGCACACGGAGAAGCCGAGCGATGCCGTTCATCCCGCGTGACGAATCCCTGCGCCGCCTGCGGGCGCGCGTCGCCGCCGGCGAGCCGATCATCGGCGCGGGCGCCGGCACCGGGATCAGTGCCAAGTTCGTCGAGCACGGCGGCGTCGACCTCATCATCATCTACAACTCCGGCCGCTTCCGCATGGCCGGCCGCGGCAGCCTGTCCGGCCTGATGCCGTACGGGGACGCGAACGCGATCGTCGTCGAGATGGCCGCGGAGGTGCTGCCCGTCGTGCGCGACACGCCCGTGCTGGCCGGCGTGTGCGGGACCGACCCGTTCCGTCTGATGCCCGTGTTCCTGCGCCAGCTCAAGGACATGGGTTTCGATGGCGTGCAGAACTTCCCCACCGTCGGCCTCATCGATGGCACGTTCCGCTCCAATCTGGAGGAGACCGGCATGGGGTACGGTCTCGAGGTCGAGATGATCCGGCAGGCCCACGAGTTGGGCATGCTGACGTGCCCGTACGTGTTCGATGCGGTCGGCGCACGCGCGATGGCGCAGGCCGGCGCCGACGTCCTCGTCCCGCACGTGGGCCTGACGACGAAGGGCTCGATCGGCGCCGGGACAGCCGTCACGCTGGAGGAGGCCGTGCGGCGCGTGCAGACGATCGCCGATGCGGCCAGGGCAGTCCGTTCGGACATTCTCGTGCTGTGTCATGGCGGTCCGATCGCCGAACCGGCAGATGCGCAGTACGTGCTGGACCACACGCGCGGCATCGCCGGCTTCTTCGGCGCGTCGAGCATCGAACGGCTCGCCACCGAGCCCGCACTGCTCGCGCAGACGCAGCGTTTTCGCGCCATGAAGCTGAACGATTCCCGAAACGCCTGATCCCGTTCGAGGAAGAAACGATGCAAACGATCGGCGCCTGCACCAT
>JBFFZF010000227.1:0-7390 GCA_041568755.1 Longimicrobiales bacterium | reverse complement strand
TCACGCCGGGCCCGCGGCCGGCCGATCATCATGACGTGGGCGTGCCCGCGGGCGGACCGCGCCGGTAATGACCGGTCCCGCGTGCGTTTCGCGCCTTCGTACGACCGTCAGCACCGCATGACCCCCTGAGCAGCGAAGAGCGACCATGGTCGAAGCGCCGACGCTCCGGACCCGTAGACGGGCAGGTCTCACGCTCGCCACGGCCATCGCCCTTCTGACGATGGCCTGCGACAAGTCGACCACGGACCCGGGCCCGCCCGCGGCCACGTGTCAGGTCACGGCGGTGTCCGTCACGTCGGGCGGCGCGTCCGTGGCCGTCGGCAGGACCATCGCGCTGACGGCCACCGTCACGCAGACGGGCTGCGCCTCCTTCACGGTGGTGTGGGCCAGCAGCGATGAGAGCGTCGCGCGCGTCGATGCGTCGGGCATCGTGACCGGCGTGAAAGTCGGCGCGGCCACGATCACGGCCACGGTCAACACGGTCGCCGGCCAGTTTGCGTTGTCCGTCACGCCGGCCCCGCTCGAGTTCGAAGCGGGCCGTGCGATCGTCACGGGCACCGGCGACGTGCCCGGCGGTGACATCGCGGCCGTCTGGGCGCTGGACGCGAGCAACGTGTTCGTCGCGTCCGGCAGTTCTGTTTTCCGCTACGACGGCACACGCTGGACCCGTATCAAGACCGGCACCCTGCTGGTGAACGGGCTCTGGGGGATCGGGTCTTCGAATGTGTTCGCCGTCAGCGACAACACGCGCATCGAGCGCTGGGACGGCAACGCCTGGACGCTGCAGACGACGCCCGGCAACATCCGGCTCAATGCCGTGTCCGGCGTCTCGTTCAACTTCGCCATCGCGGTGGGCGCGGGCGGCACGATCCTCCGTTTCGACGGGACCAGCTGGACCGCCATGAACTCGGGAACGACGCAGGACCTGTTCGCGGTCCATGTGCTGGCGTCCGACCTGGCCTTCGCCGTCGGCGCGAATGGCACGATCCTGCGCTTCAACGGCACGAACTGGAGTGCGCAGGCGCAACTGACGAATTCCACACTGCGCGGCGTGTGGGGCGCCGCCTCGAACGACGTGTGGGCTGTCGGCGGGTTCGGTGAGACGTACCGCTTCAACGGCGTCAACTGGACGCAGGGGCCGGCTCTCGGCATTGAGATCCTGCGCGGGATCTGGGGTGACGGACCCAACGATATCTACGTGGTCGGCATCAACGGATTCGCCGCGCGCTGGAACGGCGCCGCGTGGACGACGTTGGACCCGGGCACGGGCCATTCGCTGCTGGCGGTGGCCGGCTCGCGCGGCACCGCTTTCGCCGTGGGCGAGAACACGGTCGTGCAGCTGCAACAGGGCCTGTTTCAGCGCCGCCTGGCCTACTCGCCCTCGCTGCACAGCGTCTGGGCATGGAACGAGAACAACGCCGTCGCGGTCGGCGATGATGGCGCTGTCTGGCGCTACACGTCCGGTACATGGAGTCATTCGACGATCGGTGCGTACCACGAGCTGTTCGGCGTCTGGGCGTCCGGTCCGAACGAGATCATTGCGGGTGGGGGCAGGTTCCCGACCAACGATCGCGCGATCGTGGCGCGGTGGAACGGGTCGACCTGGCGCATCGACACACTCACGACCGCCGCGTTCCTGGGTTTCAAGGGCTCCGCCGCCAACAGCCTCGTGGGCGTCGGCTTCTCCGGCGTGTCGCGCTTCGATGGCGCCGCATGGACCACGACCAGCGCCGGCGGCATCCTGCGCGCGGTCTGGGGCATTGACGCGAACAGCGGTTTCGCGAGCGGTGACGGCGGTCGCATCGGCTGGTACAACGGCAACGCATGGACGCCGCTCACCTCCGGCACGACGCAGCAGATCCGCGGTCTCTGGGCCTCGGGCGCGAACAGCGCGTTCGCGGCCACGACCGCAACCACACTGCTCCGCTACAACGGCACGGCGTGGACATCGAGCACGGCGCCCACCAGCGGACTGTCCGCCATCTGGGGCCGCAGCGACACCGATGTCTTCGTCGTCACGTGGGGCGGCGCGGTCCTGCGCTGGGACGGCAGCGCCTGGGCGATGGTGCGCCCGCCGGACAACCAGGCCCTGAACGCGATCCATGGCGCAGGCAACCGGCTGTTCGCGGTCGGCGATGCCGGCCGGACCGTGGTCACACGATGAGCTTGTGACTTACGCCGGGCGCTGGCTGCGCGTCGCCGCGGTCGTCGTCGCCGCGACGCTGGGCCTGCGCATCGTCGTCGCGCCCGACGCAATCTTCGCCAGCCTGATCGCGGCCGGCATCGACGCCGCGCTGCTCGGGGGGCTGTGCGTCGCGCTCGCAGCGCCGGACCGGTCGCGCCCCGTGCGCCGGATCGCCGGCATCGTGACCGGCACGTGCGTGCTCATCTACGGCACGCTGGTCTTCTGGCACGCGTTCTTCCTGGACATCAACACCGATTACCGGTTTTCGGCAGCCAGCCTCTCCCTCGATGCCGTCCTGTTCTTCGCGCGCGAGATGATCCCGCTGCGCGGCTGGCTCGCGTTTGCCGCGGTGGCCGGGTTGGCCGCGGCGGCCAGCCGCTGGCGCGGCATCGACCGCGTGCTGCCCGCGCGCGTGCTCGATGCATCACGACGCGTGCGCCTCGCGACCGGTCTCCTCGCCTGCACGCTCGCTGTCGGCTTCGTCGCGGTCGCTTCGCCGGATCACCCGCTCGCCGCGACGCTGGCGGATCTGCGCGGCCGATCGATGGAGCCAACGATTTACGCCGGCGAGACGACGCTGCGCACCGCACCGCTCGACTTGCGCTCCGCCGCGCCCGGGGCCGTCCTCAGCCGGTACGAGCGGGTCCTCGTGTTTGTCATGGAGGGCGTGTCGCGCTCGGAGTTCGAAGCCGCGCTGGATTCATTGCCGCTCGAGGACGGGTTCTTTCGCGAGATCGAACCGTTCGCCACGCGCTATGCCGGTCTCTACACGGTGAACCAGGAGAGCCGGACGGCGCGCATGGCGATGATCCACTCGCTCATGATCCCGTACGAGGCGTACGTGCCCGACTGGAGGGAACGGTTCGGCCACGTGGCTGCGGGCGGCGGGCTGGTCGCGCACCTCAACGCCAGCGGCTGGCGGACCGTTTTCGCGATCCCGATGTCGGAGCCGCCGCTGGATCTCCGCGAGCTGCCCTGGACCGGCCGTGTCCAGCTGGACCCGCGCGAGTGGGGCCGACCGGGCTTCACGTGCCTGGCCCCGACGGAATTCGACCGCGGCTGCGAGGACACCATCCTGCTCGATCGCATCGAGGCGCTGCTCGACGAGCCCGGGCCACTGTTCCTGTTCCAGCATTTCCTCTTCGGGCACACCAGCCGCTGGGAGGAAACGACCGGTGTGCACCGCGTGGTGTACTACGACCGGTACCTGAAGCGCATTTACGATGCGCTGCGCCGCCGGAATCTCCTGGAGGAGACGCTCGTCATCGTGACCTCCGATCACGGCCCGCGTCTGCTGGCCCGGCTCGTCGATCCCGCATCGTACGAGGTCCCGCTCTGGCTCGTGCACCCGTCGTTCCCGGGTGAGACCCGGACGGGCCACTTCTCGAATACGGAGTTTCGCGACCTCGTGCTGGAGACGATGCAGACGGGTGCGCCGCCCGTGGCGCGACACAACCCCTGGGTCGTCGCGATGGGTCCCTCGGCCCGCTCGATGTTCATGTGCGCCGACGCCAACGGCCGGTTCGGCTTCTACCGGATCGCGGGTCGGAACCGCGCGACGGCGCTGCGCGTGACGTCCGACAACCCACCGTTCTGGTCGGCCTGTGTCGCGACGTTCTTCTGCTATCGCCGCGCGTTCGAATCGAGCCGCGATCAGGCACCCGCGGCCGCGGCGCGACGGCGGGGCACCGTCGCAAACGCCGCGGCACGGTGCGAAGACACGCTGACGGCTCGGCACGTGCCGTGACCCGCCGCTGGATCCTCGCCGGCGCGCTGGCCGCGCTCCTCGCCGTCGGCTGGCTTCTGGCCCGGTCGCGGCCGGAGCCTCCGCCGGATGCCGTCGAGATCATGCGCGACGTGTTGTCCGAGCCGTCTACGGCGAGTGTCCGCGCCGCCTGCAGCATGTGTCACGTCTTCCCCGAGCCCGACATCCTGCCGCGCGAGTACTGGATCACGGCGGTGCGCGGGATGTTTTCAATTGCGGCTCGCCGCGGCATCGACATGGGCGTGTCGGAGGACCGCGCACTGGCATGGTACCTGTTCCACGCGCCCGACGAGCTGCCGCCCGCCGAGGGCCGGACCGACGCTGGCCCCGGATCCATCGCGTGGTCGCGCGAGGACTGGCGGCCGGACCGGGGTGAGCGGCCGGCCGTGACGCACGTGCAGATGGCACGGCTGCTGGACGGAACCGGGCTGGACGTGCTGGTCTCCGATGTAGCGACGGATCGCGTCTACGCGCTGCGGCAATACGGGCCGCGCGCCGAGACGACCGTGATTGGCGATGTCGCGGATCCCGGCCGGCTGGCGGTGACGGACCTCGACGCGGATGGGTTGACCGATGTCGTCGTCGCCGCGCTCGGGCAGTTCCGTCCGACGAACGATCCGACCGGTTCGGTCGTGTGGCTCCGCAGGACCGGAGCAACCACCTTCGAACGGACGGTGTTGCTCGATGGCCTGGGCCGGGTGGCGGACGTGCATGCGGCCGACGTGAACGACGATGGCCGCACCGACCTCGTCGTCGCCGTCTTCGGCTGGATGGAGAACGGCGGCCTGCTGTGGCTCGAGCGCACGGCTGGTGCGGGCGCGCCTGCCTTCGAGCGGCGCGTGCTCGATGCGCGGCCCGGCTTCACCGACGCGCGCGTCGTCGATCTCGACGGCGATGGCAGGAAGGACGTCGTCGCGCTCATCGCGCAGGAGTTCCAGCAGGTGATGGTCTACTGGGGCTCCGCCGAGGGATTCCGTGCGGAGCCGCTGTTCCAGGCGCCCAACCCGGACTGGGGGTTCACCGGTCTCGAGGTCACGGACTTCACCGGTGACGGGCTGCCGGACCTGATCGTCACGAACGGCGACAACCTCGATCTCACCTCGCCCAAACCGTACCACGGCGTGGCGCTGCTCGAGAACGAGGGGGCCCGCCGCTTCGCGTACCGGCACCTGACCGCGATGTACGGCGCGCACCGGGCCGTCGCCGTCGACCCGACCGGCTCGGGGTCGCCCGGCCTGGTCGTGAGCGCGTGGCTGCCGCCGTCCGTCGCGGCGCGGACGCCCGAGCCCGAATCGTTGATCTGGCTCGAACGCGTGGGCCCGACGCGGCTCGTGCGCCGCGTCCTGGCTCGAGAGCCCGTCGATTACATGACGATGGCCGCCGGCGATGCAACGGGCGATGGCCACGCCGACCTTGCGCTCGGCCTCATGGACCTCGGCGTGGTCGACACGTTGCAGGCGCGTCCCGGCCCGCCCGCGACGTCGTGGGTCACACTGTGGCGCAACGGCGGTCGCCGGCCGCGGGGTGGCGCTCCGCCAGCCGACACGATCGACTGGCGGCGTGCAGACGCGCCCCGCGCAACGGGGCGTTGATGCGATGACGGGTCCGCGCCGCATCCTGCTCGCCGACTGCGATCAGTTCTTCGTGCAGTGCGCGCGCCTGGCCGACCCGGACGGCGCCGGCCGTGAGAAACTCCTGCTGGTCGGTGGCTCCGCCTCGGGCCGCGGCGTCGTGACATCGGCCTCGTACGAAACGCGCGCGTTCGGCGTCCGCTCCGGCATGCCGACGGCCAGGGCGCTGCGGCTCTGCCCGCAGGCGGTCGTCGTGCCCGTGCCGCGCAACATCTGTCTGGAGAAGTCCCGCGAGGTGCGACGCGCGCTCGAGCAGTTCAGCCCGGTCGTCGAGACGGCCTCGATCGATGAGGCGTACGTCGACATGACCGGCACCGAAGCCCTCTACAAGCACGAACCGCTCGCCCACACGGCCAGCCGCATGCAGGCCGCGGTGCGGGCCGCTACGTCCATCACCGTCTCGATCGGCGGCGGTACCTCGCGCGTGATCGCCAAGCTCGCCGCCGGCCGCGCCAAGCCGGCGGGCGTGCGCATCATCCACCCGGGCGAAGAGATCGCCTTCATGCGCGAGCTCGACCTGCGCGACATCCCCGGCGTCGGACCGGTATTCGCCGAACAGCTCGCCCGGCTCGGCCTGAAGACCGTCGAGGACGCGCTGGCCCTCGAGGAGACGCAGCTCGAGCACATGCTGGGCGAGGGCCGCGGCCAGTGGGTCTACCGTCGCGTGCGCGGCATTGACGGCGGCCACGTCACGCCGGACCGGGGCGCGCGCTCGATGTCGCGCGAGGAGACGTTCGCGCGCGACATCGCGGACAACGACGCGCTCGAGACGGAACTGCTCGCCATGGCCGTCCGCCTGGGCGCCGACCTGCGCGGCCACGGCCTCCGCGCCCGCACGATCACCGTGAAGCTGCGCGATCACGACTTCAAGACTCGCCAGGCCTCACGCACGGTCGATCCGCCGATCCACGCCGATCGCGCCATCTTCACGATCGCGCGCGAGCTGCTGCACCGGCTGCGCGACGTGCGCCGCGTGCCCGCCCGCCTGATCGGCGTCGCAGCGACCGGACTGCGCAGCACCGAAAGCGCGCCGCAGATCCCGCTGTTCGGTGACGCGCCCGCCGTCGAGACCGACCGCGACCGCCGCCTCGACCAGGCCGCCGACGCCGCCCGCTCCCGCTTCGGCCACAAGGCCGTCCGTCCAGGCAGACTGATCGACCGCCCGCATGCACGCGGCGACCGGTCGAAGCAAACGACCGGGGATGGCGAGTGACGACTCGCTCAGCGCACGGATACCCGCACGTTGTCGACGCCCCAGAACTCGTCGGGAATCGGTGACAGGCCCTGGGCCCTCACCTCGAAGCGCACCGATCCCGCCGTGTGAGGGATGTCGAAGACGAGACGATACGTCGAGTCACCGTTGTGGTGTGAGGAGCCCGGGACATAGCCGAGCGTGTTGATCCCGGACGCACCGGTGCCGGCGGGATGGGAACCTCCGGGATAGGAATCCGGATACGCCTGCATGTGATCGGCCAGGCCGTTCACGTTCGAGAACGTGGTCCTGATCTGGATGATCCCATCGATCGAGACGGTCACGATGTCCGGGCCGTTACCAGGCTTGGTGTCGTTGTTTCCGTCCCACGTTCGCATGATGTACAGGTCGAACTCGACCCTGACCGACTGGTGTGGCTGCAGCTCGTCGAGCGTCAGCTGGACGGACGCGTTGTCGAACGGTCCGAGGTAGCGCTGGCCGCTCGGTGTCGTGCCCATCTGCTGCACGGACCAGGCGGCGTCGGCTCCGCTCGTGAAATCGTTGGAGTAGACCAGCCGGGCCGCGGGGTACCCGAGTTCGAGGGTGAGCAGCGGCAT
>JBFFZF010000226.1:0-7461 GCA_041568755.1 Longimicrobiales bacterium | reverse complement strand
GGGGGGGGGGGCGGGACAGGGGCGGAGGGTGGCGATCGTTCGTTGCGCGGTGGGCATGGGCAGGGTGTGGAGGTCGAGGGGGTGGGTCCAGAGGGTGCTCGGGGCGGGGGCGGGGGCGGGGTTTGGGGTGCGGAGGAGGAAGGCGTGGTAGGTCTCTTTGCGGTGGGTGAAGGCGTGGGGCACGGTGCCCAGGTGGCGGGCGGAGCGGCCATCGGGCCGGGCGCCGGTCTCGCGGGCGGCGCGCAGGGCGGCACGGCGAGGGGATTCATCGGGTCGGGTGATGGCGCCGGGGAAGGACCAGAGGCCGGCGAGCAGGCCGTCGTCGGGGCGGCGGGCGAGGAGCACGCGGCCGTCGGGATCGGTCACGACTGCGGTCCCCACGTCGAAGACGGGCACTTCGGGACGCGGCCGTCGGGCCGGGCGATCGAGCTGCGTCCCGCGGGCGTGGGCCCGGCAGTCGCTCTGGAGCGGGCAGGCGGCGCACGCGGGGGCCCGCGGCGTGCACACGGTCGCGCCGAGTTCCATCAGGGCCTGGTTGAGGTCCCCGGGCCGGCCGGCCTGGAGGAGCGCCCGGACCCCCTGGTCGAGCCTGCGTGGCGCGGGATCGGCGTCATCCAGCAGGCGGGCCAGGACACGGCGCGTGTTGCCGTCGATGGCCGGCTCGGGCCTGCCGAAGGCGATGCTGGCGATGGCGCCGGCGGTGTACGCGCCGATCCCGGGCAGTGCGCGCAGGCCATCCACGCCGGAGGGCAGGGTGCCGTCGAACCGCGCCATGACCTCGCGGGCGGCGACGTGTAGATTGCGGGCACGGCGGTAGTAGCCCAGGCCCTGCCAGGCGAGGAGCACATCGTCGAGCGGGGCGGTGGCGAGCGCGGCGAGCGTGGGAAACCGCATCATCCAGCGCTCGTAGTACGGGACGACGGTCTCGACGCGGGTCTGCTGCAGCATGACCTCGGAGACCCAGACGCGGTACGGATCCGTTTCGCGGCGCCAGGGCAGATCACGGCGCGCGCCGTCCCAGAACGCGAGCAGTGCGGCCGCGACCCGCGCGGACCATTCGGCGTCCGGTTTCCGCACGTTTCAGCCGGGGAGGACGATGAGGCTCACGACGTATCGCAAGTACGAAGGCTCCCTGCTCGATGCACTGAACATCCAGGACCTGCTCGACCGGCTCGCCGATTTCCTGCTGCAGAGCGGGTTCGAGGGCGGTCCGCATTTCCACCCGTGGTGGGGCTGGTCCGGTGACGGCGAGGATCGCTCGCTGGATGCGCTGAAGGAGGCGCTGATCCAGGCGCTGATCGAGAACGGCCAGCTCACGCCCGAGATGCTACGCGAGCTGCGGGGCGAGGGCCAGTCCAGCGAGGAGGCCAGGCGCAGGCTGGCGGAGATGCTCGACGCGCTGGTCGAGCAGATGGTGGAGGACGGCTGGTTGAACCTGAAGCAGCCGCCGCAGATGCCGGCGTCGCACACGGAGCTGGCCGGCGGCGCCGGCACGATCGATGACGCGCGTCGAGCCGCCCAGCAGGTCGAGTTCGAGCTGACGCAGAAGGGCATCGACTTCCTGGGCTACCGGACGCTGCGGCACCTTTTGTCCGCGATCGGGCAGGCCAGTCTGGGCGCGCACGAGACGGCCCGGCTGGCCACGGGGATCGAGGCCAGCGCCGTCTCACGGCCCTACACCTTCGGCGACACGCTCAACCTGGACATCCCGGCCACGCTCAAGAACGCGCTGCGGCGCGGCGGGCCGCGCGTGCCGCTCGACCTCGAGTACAGCGATCTGATGGTGCACCAGGCCGAGTTCCGCAGCTCGTGCGCGACCGTGCTGATGCTCGACATCTCGCACTCGATGATCCTGTACGGGGAGGACCGCTTCACGCCGGCCAAGAAGGTCGCGCTCGCGCTGTCCCACCTCATCCGGACACAGTATCCGGGGGACACGCTGCGCGTGGTCACGTTCGGCGATCGTGCGCAGGAGATCCCGCTGGGCGAGCTGGCCCGCGCGCGCGTCGGTCCCTACCACACGAACACGGCGGACGGTTTCAAGCTGGCGCGCCGGCTGCTGGCCGCGCAGAAGAAGGACATGCGCCAGATCGTCATGATCACCGACGGCAAGCCGTCCGCGATCACCCTGCCCGGCGGCCGCGTCTACAAAAACCCGGCCGGGCTCGACCCGCGCGTGATCCGGGCGACGCTGCGCGAGGTCGCGGCCTGCCGGAAGGCGGGGATCCTCATCAACACGTTCATGCTGGCGCGCGACCCGGCGCTCGTGCATTTTGTGGCGACCGTGTGCCAGATGGCGCGCGGCAAGGCGTACTTCACGAATACGATGACCCTGGGCGAGTACGTCATGCGGGACTTCCTGCGGCGTCGCTCGCGACGGGTCCGCTGACTCGGGCCCCTCCGCAGCCGGATGCCGGCCTGCCGCCCGACGCGGCCGTGTCACGCGGTACGCCGTAAAAACGTTCCTTGACACCGGACCGAGAGCCGAGCAAGTTCCGCGGCCAGATCCGGGCTTGGCGCCCGCAGGCGCAGCGGGTAACTCCATATAAGGCAGTACGATGAGCAGTTCTCGGGCCGGCCGTGCGCACGTCCGGTGGTCCGATCCGGTACCGTCGCGGCGGCCCTGAGGGGCGATCGTGGCGGGTGGTTCGCACCTGCCGGCGCCCGAAGCGCGACGGCCGGTCCCCGGTCTCCCCGGGGGATTCAACCATCGAGAGGAGGGCTCAGCATGGGTTTCCGCCGCTATCGACTCCCGGCCATTGTGGCCGGGGCGTTCCTGTTCCTGGCCTTGCCGGCCGGGGCGCAGGAACGAGGCACGGTCACGGGCACGGTCCTGGAGGAGTTGTCCACGCGACCGCTCGTCGGCGTGCAGGTATTCGTACCGAACACGGAGATCGGCACGGTCACGGGGGCCGGCGGCCGCTACACCCTCACGGATGTGCCGGCCGGCCAGGTCACGATCCGTGCCCAGATCATCGGGTACCGGACCATCGACCGCGCGATCACGCTGGGTGGTGGCATGACCGAGCGGGTCGACTTCACGATGGCGCAGACGGCGATCGCGCTGGACGAGGTCGTGGTGACCGGCGCGGGGATCGCGACGCAGAAGCGCAAGCTGGGCAACACGGTCGCGACGATCAACACACAGACGCTGGAGAACGCGCCGATCCGCAACCTGTCCGAGCTGCTGACCGCGCGTGAGCCGGGCGTCGCCTCGCTCGCGTCGGGCGGCATGTCCGGCGAGGGCGCGCGCATCCGCATCCGCGGCTCTGCCAGCCTTTCGCAGCTGAATCAGCCGATCGTGTACGTGGACGGCGTCCGCGTCGCGAACGGCGGTGGCTTCGCGCCCAACGTCGGCACCGGTGGCGGCGGTTCGCCGTCCCGCCTGGACGACATCAACCCGCAGTCCATCGAGCGCGTCGAGATCCTGAAGGGCGCCGCCGCGGCGACGCTGTACGGGACCGAGGCCTCGTCGGGCGTGATCCAGATCTTCACGAAGAAGGGCGCCAGCGGGGCGCCGCGCTACGAGCTGAACGTCGAGCAGTCGATCTCGCGCTATCCGGAAAACCGCTACGTCCCGAACGCGGGCTTCGCGCGCGACGCCGCTGCCGCGAGCAAGCTGGCCAGCCACTGGGGCATCCCGGGCCTGCAGCCGTTCCAGGTCTTCGAGGTCCCGCTGGTCAAGGAGCTGTACGAGACGGGCACCGCGACCACGACGTCGCTGTCCGTGAGCGGCGGCTCGTCGCTGCTGACGTACTTCATCTCCGGCCGCATCTCCGATGAGGACGGGCCTTTCGGCGGCAACTTCTGGGGCGATGCCCGGGACGTCGACGAGGTCCGCCAGGCCAATGCGAACCTGACGATCTATCCGATCGAGAGGCTCAAGGTCCGCATCAACTCGATGTACACGGAGCGCTACCACGAGACGCCGGAGAACAACAACAACATCTACGGCACGATCTCGTCGGCCATCATGGCCAAGCCCGAGCGGGCGAACTGCGACCTGTCCTCACGCGACACGAGCAACAAGGTCCCGGGCTTCTGCACGGGCGCCGGCAACGCGTGGGGCAACCCCGCGTTCATCACGACGCGTGAGGCGCTGCAGAGCATCAACAACGACGATGTCCGCCGCTTCGCGGGCAGCGTGGGCGCCACGTACGACCTGATGGGCGTCAACCTGGACGGGACGTTCGGTGTCGACATCGTGAACCAGCGCGGCATCAGCCTGCTGCCGTTCCGCTACAACGTGGACAGCTTCACGGGCGCGAACGTGCTGGGCTTCCGCGGCGTGGGCGATGAGAACACGCGCAACCTGACGGGTGACTTCAAGGCCAGCTGGAACTGGCTGCCCAACGAGACGTTCTCGTTCCAGACGATCCTGGGCGCGCAGGGCTTCTTCACGGAGCGCACCGCGGACGGCGGTTCGGGCACGGACTTCCCGGGCCCCGGCGTCGAGATCCTGTCGGCGACCGCGAACCGGACGGGCATCGAGAGCTTCGTGCAGACCGCACAGCTCGGCGTGTTCGGCCAGGAGCAGATCGGCTACAACGACTGGGCGTTCCTGACCTTCGGCGGCCGCTACGACAAGCACAGCGCGTTCGGTGAGACGGCCGGCGGCGTGTTCTATCCCAAGGTCAGCCTCTCGGTGGTCCCGAGCGACGCGCTCGACTGGACCTCCGAGACGCTCTCGTCCATGCGCGTGCGCGGCGCGATCGGCCAGTCGGGCCGGCAGCCCAGCGCATTCGCCAAGTTCACGACGTACTCGGCGCGTTCGTCCGAGACCGGCGCGGGCCTGGGCCCGAGCAACCTCGGCAACCCCGACCTCAAGCCTGAAGTCTCGACGGAGTGGGAAGGCGGCGCGGAGCTGGGTCTGTTCAACGACCGCATCGGCTTCGAGGCCACCTACTGGAACCGCACGGTCACGGACGTGCTGATCGAGCGGCAGTTCGCGGTGTCCGGCGGCTTCATCGCCCGGCAGCTCGACAACATCGGCGAGCTGAAGGCGCACGGCATCGACCTGAGCCTGCGCGGGCTGGCCTTCTCGGCCCCGAACTTCCAGGTCAACCTGCACGCGGGCGCAGCGTTCCTGAACGAGGAGGTCACGGACATGGGTGGCGCGCCGCCGCTGAAGTCGGGTGGCAGCTATCCGCGCTACCGCAACTTCATCACCGAGGGCTTTGCTCCCGGCTCGTTCTTCGGACCCAAGCTGCGCCAGGTGGGCGCGGGCCTGTACCAGTTCGACCAGGACGGCGACTGCGAGGCCGACAACGCTGCGGCCGCGCTGGCGTACTTCTCGGTGCCGCGTTCGCCCGACAACATCAACGTGCTCGTGGCGGGCGGCGATCCGCGCGCGTCCTGCAAGGCCAAGTACCCGGGTGACTTCCTGGGCCCGGATCCGGGCGGCCCGAACGCGGGTGCCAACTACCTCGGCAAGCCGCAGCCGGACTGGCAGGGCTCGTTCGGTGCGGACGTCACGATCATGAACAACGTGCGCCTGGCCTCGCTGTTCGAGTTCAAGGCGGGCGACTACTACGTGCACGACCTGACGACGGCGTTCCGCCGTTCGAATCCATCGATCGGCCGTAACGTCAAGCGTTCGGCCGAGCTCGAGGCCATTCTTCTCAACCCGGCCAGCACGGCCCAGCAGCGTGTCGACGCGGCGCAGGAGTTTGCCACGACGCTGCGCGCGCTGTCGCCGTACGACGGCCTGAACGAGATCTTCCAGGCCGACTACGTCCGCTGGCGCGAGCTGAGCCTCACCTACAGCGTACCGGCCGCGTTCGCGGAACGCCTCGGCGCGCGCAGCCTGGCCATCACCGCGGCCGGCCGCAACATCGCGCTGTGGACGAAGTACCCCGGCGCGGACCCGGATCTGAACGCCATCGGCGTATCGGATGCCGGCGGTGTCGACAACAACTTCCTGGACGGGACCAACGCCTTCGGTGTGCCGCTGCCGGCACGCTGGTCGCTGGCCGCCCGGGTGGTCTTCTAATTCCCGCGGAAACGGAGCGCACGACATGAGAAACACGAAAGATGTGCGGACGCGCCGCGGCCGCGGGCGTCTCTGGGCGTTGCTGCTGCTGCCGGCCCTCGTGGCCGGCAGCGCATGCGACTCGCTGCTCGACGTCGAGAACCCGAACAACGTGAAGGAAGTCGACCTCGACGATCCGAATGCTGCGCCCGCGCTGGTCAACGGTGCCCTGACGACGCTGGCCTGGGCGTGGTCCGCCATGATCCTGGACCACGGAGCCGCGTCCGACGAGTTCTTCTGGGTGGGCTCGCGCGACGCGTACTTCCAGCTGGACATCGGGAACCTGTCCGATCCGAACAACGAGTTCACGGACGGCAACTACCCGACGATCTCGCAGGCCCGCTGGTGGTCCGATGAGGCGATCAAGCGGCTCGAGAAGTTCCGGACGGACGGGAAGCTCGCGAACGAGGTGGACCTCGCGCGTGCGTACCTGTACTCCGGGTTCATCTACACCGCGATTGCGAACCATTTCGATGACTTCGTGATCGGCTCGAACCGCAAGGAGGCGTCACCGCCCGTCGGCGATGCCAACATGAACAAGCTGTACGACACGGCCATCGGCAACATCGACAAGGGCCTGACGATCGCTCGCGCGCGGAACCAGGCGAGCCTCGAACTGCAGCTGCTGGCCACGCGTGCGTGGGCGAACTGGTCCAAGGGCATGTGGTCGAAGGTCAACCCGCGCGGTACGATCGCGGCCAACCCGCTCGTGCAGAGCGCGGCGGCAGCGGCGGACGCGCAGGCCTTCCTGGGCAAGTCGCCGGGTATCAACTGGCGGTGGGCGTTCGCGTTCGCCGTCTCGACGACCGGGTCCAGCTCGACGGGCGCGTGGGTGAATTCCCGCCTCGAGTTCCGTCAGGGCACGCCGTACATCAACCCGACGGCGAACAACAAGGACTACGCGTCCACGAAGATGACGGACCTGATCGACACGGGTAAGCTCTCGCCGGAGCTGGACAAGCGGGCCAAGGAGTTCGACAACGGCCAGCTGTACAACCCCGAGGTCGCGGTCAACGCCCGTGAGATGCACCTGATCCTGGCCGAGCACGAACTGGCCAGCGGCAACACCGCCGGGTTCGAGACGCACATCAATCACATCCGCTCGGCGGACGGGCTGACGCCGTGGAGCGCGAGCAACAGCGCGCACCCGTCGGCGCAGAACATGCTGATCCACATGCGGCAGACCAACCTGTACCTGATGGCCCGCCGCCTGCACGACCATTACCGGTTCAAGGTCCCCTCCGTCGACTGGACAGCGTCGTCCGAGGCGGTCCGCACGCCGGGCACGTTCTTCCCCATCACGCGCATCGAGCGTGATGCGAACCCGAACATTTCGAAGTAAGGGAAGAGCGGACGCAATGAAAAAGGGGCTCCGCCTTCGGGCGGGGCCCTTTTTTCATGGAAGGGAGAGGGAGAGGGAGAGTTTGAGG
>JBFFZF010000225.1:0-7500 GCA_041568755.1 Longimicrobiales bacterium | reverse complement strand
ATGTGGTCCAGGTCCGCGGACGAGCCGAAACCCCGGCCCACGGCCCAGCGCGCGCCATCGCGCAGCACGCCGCGCACCTCGTCCTGCGACAGCTTGAAGCGGCGGTGCCCGGCACCGACGCCGGCCGGGATGTCGCGCAGCAGGCGGTCCATCACGCGGGGCAGGACCGGCGCGAGGGCGTCGACCGGGATATCGGAGCGGAGCAGGCGCACGCCGCAGTTGATGTCGTAGCCCACACCGCCCGGGCTCACCACGCCGCCCTGTGCCGGATCGAAAGCCGCTACGCCACCGATCGCGAACCCGTACCCCCAGTGGATGTCGGGCATCCCGATCGAGCGGCCGGTGATGCCCGGCAGACAGGCCACATTCGCGACCTGGCGCAGCGCTTCGTCCGCGCGCAGGTCGCGCATCATCGCGTCGTCCGCGAACACGAGCCCCTCCACGCGCATCGCGCCCTGGCGCGGGATGAGCCAGCGGAACTCGTCCACGCGGCGGACTTCGATCCGGTCGTCAGCGCCCATGGCCGTTCGCGCCCCGCTCAGACGTCGAAGATGATGCGTGCATGAAAACCACCGTCTGTCTTCCGTGCGACGAGATCATGATAGGTCACGCCCTTGATCTCGCGGACCGGCGCTGTCGTTCCCGGCGCGAGCGTCACCCGGGCGCGCAGAGCCCGTTCGTCCAGCCAGAGGTACTCGGCCTGCCGGAAGACGAGGCCGCGATCGTGATGCAGCCAGAGCAGTTCGCGCAGCCACGCCACGACCAGGCTGGCCAGCTCATCGCCCGTGCACGACAGCTCGACCGTGGTCCCGTCTTCCGTCGGCACGTCCGGCCCCGGCTCCTCCTCGCTGCCCTCGATCAGCGCGAACATGCCGCGGGCCACGGCCGCAAACAGCGCCTCCAGCCCGTCCGCCACGACCTCGAAGCCGACGTCTGCCGTGTGATCGAGCGCCCGCAGGTGCGCGCCACCGTTGTCCACGTTCCTCCACACGTGAGATCATCCCGACACGTCTCCGGACTCCACATATTGACCGCGACCGCGAACGCCGCAAGCATCTACACATGGAGGGGCCGTCGTCGCACACACAGGCGATGGCCCGGGGACTGAACCGCGCAACCGCTGACCATGGATCTCACGCTCATCCCCGATCTGGCCATCGCGCTCGGCCTCGGCCTGCTCGTCGGGATCGAGAGGCAGCGCCACGCCGGGAGCGTGGCCGGCATCCGCACGTTCGCCATGATCACGCTGCTGGGCGCACTGGCCGCTGCGCTCGGGACCGTGGCCGGCAACGTCGTCGTCGCGGTCGGCCTGGGCGCCGTCGCGGCGCTGCTCATCACGGGCAACCTGCTCATGCTGCGCTCGGACACGCAGGATCCCGGCATGACGACGGAGGTCGCGGCGCTGGTCATGTTCGCGGTCGGCGCCATGACCGTGGCCGGCTACCGCATCCAGGCGTTCGTCGTGGCCGGCAGCGTGGCGCTGCTGCTGCACTGGAAGCGGCCGCTGCACGGGCTGGTCCGGGCCCTGGGCGAGGCCGACTTCCACGCCGTGATGCGTCTGGTGCTGATCGGCCTCGTCATCCTGCCCATGCTGCCGGATCGGGCCTGGGGACCGTACGACGTCCTCAACCCGTTCCGCATCTGGATGATGGTCGTGCTGATCGTCGGCATCAGCCTGGCCGCGTGGGTTGCGATGCGCCTGTTCGGCGCGCGCGCCGGCACGATCGCGGCTGGTGCGCTCGGCGGTCTGATCTCGAGTACGGCCGCGACCGTGGGCTACGCGCGCCGCGCGCGCGCGGGTGCGGGCACCGGGCCCATCGCGCTGATGATCATGCTGGCGTCGACCGTCGTGTTCGTGCGGGTCCTGGTCGAGATCATCGTCGTGGACGGGCCGACGTCGAGGCTGGCGCCACCGGTGATCGCGATGGCCTTCGTCATGGCCGGCCTGTGCGTCGTGGCGTGGCGCTGGGCCGCGCCGCTGACCCGGGCGGAGGCGGAGGCCGGCACGCCCGGAGACCTGGGCGCCGCCATCGTTTTCGGGCTGCTGTACGGCGGGATCCTCTTTCTGGTGGCGGCCGTCCGCGAACGATTCGGCACGGGCGCGCTCTACATCGTGGCCGGCGTCTCCGGCCTGACCGACGTGGATGCCATCACGCTGTCGACGGCGCATCTCGTGAACGCCGGCCGCATCGAGCCGGCCACCGGTTGGCGCCTCATCATGGTGGCCGCACTGGCCAACCTCGTGTTCAAGGGCGCGGCGGTCGCTGCCCTGGGATCGCGTCGCCTGTTCGCGCGTGTAGCCGTCCTGTTCGGGGCGGGTCTGCTCGGCGGCGGCGCACTCATCGCGCTGTGGCCGGGCTGATGGCGCTCCGCTTCCCGGATCGACGCGCGGCCGGCCGCCACCTGGCCCGGCTCCTCCAGCATCGGGCCGGGGACCCCGGGCTGCTGGTGCTCGCGCTTCCCCGTGGTGGTGTGCCTGTGGCCTTCGAAATCGCACACGCCCTCGGCGCGCCGCTGGATGTGCTCGTCGTGCGCAAACTGGGCGTGCCCGGCCAGGAGGAGCTGGCGGCGGGCGCGCTCGCCAGCGGCGGCATCCGCGTGCTGAATCCGGAGGTCGTCGAACCGCTGGGCATCACGGCCGACGTGCTGGATGAAATCACCGCGCGGGAACAGCATGAAATCGATCGCCAGGAGCAGGTCTTCCGCGGCACGCGGCCAAGGCTGGATCCCGGTGGCCGGACCGTGATTCTGGTCGATGACGGCGTCGCGACGGGCTCGACGGTGCGCGCTGCCGTGCGCGCGCTCCGCACGCGGGAACCGCGGCGCACCGTGCTGGCCGTACCGGTTGCTGCGCGCGACATCGTGAGGCGGCTCGAGGACGAGGTGGACGAATGCGTCTGTGCGCTCGAGCCGGAGGTGCTGGACGGTGTGAGCCTGTGGTACGATGACTTCCGTCAGACGACCGATGCGGAGGTGCGTGCCCTGCTCGACGCCGCGCGGGCACACGAGGACGCCGGCTGAGTCGCACGAGGGCGCGGCGCGTTCACTCCGCGGCCGCGGCGTCCGGCGCTGTCGATGCGTGCTGCGTCGTAGCGGACCGGCCCGTCAGCTCCTGAATGGCGATCCCGAAAAGCACGGAGCGGAAGGGCACCGGGTCTCCGGCGGTCAGGGCTTCCGGTGCGGCCTCGCGGATGCGCGCCAGTGCGCGCTCGCGCAGGGCCTGCTCATCGGCCGCGTCGCTTTCGCTCAGCAGGTAGAAGCCGCCGCGCACCATCACGCTGTGCCAGTCGAACGGGCCGGACACCTCATCGACGTTGAAGGCGACCCACCAGTTGCGGCGCAGACTGGCCAGTTTCTCGCCCGCGGAGGTCCGGCCGAACAGCCAGTCGCCATCGTAGACGTAGTGGAGCGGGTGGATCTCGACCTGGTCCCGATACGAGAACGCCAGGCGACCGATCCGGTTCCGCGCCAGGATCGCGCGGATCTCGTTTTCCGTGAGATCCGCGAAGCGGGGCTCCGCTGGCACGGCCATCAGGCGCGTAAAGCGTTGGGCTCGCCGCGCTCGCGTGTCATCTCATCGCCGCGGCCGTGAGCCGGTGGCCGGAAGACGAGGACCGGCATCACGGCGCCACGCAGCACCTTGTCCGCCACGCTGCCCAGCGCGAAGCGCGACCAGCCGCCCCGCCCGTGCGTCGCGATCGCGATCAGGTCCACCGCGTGCGTCGCGGAGTGGGCCAGGATCGCGTGGGCGGGTGTCATGTGCTGCTCGACGACGGCCTCGACCTCGTACCCATCCGCACGCAGGGCCTCAGAAGCCTGCCGGAGTTCCTCCTCCGTGCGCGTCTGCTCGGCTTCCAGTGCGGTCCGGTCGGTCCACGCCTCGGGGAAGATGAAAGGCGGTCGCGCGACAGGCACCGAGAGTGTCACGGACAGCAGCGTGTAGCGCGCGCCGGACAGCGATCCGATCCACGTGGCCGGTTCCAGGATCCCGCGCGACAGCTCCGAGCCGTCCAGCGGAACGAGAACGTGGCGAGGCAGGAACTCCGCCTGCAGATCGGCCTCACCTTCGGCCGGCCGCATCAGCAGCACGGGCAGCTGGCTGCGCCGCACGACCGCGTCCGCGACGCTGCCCAGCCACCAGCGCGACAGCCCGCCGCGGCCGTGCGTCGTCATCACGATCAGGTCGATGCCGGCCTCCTGTGCGTACCCGGCCAGCGCCGTCTCGACGTTCCCCTCGAGCAGCTCGGTGCGCACGGTGACGCCCGCCGCCTCGGCGACACGGCCGGCCATGGTGCGCAGGTACTCGTGCTCCTGCGCCCGCAGCGTGTCATCCCAGGCCGCGTCCCACGGGACGACCGCCTCCGGGGCGAGCGGCATGAACGGGACTTCGTGCACCTGGACCAGGTGCACGCGCGCACCCGACGCACGCGCGATCCCGAGCGCGGCCGGTAACGCGTGCTCGGAAAACGTCGAACCATCCAGCGGCACCAGAATGCTCTTCGACATGTCGGTCTCCCATGGCGGCGGTCCTCAGGCAAGCTCGCCGACTCCTCCGTTCTACTCTGTAGGGGGTTCCTTGATTCGACTGTGGGGGGGAGACGGCCAATCCGGTGGGCGGGCCGGGGGCGTACCCCTGTCGAGCCCCAATCCCGGGGTTCAGCGAACCAGGAGGGTCCCATGGAGTCAGGAGGCAGGCGGTGGATCGCCCGTACGCTGGTCGTCGCCGGGGCGACGATCGGGCTGATCGGGCTGGCGCGCTGGGCCGGCGCCGCGGATCACCGCGACAGCGTGTCCCTCACCGCGGATGCGGTGGCCGACATCGCGGATGTGTACGTCTTCGCGAGTCCGACGAACCCGAACAACGTCGTGCTCGCGATGACCGTGGACGGTCTCATCCCGCCGTCCGAGACCGGCATGCACTTCTTCGATACCGATGTGCTCTACCAGTGGAAGATCGACAACAACGGCGATGCCGTCGAGGACCTGGTCATCCAGGCGCGCGCCGTGGGCAACAGGAACGGCCAGCAGATGCGTTTCCGGGGGCCGGCTGTACCGTCGCTCGCGGGCGCGGAGAGCGTGCTGCTGACCGGCCGTGACCTGGGCCGTGTGCGCGTGAGCAGCGGTGCCGAGGCCATCGTTTCGAACGAGGGCGGCATCCACCTGTTCGCCGGCGTGCGCGATGATCCGTTCTTCTTCGATCTCACGCAGTTCCGTGCCATCCTCGCCGGTCAGGCGTCCGGGTTCCGCAACCCGGGCATCGACACGTTCGCCGGAACCAACGTGCTCGCCATCGTCGTCGAACTTCCTGCGCACATGCTGGGCGGGACCAACCTCAACGTCTGGGGCACCACCAGTCGGCCCGCGCGCGGCTGAGCGGGTGAAAGGAGAGCGAAACATGAAACACACGATCATGCAGTGGGCCGTGCTCGGCCTGGTCCTGACCGGTACAGCCTGCATGGACGCCACGAGTCCCGAGTTCGATCCGGCGTTCGGCGGTGCATCCATGGGCAACCTCTTCGAACAGAAGGACCGGTTCGGGCTGCCGGCCATCGCGACCGTCTTCATCGCGGCCGCGGACCGGGACGCCTACAACGGCGCGATCCCGGCCAACGACCGGCGCGACTGGCTGGACGACGTCGTCGCCGTGCTGCAGGCGTTCGGTCAGGCGCCGGACGCCGCAGATGCACTGGCGCGCGCGCTGCTGCCCGATGTGCAGCCGTTCAATACGACGCAGCCCTCGGGCTTCCTCAATGGACGGCGTCTGCAGGATGACGTGATCACGGCCGAGCTGGGCCTGATCTTCGGCGCGAACGCGGCGCTGAACGACGACCACGTCGATGCGAACGACAAGCCGTTCCTCGGGCAGTTCCCCTACCTCGCGGCGCCGTCGGTGCCGTGATGCGGCGCGGCCGGGTCGTGCTCCTCGCGGGGCTGATCATCGCCGCCGTCGGACTCCAGGTGCGCGGCCGGGACATGTTCCGGCCGCGCACCGCCGCCGCAGAGGCGGCGGCGACGACGCAGGCGATCGAATTCTTCGAGACGAAGCTGGCGACCGACCCAATGAACGCACTCGTGGCGACGCGCCTGGCAGAACGCTACATGCTGCGCTTTCAGCACGCAGCCGACCTGAATGACGTGCGACGCGCCGAGTCGCTCATCGCGCAGTCCGTGCCGTACGTCGCAGACCAGGCTTCGCTGTACGCCAATCTGTCCAGCGTCCGGCTCACACGGCACGACTTCGCGGGCGCGTGGACCGCTGCGCAGACCGCGCTGACGGCGGAGGGCCGGCCGGAACCCGCATGGAGCGCGACGTTCGATGCGGCGCTGGCCACGGGCCGGTACGAGGTCGCGGTCCGCGCACGGGCCCACCTCGAGCCCGGCTCGGCGGCGGAACTGCTGCGCCGCGCGCACTGGCTGGACGCGCATGGCGATGCGGACGCAGCGTTCGCCGCGCACGCGGAAGTGTGTGAACAACTGGAACGCTCCGCAGTCCGCGCCGTGACGCAGGCGTGGTGTCTCGTCGAACTGGCGGGCATCGAACAGGGCAGAGCAGGCCCCGAGGCAGCTGAACCGCTGTTGCGCCGGGCGCTGCGCGTGCTGCCCGGCTACCGGGGCGCGATCGAGGCGCTGGCCGACGCGGCGCACGCGTCGCACGACTGGCGTCGCGCGATCCGGCTGTACGCAGCGATCGCGGTCGACGCACACCCGGATCTGTACCTGCGCCTCGCGGAGGCCGAGCGCGCGTTGGGCCGCGTGCACGAGGCCGGGCGTTGGGAACGCGCTTTCCTGCGCGTGGCCGCCGCACCGGAAGCCGAGCCGTTGTATGCGCACCCGCTCGCCCTGTACTGGGCGGAGCGGCCGGACACGCGTGCCCAGGCGCTGCAGGTCGCCCTGCGCGATGTGGAACGGCGGCCGGCCGTGGAGAGCTGGGACGTCCTGGCGCACGTCTACTACCGGGCGGGTGACTTCACGGCTGCGCTCGAGGCGTCCGACCGCGCCGTGTCGTTCGGCGCGGCCTCGCCCACGATCCTCTACCGTCGTGCTCGCATCCTGGCGGCGGTCGGTCGGCAGGCTGAAGCCGCAGCGCTCCTGCAGGATGCGCTGGCGCGACCGGATCTGCTCGAGCCGGAGGCTCGCCTCGATCTGGCGCGATCCGGCGCCGGGTGAGCGCGTGGGCCACAGCCCTTCTGCGCGGGGCGGTGTCGACGTACCTTGCGTCGGCCCGCTCCGCACCCGAAAGGATGGTCGCTTGCCCGAGCGTGCTCCACTGAATGTTGCCGTCGTACAGGCCGAAGTCGCACCGGACCTGGAGACCGGGTTGCAGCGCACGGGCGCGCTCGTTGCGGAGGCCGCGACGCAGGGGGCCCGCCTGATCGTATTCCCGGAGACGTGGCTCCCCGGCTACCCGGCCTGGCTCGACGTCTGTCGCGACACCGCGTTGTGGGATCACCCTCCGGTCAAGCAGGCCTACCGGCGGATGGCCGAGCAGAGCGTGACGGT
>JBFFZF010000224.1:0-7559 GCA_041568755.1 Longimicrobiales bacterium | reverse complement strand
CATGATCTTGGCCCGTGCCGCCGTCATCGCAGAACCGGGCGCCCCGGCCCGTGTCCGCACGCTCACCGTCCCGGATCCCGGGCCGGGCGAGGCGGTGCTGCACGTGGAACTGAGCGAGGTGTGCGGAACCGACGTGCACCTGCGCGCCGGGCGGCTGCACGGCGTGCCCTACCCGCTCATCCCCGGCCACGTCACGGTCGGCAGGCTGGCCGCAGTCCACGGCAACCTGCAGGACGTGCACGGCCGCGCGCTGCGGGAGGGAGACCGCATCACGTTCCTCGACGTGCACCGCACGTGCAACACGTGCTGGTCGTGCCTGGTCGCGAAGGCGACGACGCGCTGCCCGCAGCGCAAGGTGTACGGCATCACGTACGGCACACGGGACGGGTTGGCCGGCGGCTGGGCCGAGAAGCTCGTGCTCAAGGCCGACACGAAGTGCATCCCTCTGGAGGGCGTGGACGCGCGGACGTTCATGGCCGGCGGCTGTTCACTGCCCACGGCGCTGCACGCGATCGAGCGGGCCGCGATCGCCATCGGCGACACGGTGCTCGTGCTGGGCAGCGGTCCGGTGGGCCTGTCCGCGGTGATCCTGGCGCGCATGTCCGGCGCGGATGTCCTGTGCATCGGCGCGCCGGCCGCCCGGCTCGCCGCCGCGCGTTCGGTCGGCGCGGCCGATACCCTGGACATCACCGGCACCTCGGAGGCCGAACGGCTCGAGTGGGTGCGTGCCCGGACCGGCAGCCGCGGCGCGGATGTGACGATCGAGGCGGCAGGCCCGCCCGAGGCGGCGGTCCAGGCGATGCGCTTCACGAGGGACGCGGGACGTGTCGTGATCGTCGGCCAGTACACGGACCATGGCGATGTTGCGTTCAACCCGCACCTCGATCTGAACCGCAAACACCTGGACGTGCGCGGCTGCTGGGGCTCGGATTTCTCGCATTTCTACCGGGCCGTGCGGCTCATGCACGACCCCGAACGTGCGCTGCCCTGGTCGCGTGTGCCGCTGGATACGTATGCGCTGGAGCAGGCGAACGATGCGCTCGATGAGGTCGCGGCCGGCCGCATCATCAAGGCGCTGATCGATCCGCACATGGCGAGCGCAGTGCCATGACGCGGACGGGGCGCCATCCGATGGCGCCGCACGGCCTGTCGATGTCCGGGGAGCCTGGCACCGGCCGGTATCCCTTCCGGCCGGTCCTGTCGCGAGCCTGCCGCCGTCGTCACCAGAAGCACCCGTCTCCGCGGGTCCCGGGCACGACGCCCGGTCGACGACGGTTCTGCTGGTGGATCCAGACCGCTGCCCGCCCCTCAGCGGATCTGGATGTTACCCTGAACGATGTCGTTCACTCCCACCAGCGGAGCGGCGTTACAGAACGCCTGCGCGGCGCCGGGCGGCAACCCCGCAGGAATCTGGCTGATCTGGTCCGGCGGGGCGCTCGCGCCCTCGCCGTTGTCGACGACACGCCAGCGCGCATCGTTCCCGACGAAGGTCGGATCACTCGAGCTCGTGATGCTGCCGCCGATCCACGCGGAATTTCCGATCACGGTAATGCAGGTCACGTTACCGTGTACAATGACCTCGAGCAGCCGATTCTTGACCTGCCATTGTCCGGTAATCTTGCCGTCACTGCGCTGGATCGCGTTGAAGGAGAAGGTGCGCAACTCGCCACCGACATCGAAGTGACCACTGCCCGTCGCCTTCTCCGAGATCGCGGTGTTGAACGCGGCATCGGCGGCGAACGGCTCGGGCGCGGTTGCGGCGTCACAACCGACGAGAACACCGCCAGCGACAAGGCACCATGCCAGTCCTCGCATAGGATCCTCCGGGATGGGATGCCGTGCTCGGCGTCCCGGCGGACCGGCCCCGGCAGGCTCGCGGATGCAGGGGTGCAGTTCCGGAACGTGTCGCACGGACGCGTCGCCACGGGATCGGGAACGGAATGCTCGCGAAACCGGCGACGACGCGATGATGGGGCCGGACATGGTGGTTCCGCCAGAGCCCTCCGGCGCAACCGCCGGTGAGCGCACCCCGGGCGTCGGACGCCGTGGATCGTCCTACGTTCACGACGAGCGTCGCCGCCGTCCTGGCCATGGTCGGCGTCGCCGTGGGCCTGGGCAACTTCTGGCGATTCCCTTACCTCGTCGGGCGGTTCGGCGGGGCCGCGTTCGTGCTGTTCTACCTGCTCGTCGTCGCGGCGATCGGCGTGCCCGCGCTCATGGCGGAGTGGTCGCTGGGCCGCCATACGCGGCGCGGCACCGTCGGCGCGTTCGCGCGTGCGGGGGTCCCGTACGGTGGCGCGCTCGGCTGGTTCTTCTTCGCGGTCGTGCTCGCGGCGAGCGCGTACTACGCCGTCGCGGTCGGCTGGGTGTTGTGTTTCGCGGTCGCGCCGCTGCTGCGTGTCGTGTGGCCGTCGTTCGATCCCGTCGCCGTGTTGCCTCCGGCCAGCGGCTTCGATGCGCAGTCGTTTCTGCTGCAGATCGCCTTCACCGCGATCGTGCTGGGCACGGCCGGGCTCGTGCTGCTGCGCGGCCTGCGCGGCGGCATCGAGTGGGCCAGCCGCCGCATCGTCCCGGCGCTGTTCATCGTCCTGCTCCTGCTGATCGTGCGTGGAGTCACGCTGCCCGGCGCCATGGACGGCGTGCACTGGTACCTGTTCAAGTTCAGCCCGTCGGATCTGACCGGCTCCGTGATGGTCGCCGCGCTGGGCCAGGCCGTGTTCTCGCTCGCGCTGGGCGGCACGTTCATGGTCGTGTACGGCTCCTACCTCGGTGCCCGGGAGCCGCTCGCGAGGAACGCGGTGTGGACCGCCGGCGCGGACACAGCCGCCGGGCTGCTGGCGGGACTGGCCATCTTTCCGGCGGTGTTCGCCTTCGGCCTCGAGCCCGCGTCCGGGCCGGGTCTCATCTTCGAGACGCTGCCCGGCGTGTTCGCCGCCATGCCCGCGGGCTGGGCCTTCTCGCTGCTGTTCTTCCTCTCGCTCTTCGTCGCCGCGCTGCTCTCCGCCATCGCCGCGTTCGAGGTGCTCGTCGCGGGCGTCACGGACAACTCCACGTTGTCGCGGGCGAAGGCCGTTCGGCTCGTGCTCGCGTGTGCCGTGATGCTGGCCGTCCCACCGATGATCAGCATGCGCATCTTCGTGCCGTGGGACCTGACCTTCGGGTCCGGGATGCAGACGCTGGGTGCGCTGCTGGCCGTCCTCGCGTTCGGCTGGTCCCTCGACCGGGCGGCCGCGCTCGAGCAGCTGCGCGGCGAGGACGGCCGGCCGCCGCCGCGCTGGCTGATCCCGTGGCTCCGCTGGGTCGTGCCCGGCGGCATCCTGACGGTCGGCGTGTGGTGGCTGCTGACCGATGTGCTGCACGTCGTGGGCGGAGTCTGACGCATGACGCTCTTGATCCGCGTCATCTCCGCGTTCTTCATCGTCGGCGTGCTCGTTACCGCGATCGTCTGGCTCGACGCGCGATTGCGCGGCTGGCGGCGGCTGGCGCGGCGCTTCCGCGTCACCGGACCGCCGCCCGGCCCGCCGCCGGTTCGCCAGTACGGCGATGTCGGGGGCGGCGTCGGCCTGTTCAGCCTGCACATGTTCCTCGTCGCGGGCCTGTACGAGGAAGGTCTGTACATCGCGGCCCCCGCGCTGATCCGCCACACACACCCGCCGCTGCTGATCCCGTGGGCGCAGATCGCGCTGCGCGACGAGCAGAACCGGCTCGGTTCGCGCATGGTCCGGCTGTCCATCGGCCGCGTGCACGCGGGCTACATCGTGCTGCGTGGCGGTCTGGCCACCGAGGTGCGCGCCCGACTCGAGGCGGCGTCCGCATGACGGGCGTCAGAGACACGAGAGGACGGCCCCGTCTACCGGCCGGCGCCGCTGGCGCGGTGCACCACCGTTCGAGCTATATTGACGCCGGCCCGTGATCCGCCGGACCGTGCCCCGGACCCAGGAGCGAACCATGCCCTCTCGCCGCGAGTTCTTCGGCCGCCTCATGGCCGGCGCCGTGTTCGCCCGCCCCGCGCTCGACAACGACTGGATGCGCGTCGTGGAGGGGGCCACCCGCCACGTGGACGGCCGCACGCCGGGCGAGATCGCGCTGGACGAGGACTTCTGGCAGGAGATCCAGCGCGCGTTCACGGTGGACCGCACGATCATCAACCTGAACAACGGCGGCGTCAGCCCGTCACCGCGCGTCGTGCAGGAGGCCATGGCGCGCTACCTGGCCATCTCGAACGAGGCACCCGCCTACTCGATGTGGCAGCTCGTCGAACCGCAGATCGAGAGCGTGCGCCGTCAGCTCGCCCGGAACTTCGGCTGCGATCCGGAAGAAATGGCGATCACGCGCAACGCCTCCGAAGCGCTCGAGATCGTGCAGCTCGGCATCCCCATGGAGCCCGGCGATGAGGTCCTGACCACCAACCAGGACTACGGCCGCATGCTCACGACGTGGGACCAGCGCGCCCGCCGCGAAGGCATCGTCGTGAAGAAGATATCGTTCCCGGTGCCGGCGCCGTCGATGCGCGATCTGGTCGACCGGTTCCAGCGCGCGATCGGACCACGCACCCGCATCATCCATTGCTGTCACATCACGAACCTGACAGGCCAGATCTTCCCGATCCGCGACATCGTGCGCATGGCCCGCGCCCGCAACATCCAGGTCATCGTCGACGGCGCGCACGCGTACGCGCACTTCCCGTTCCAGCGCGATGACCTCGAGTGCGATTACTACGGGACCAGCCTGCACAAGTGGCTGCTGGCGCCGCACGGCACCGGCTTCCTGTACGTGCGCCGCGAGAAGATCCCGACGATCTGGCCGCTCATGGCCGCGCCGCCCGCGATGGATGCCGACATCCGCAAGTTCGAGGAGATCGGCACGCACCCGGCCGCAAACCACAACGCGATCGCCGAGGCGCTGGCCTTCCACGAGGGCATCGGTGCCGACCGCAAGATCGCGCGCCTGCGCTACCTGCGCGACCGCTGGATGCGGCGCCTCGAGGGCCAGCCGCGCATCCAGCTGCACACCTCGTTCGATCCCGCCATGTCGGGCGGGCTGGCCACCGTCGGCGTCGAAGGTCTCGAGCCCGCCGCCATGGCCGATCACCTGTGGAAGACACAGCGCATCTTCGTCACGCCGATCAACCACGCCGAGTACCGCGGCCTGCGCGTCACGCCCAACGTGTACACGCGGATCGAGGAGGTCGATGCGTTTGCGGTGGCGATGGAACGAATTCTGAAGAACGGGATCCCGGCGTCTTGAAACGGACCGGGGACTGCGGGCGGGAGGATTGATGATCGGGTTGGATGATCGGGGACGGCGGGGCCCCGCACCCGCCGTTTGCCTTTCCCCATCCTCCATCCCCACAATCCATCCTCCTGCCCGCCGTGATCCCCGTCCATGACTCGCCCCACCTGGCAGTCCACGCTCCGCCGTACGGTCGTGCTGCTGGCCATCTGGTTCCTCGTCGGGCCGGTGCTGGGGATCCTGGTGGTCGATCGCATGAACGCGTTCACGGTGGGCGGGCTGCCGCTGGGCTTCTGGATCGCGCAGCAGGGCGCGATCCTGGTCTTCGTCGTGCTCATCTTCGTGAACGCGTGGCTGGCCGGCCGTGGCGCGCCAGCGACCGCGTCGGCGCTGCAGCGTGAAGAACCGCCGGGTACGCGGCCCGCGGACGGAGTGCGCTGAGCGTGTCCGTCGAGACGTGGACGTTCATCACGATCGGGGCCAGCTTCGCCCTCTACATCGGCATCGCGATCTGGAGCCGCGTCCGCACGACGGAGGGCTTCTACGTGGCCGGCCGCGGCGTGTCGGCCGTCGCGAACGGGATGGCGACCGCCGCCGACTGGATGAGCGCGGCCAGCTTCATCTCGATGGCCGGCCTCATCGCCTTCATGGGCGCGGACGGCAGCGTCTACCTCATGGGCTGGACCGGCGGCTACGTGCTGCTGGCGCTGCTCATCGCGCCGTTCCTGCGCCGCTTCGGCTGGTACACCGTGCCCGATTTCGTCGCGGCCCGCTACTACTCGAACACGGCCCGCGTCGTCGCCGTGATCGCCGCCATCTTCATCAGCTTCACCTACGTCGCCGGCCAGATGCGCGGTGTCGGGGTCGTGTTCAGCCGCTTTCTGAACGTCAGCGTCGAGGCCGGCGTCCTCATCGGCATGGTGATCGTCGCGATCTACGCGGTGTGGGGCGGGATGAAGGGCATCACGTACACGCAGGTCGCGCAGTACTGCGTCCTGATCATCGCGTACCTGATGCCGGCCATCGCGATCGCGCTCGTGCTGGCCGGCATCCCGATCCCGCAGCTGGCCATCGCCGACGTGCTGCCCCGGCTGGAGGGTCTTTCTGCCGAGCTGGGGCTGTCCAGCTACAGCGAGCCGTTCACGAACCTGTCACGCGTCAACGTCTTCGCCATCACCATCGCGCTCATGGTCGGGACCGCTGGCCTGCCCCACGTCATCGTGCGATTCTACACGGTGCGCAACGTGCAGGCCGCGCGCTGGAGTGCGGGCTGGGCGCTGCTGTTCATCGCGCTGCTGTACCTGACCGCTCCGGCCATCGCGATCTTCGCCCGCTATTACATGCTGGACACACTGGCCAATCAGCCCGTCGAGACCGTGCAGGCCGTGGGCTGGGTGCGCAACTGGATCGAGACGGGACTCATCACGCTGCGCGATGCCAACGGCGACGGCATCATGCAGGCCGCCGAACTCTTCGGCGCGGCCGGGCTGTCCGCCAGCATCGACCGCGACATCATCGTGCTGGCGCTGCCCGAGATGGCGAACCTGTTCCCGTTCGTGATCGCGCTCGTCGCCGCCGGCGGGCTGGCCGCTGCCCTGTCCACCGCTTCCGGGCTGCTGCTCGTGATCAGCAGCGCCATTGCCCACGACATCTACGGCCAGATCCTGCGTCCGCAGGCGCCGGACCACGAACGCCTGAAGATCGCGCGCTTCGCCATCGGCCTGGCCGTCGTCGTCGCGGCGTGGTTCGGCATCAACCCGCCCGGCTTCGTCGCCGAGGTGGTGGCCTTCGCCTTCGGTCTGGCCGCCGCCAGCTTCTTCCCGATCCTCGTGCTCGGGATCTTCTGGAAGCGTACGACATCGACCGGCGCCATTGCCGGCATGGTCACCGGCCTGCTGTTCACGGGCACGTTCATCGTGCTCAACCGGTCCGTCCAGATCTTCGGGACCGAAGCCCCGCTCGCGGGCGAGTTCCTGGGCATCTCGGCCCAGGGGATCGGCACGGTCGGCATGGTGCTGAACTTCGTCGTGACCGTCGGCGTCAGCCTGCTCACCGCACCACCGCCCGCGCACGTGCGCGAGCTGGTCGAGGCGCTGCGCAGTGACGAAACGGTCGCGCCGGCAACGGGCCACTGACGCGCGCGATCCCGACCGCCGCAGACACGGCGAACCTCAGATCTTCAGCGCCTCGATCGGATCCACACACCGACGCTGGCGTTGCTGCGCGATCATGAAGGCCGTGGCGGCGCATTCGGAGGGCGTGGTCGACCCGGACATCAGGGGCCGGCGTCGGGGGGGACGCCGGCCCCGGGGCCTGCGAGGTTCGGT
>JBFFZF010000223.1:0-7572 GCA_041568755.1 Longimicrobiales bacterium | reverse complement strand
GGCGATGCCGCGCACGCAGCGGGATTGTTCACGACGACCAGCCACAGACTGTACGCGTTGCCGGGGTTCAGCTCCGCGGCGTGGATCTGGTACGAGATGCCGTTCCGGTTGCGGACCAGCCTGGCCGAAGCGTCTCCGACGACGCCCGACTTCCCGTTGCCGCCGAGCGCGATCAGCTGCTGCTGGCCGTGCCACCTCACGGGAGCCGTCTGATGGGAAGCGGTGCCGTGCGAAAACGCGGGCGCCAGCGGCTCCGTGTCCGCCGTTTCACAGCCGGCGAGCACGAGCACGAATGTGAGGACCGTCGATGCGGTCCGGTCGAGCCTGGACATGGTTGTTCTCCTCGGTGTGTGTGATGCTGCGCCCCGGTTACGACGAAACGGGTGCGGACTGGCTCACGGGCCGGGCCCGCGGCCGGCGTCGCGGGGCGCCATTGAGCCGGGCACAGGATCTGCAGTAGGTTGTGCGGTTGCCGGCAGTGACCGGCCCGATCTCATCCACCGACTTCCGTAGCCGCTTCATGTCCGAAGCCCGCGCCGATGCCGGCGGCACGACCCGTCTGCTGATCGCCTTCACGGGTGGGGTTCGGCGCGCCCTCGACGACATGATCCCGATCGTCTGCGAGGAGCTGTATCGTCCGGCCGCGCACGATCCGGGCGGGCGTCACGCGTCCTCCCCATGAGCGACGATCGCTGGGCGCGGCTCAACGAGATCTTCCACACGGCGACGGGGCTGGACGCGGACCGGCGCCGCGCGTACCTCGACGAGGCCTGCGCGGGCGACACGGAGCTGCGCGCCCGCGCCGAACGGCTGATCGTGGCGCACGAGAGCGCCGGCGACTTCATCGACTCGCCCGCCGTCCTGACCGCCGGCCGCTGGCCGGATCGCGACGACGAGGCCGTTGCGCCGGGTCAGCGCTTCGGGCCGTACCGCATCGTGCGCGAGATCGCGCGCGGCGGCATGGGCGCGGTGTACCTGGCCGAGCGGGCGGACGGCCAGTACGAACAGCGGGTCGCGCTCAAGGTCATCCGGCGCAGCCTCGACGTCGATCCGCTGCTGCACCGCTTCCGCGCCGAACGCCAGATCCTGGCCTCGCTCGAACATGCCAACATCGCGCGCCTGCTCGATGGCGGGACGAGCCCCGACGGCCGCCCGTTCTTCGTCATGGAGTACATCGACGGCGAGCCGATCGACCGGTACGCGCGCACACGTGCGCTGAGCATCGCCGACCGGCTGCGCCTCCTGTTGCCCATCTGCGATGCCGTGGCCCATGCGCACGACCTCGGCGTCGTCCACCGTGACATCAAACCGGCCAACATCCTGGTGACGCGTCAGGGCGTGCCGAAGCTGCTGGATTTCGGTATCGCCAAGGCCGCATCGCCGGACGCGACCGGCGCGACCGCACCGCTGACCGGCCTGCGGCTCCTCACGCCGGAGTACGCGAGCCCCGAGCAGGTCGAGGGTCGCTCGGCCACGCCCGCGAGCGACATCTACTCGCTCGGCGTCGTGCTGTACGAGCTGCTCACCGGCCGTTCGCCCTACCAGCCGCGCAGCCGCGATCCGCTGGACATCGCCGACGCGGTACGGACCACCTCACCGGTGTCACCCAGCAAGGCGACACCGCCGGGTACCGGGCGCCAGTTGCGGGGCGATCTCGATACCATCGTGCTCGCGGCGCTCCGCAAGGAGCCGGAGCGCCGCTATCCATCCGTGGACGCCCTCGCCACGGACCTGCGCCGTCACCTCGACGGGCTGCCCATCAGCGCGCGCCGTGACAGCGTCCGTTACCGCACGGCGAAGTTCCTCGGGCGCAATCGGACTGCGGTGCTGGCCGCGGTCGGCGCGGGTCTGGTCACGGCGCTGCTGGCCGCGGCCTTCGGCGTGCGCAGCGAGGCGCCACAGTCGCTGCTGGCCAACGGCGCGCTCGCGGAACGGGACCGCATCGTCGTCAGCCACTTCACCGAGCAGCTGAACGATCCATCGCTCGCGGTGGCCATCACCGAGGCGTTCCGCATCGACCTCGCGCAATCCCCACGCATCCGCGTGCTGACGCCGGTACAGGTGCGCGCAGCCCTCGAGCGCATGCAGCACCCGGGCAGTGCCATCCCCGACGACAGTGTGGCGCGGGAACTGGCGATGCGCGAAGGCGCCAAGGCCTTCGTGAGCGGCTCCATCGCGCGGGTCGGCGGGGCGTACACGCTGAGCGCGCAGCTCATCAGCGCCGAGTCCGGCGAAGAGCTGACCACGTTGCGCGAGACCGCGGCGGACTCGACCGGGCTGATCGCGGCGGTCGGACGCGCGAGCGGAACGCTCCGCCAGCGGCTGGGCGAGTCGCTGCGCGACGTGCGCACCATGCCGACGCTCGAACACGCGACGACGGCGTCGCTGCCCGCGCTGCGCAAGTACACGGAAGGCTACCGGTCGTTCGTGCGCGGCGATCGCACGCACGCCACCGAACTCCTGCGAGAGGCGGTCGCGCTGGACACCGCGTTCGCGTCGGCGTACTTCGCGCTGGCCAGCGTGTACACCGCGATGGCCGAGAGCGGCCGCGCGCACGACGCACGGCAACGTGCCTTCGCGCACCGGGACCGACTGCCGTTACGCGACGGCGCCATGATGATCGCCAGCGATGCCTACGGCCGGAACGATCTCGAGACGTCGATCCGCGAATACGGCCGCCTGCTGGAACGATACCCCAGCGATGTGCCCATCCTGAACAACCTCGCCCTCGCGCACCGCGATGCGCGCAACTACGAAGCCGCGGAGAGCCTGTGGACGCGCGCGATCGCGATCGATTCCTCGATCAACGTGCTCTACTACGGGCTGCACAACGTGCTCGTGATGCAGGGCCGGCCCGCCGAAGGGCGCCGCGTGCTCGACATCGTGCACAGACGGCTGCCCGACGACCCGGTGCTGCCCACCGTGGTCGTGCAGCAGGCCGTGGCCGAGCAGTCGTGGGACGAGGCCGAACGACTTGCGCTCATCAACTACCAGCGTCTGCTCGGCGATTCGATCCAGCTGGTCGACGCGATCGAACAGCTCGCGGGCATCGCGATGACGCGGGGCCGACTCGTGGAAGCCGAGCGACGCTGGCACGAGCAGATCGCGGTCAGCACTCACACCGGGTCGTATGGCCGGCGGCTGTCCGGCGCGCTCCAGCTCGCGGGCCTGCACCTGCGTCACTACGGACAACCCGAGCGCGCGCACGCGGTGGTCGACTCCGTGCTCGCGCTCCAGCCTCTCGAAGACATCCTGCCGGGCGATCGGCCCTACGGCTCGCTCGCACGTTTCTACGCGCAGCTGGGGGACCTCGCCCGCGCGCGCATGCTGCAGGCCGCGGCAGACAGCAACGACCGCGCGCTGGGCCTGCTGCAGCCCGCTGAAGGTGCGTGGACGCGCGGCGTGATCGCGCTCGCCGAGGGTCGCCCGGCCGACGCGGAAGGAGCGCTCCGCGAGGCGGCCGACCGGCACCGGTGTCCGATCTGCCCGCTGCCCGACGTCGCGCGCGGCTGGGAGGCCGTCGGCCGGCCGGACTCGGCGCTCGCCGCCTGGGTGCGATACACCGACTCGCCGTGGCTCTGGCGCTACAAGACCGATGCGCTGGAGATGGGCCGGGCGCTGATCCGCACCGGTGAGCTGCACGAGGCGAGGGGTGAGCGGACGGAGGCCGCGCGGGCGTACGCCCGCCTGCTGCAGCTGTGGAGTCGTGCGGACGGGCCGCTCGCCCAGACGACGGCGGAGGTGCGCCGGCGCCTGGCGCGGGTCGGCCAGGCGCCGTAGCCGCGCCCGTCAGGACCTCACATCGACGGCCGCCGGATCTCGTAATCCGGGGGCGGCTTCTCGCCCATGAGGTGCTCGACGAAGTAGTCCCAGCGCCGGCGGATCACGTAAGGGTCGTTCAGGTCGTGCGACCGGTTGGGCATGATCAGGAAATCGAACGACTTGTTCGCCTTGATCAGCGCGTCCGCGACCTGGATCGTCATGGCCGGGTGCACGTTGTCATCCATGTCCCCCGTCATCAGGAACAGCCTGCCCTTCAGGTTCTTCGCCAGCGCCGCGTTGATCTGGTTGTCGTAACTCGTGGTCCCGCGCACGGTGTCCCGCTTCATCAGGCCCTGGTACTTCTCCGCGTACGCGGCATGGTAGCTGCGGTTATCGTGGTTGCCGGCCGTCGACACGGCGACGTGGTACACGTCGGGGAAGCGCAGGATCGCGTCCGTCGAAGCGAAGCCGCCGCCGGAATGGCCGTAGATGCCGACACGGTCGAGGTCCATCCAGCGGTGGCGCGCGCCCAGCTGGCGCAGCGCGGCGACGTGATCGGCGATGCCGTTGTCGCCCATGTTGCCCCAGTAGTTGTCGAGGATGGCCTTCGAGCGGAACGGCGTGCCCAGGTGATCCATCTGCACGACGATGAAGCCCAGCTCGGCCAGCGCGTCCTGATCGCTGCGCAGCGCCGTGCCCAGCGTGCCGCCGCCGAAGTTCCAGCGGCCCACACTGCCGATGAAGGGCCCCGGGTAGATGTACTCGACGACCGGGTACACCTTCGTCGAATCGAAGTCGGACGGCTTGTAGATCAGCCCCCACATCGATGTCACGCCATCCCGGGCCTTGTACTCGAAGATCACGGGCGGTGACCAGCCCATGTCGCGCAGCCGGGAGACGTCGGCCGTCTCGAGCGCGCGCACGACGCGGCCGGTGCGGTCGCGCAGCACGCTGACGGGCGGCGCATCGGGGCGCGACCAGCTGTCTACGAACCAGCGGCCATCGGGCGTGGCGCGGACCGTGTGATCCGCAGGCTCGCCCGCCAGGCGGGTGAGGCCGGTGCCGTCCAGGTTGACGGCGTAGAAATCGGCCATGACGGGCAGGCGATCCGGCTCGCGACCGCGCGCCGTGATCCAGAGACGGCCCGTGGTTTCGTCGATGTGCAGCAGATCACCGACCGTCCACGCGCCGCCCGTGATGCGGTTCTTCAGGTTGCCCTGCGCGTCGAACCGGTACAGGTGGCCGAACCCGTCGCGTTCGGAGAACCAGATGACGTCCTGGCCGTTGTTGATCACGTCCCAGTTGGGCCTGCCGCCCACGATGTCCAGGTTCAGTTCGACGTGCGTGGCCTGCGAATCGCTGACGATGCGGCGCGCGCGGCCCGTGGCCAGATCGGCTTCCATGAGCGCGATGCGCTTGGCACCGCGTACGGCGTGCGTGAAGTACAGCCGCTGTCCGTTCTGCTTCCACTTGACGGTCAGCCAGGTCGAGTCGGCGACGCCGGTCGCGCTGAACGTGATGTACGGCTGCGGCTCGACATCGATCCGGAGGTTGGCCTTCGTCTCGACGTCGACGACGTGGATATCGAAGCGCGGGATGATCGAGTCGCCCGGCAACGGATACGGGTAGCTGTACGCCTTCGGCCGTTCGTGCGTCGACGAGTACAGCGTCATCTGGCCCACGTTGCGCTCGTCCATGCGCTGGACGGCGATGCGGCGCGAGTCGGGCGACCACTGCAGCACCGGCCGCTGCTGCACGCCGGCGATGATCTGACCCGGCCGGGCGGCGACGATGCCGTACTCGAACAGCGGCTGGCCATCCGTCGTGAGCCGGGTCGAGTCGCCGCCGCCGAACGGGCGGATCCAGAGATCGTGCTCGTGGATGAATGCTTCCGTGCGCCCGTCGGGCGAACGCACGAACGCCTGCCGGTTGGCGAGCGAATCGCCGACCGTGCACGTGTAACGCGCGATGTCGCACGTGAAGCCTTTCCGGTTGGCGTTGAAACGGATCGCCTGCTCGTCATCCGTGAACTCGAACGTGCGGAACGGCAGCTTGTTGCCCACGAAGCTGGTGTCCGCCGCGAGCGACATCGCGGCGGCCAGCCGGTCGTGGTCGAAAAGCAGTGACCGCGTGGCGCGGGCCGGATCGACGAGCACGAACTCGGCGCCATCGCCGGTCTTGTTGCGGTACCAGAACCGGTTGCCGCCGCGCATCCACGTGGGCGTGACCTGGTCACCCGCGATGAGGTTGTCCGTGTTCCAGGCGAGGAGGCGTTCGGCGCGCGCGTAACGGGAGACGTCCAGCGCGCCGGACTGCGCGGCGAGTGGACGAGTGGTGGCAGTGAAGGCGGTGGCGGCCATGAGGCCGAGAATCGCCGGTGCGGGCGCGCGTGTCATGGGCATGGTCCCGGTGTACGGTGAGCGAGCCGGTACGGACCGCGAAGGCGAGCGTGAGGCTCGCCTGCCCCATTCTGAGGCCGGTGGTCAGCGCACGCCAGCGTTCGCGATCCCCGGTCGGGCTGGAGGCTTGCCGGACCTTACCTCGCGCGCAGGATCTCCACGCGCAGCCTTGCGGCTGCGCCCCGATCCATCACGGCGACACTCAGGCGGTGGGCATCGCCCGCGCCGATCTCGATCAGACCAATGTCCGGCTCGCCCAGCTGGAGAACCGCGCGACCGCTGCCGTTCAGCACGGCGCGCGGCAGCGCCGCGGGCGGCGGCTCCGTCTCGTAGATCCGGGCCGTGTTCCAGGTGGGGATGCCGAGTTCCGGATCCGCTCCGGGCACGCGATCGTCGACCAGCCAGGACAGGCCCCAGCGGATGAGGACTTCGTCATCCTCCAGCTGTGTGCCGGTCGCATCGCGGTAGACGCTGCCGTACGTCGCCCGTTCGCGGTTGCCGTACGAAAGGCCGGTCAGAACGCTCGACACCGGTCGGCCCGCGCGGACCGCCTGCGCCGCGGCCCACGTGATGAACTGGAGCGACTGCGCATACCCGCCGGCACCGGCCCATGATGTCCAGTGGTATGTGCCGGAGATGCGCGGATGGATTGCCCAGCTTTCGGGCCACAGTGTCATTCCCTCGAAGGCAACGGTCGTACCGGGGCGGTCGTGGTTGCCGAGCAGCGCGTTGCCGGTCCTCTTGAGCAGCCAGTACGCCGTCGTGAAGCTCGCGACGCCCTCCGTCGGAACCTGCGAGGAGTACCATGTCCGCTGGTGGCCGAAACGAGCGGTGCGCCGGGCCAGGTCGTGCGTGTGGCTCGCCTCGTGGTGGGCGACGAGAAAGAAATACGGACGCAGGTGCGGCGGCGTGCGCTCCGGATCATCGGAGTACATGTCCATCGGAACGTAGAACGCTTCACCGAACCGCCAGCGTTCCGGGCAGTCAGCCTGGAGATACTCGCCGGTACCGCCGCCGCCACCGACCGCGGAGTTCCATGCGGACAGGAAGATCATGCGGCCATTGCCATCCATGTCGGGCAGCGGGTCTGCGTAGAGCTCGTCGAAAATGGGCTGCCACTCCGTTTCATAGACTTTCATCACGAGCCGCATCTCGGCGCGGACGTGCGCGTTCGTCCGCCAGACGCGTGCGGCGCCGGAGTCGAGCACGAGATTCAGGGCGCGTGTCTGCTCGACGAGGTACCACCATTCGTCGCGGTTGCTGTCGCCCCACACGAAGCGGCCCTGCTCGTCACGGGAGGTCGGGATGAGCACCGAGTCCCCGACCGCATTGATGACGGCGCACGTGCCCGGCGTCGGAGCACCCGTTGGATGCACGCCCCTCGAGATCGGCATGAGGTCGCTGGTCGTGG
>JBFFZF010000222.1:0-7593 GCA_041568755.1 Longimicrobiales bacterium | reverse complement strand
CGCCTGCCGATCGGCGTGTATCCGCCCATGCCGAACAGCCGCGGCTGGACGCTGCAGGTCATCGCGAAGTTGTGCTGTTAGGCGGCGGACAGGCCCAACCCGCGGACCGCCGCGCTCGACGGCCTCAGAGCCGGTCGATCCCCCTGAGCAGGCGCGCGAAGAACTGGACCGACGTCACGTAGTCGGTTACGGCAATGCGTTCGTCGACGCCGTGAATCCGCTCGATGTCGCCATCGCCCAGGGGCACGGCCAGGAAGCGGAAGACGCGATCACTGTGCGCGCTCCAGAACTTGGCGTCCGTCCCGCCCATCACCAGATACGGCAGGACCGGCAGCGACTCGCCCGGCACCATGCCCCGGATGGTCTCCTCGATCAGCCGGTAGGCCGGTGACGTGATATCGGAGACGGGCGATGGGTCGACGGCCGCACGGTCGAGCGGCTCGACGATGATCATCGTGTCCGCTATGACCCGACGCACCCGCTCCGTCACGCTCTCGATCGTCTCGCCCGGCCGGATCCGGAAATTGACCACCGCCGTCGCCTCCGGCGGCAGCACGTTGTCCTTGATCCCGGCCGTCAGCATCGTGGGCGCGATCGTCGTCCGCATCAGCGCGGCACCGAGGGGCGTGCCGCTCAGGCCGCGCCGCACGAGCAGTTCCGTCAGCCACAGATTGGCCAGCGCGACGCGCTGCCCGTACGGCGCCCACGGCGTGAGGGCCTCGAGCATGCCGCGCGTCGGCCCGTCCAGGCTGGCGGGAAACGGGCTGGCCTCCAGGGCCGCGACGGCACGGCTGAGCGCCCCGACGGCCGTGCGTCCGGTCGGCATCGAGGAGTGACCGCCGGCGGCCCGGGCCCGCAGCCGCAGGCTGAGGTAGCCCTTCTCCGCGATCCCGACGATCGCGGCCCGCCCGGGCACGACCGGGATCGCGCCCTCCGTCAGGAAGCCGCCCTCGTCCAGCACGAGCGCCGGCCGCACGCCCCGGCCGACCAGCAGCTCGACCATCGCGCGCGCGCCGTACCGTCCACCGACCTCCTCGTCGTGGCCGAAGGCGAAGTACACGGTGCGCGGCGGCGTGTACCCGTCGCGCAGCAGGCTCTCCGCGGCCTCGAGGATGGACAGGACCGTCGCCTTGTCATCGATGGCACCGCGGCCCCACACGAACCCGTCCGCGATCACGCCCGCGAACGGCGCGTGCGTCCACGCCTCCCGGCTCTCCTCCGGCACGGGCACGACGTCGATGTGGCCCATCAGCACGACGGGCTCCGCCATCGGGTCGACGCCCGGCCACGTGTACAGCAGGCTCGCCCCCGCGACCAGTTCGCGCGTGAGCGCGCCGTGCACGAGCGGGAAGCTGCGCTGCAGGTAGCCGTGCAGGTCGAGGTACGCGGCCGTGTCGATCGGGGCACCGGTCCCGTACGAAACCGTTGGAAACCGGATCGCGCCCGCCATGCGGGCGATGGCCGCGCTCGTGTCGACGGTGGTGGCCGGCGCCCCTGCCTCCGCGGCCGGCGCGGGCTCCGGCACACGCGCGGTCCGGACCAGCAGCACCGCCGTCAGGGCCAGCACGGCCAGGACGATCGTTCCGAGCAGTCGTTTCACGGCGGATCCTCACAATCCTTGGCAGTTGTTCCTGCGCGGCGCCGGCCGCGGGCGCGGGAGTCTTCACCGAAGGGCTGCCGGATGGCAAGCCGCCGGGCCGGATCGCAGGTCGCCGGGCACGGCGGCCGGGCTGGCACAGGCAGGAAGGCTGGACAGGACCTCGACGGACGGGCCTCGGAGACGGCACGCTGCCGTCGGCGGGGCCCGTAACACGGGCGGTATTGGCCGGCGGCGGCAGCGATCGCGCTCCGGCCGGCTGCGCGGAACCCCACGCCGGAAACGGGCCTCCAATCTTCAATAACGTCGGTGGGGGTCCATCCTGTGACACCCGGTTGACACGGCCGTGTCGTCAGGTTCCATTGCCCTCGGTACGCACGTCCCGTAACGCGAAAGGAACGACTGTACTCGTCGCATCTGCAGTCTGCCGCCCCTGTGCGGCGCCGGTCAACCCAGCCTGCTCGATGCCGAGCAAATCGCGGCGGATCCCCTTTGACAACTGAGTGCGAAGCTGGCGCGCGTTCAGCGCGTCGTTCATTGCGCTCCGGACCACGGCGGCCCGGAGCCGGTTCATCCCCATACATTGGACGGAACGCGGTTATGAAACGAGCATGGCGAATGATCCCTGCGCTGCTGGCGGTGTTCTGGATGCTGCCGCTCGCCGCGCAGGGTCCGGAAGGCACCGTCCGAGGGCGCATCACGGACGGTGCAACGTTGCAACCCGTGGCCGGTGCTGTCGTCCAGATGGGCGACTACAGCGCGCTCACGGGCTCGGACGGTCGTTACACGATCACGCGCGTCACGCCCGGCACGTACACGCTGCGCACCAGCATGCTGGGCTACGCCGAGGCGTCGCAGCAGGTGTCGGTCGCGGCCGGCCAGACGGTCGTCGTCGATCTGTCCCTGATGATCCAGGCCGTCAGTCTGGCCGAGGTCGTCGTGACCGGCTACGGACAGCAGCGCGCCGGTAACATCACGGGCGCGGTCGCGCAGCTCAAGACCGGGGACTTCAATGCGGGCCGGATCGTCAGCCCCGAAGAACTCATCCAGAGCAAGGTGCCCGGCGTCCAGATCGTGGACAACAACGAGCCGGGCGGCGGTATCTCGATCCGCATCCGCGGCGCCACGTCAATCAACGCGAGCAGCGACCCGCTGTACGTGATCGATGGTGTGCCCATCGGGACAGGCGCCGGCGGCGGGCTGTCGGCGGGCCGTAACCCGCTCAACTTCCTGAATCCGGAAGACATCGAGAGCGTGACCGTGCTGCGCGACGCATCCGCGGCCGCGATCTACGGCGCGAACGCCGCGAACGGCGTCATCCTGATCCAGACCAAGCGGGGCGCGGGCGCCCCCGAGTTCCAGTATTCGGGCAGCATGTCGGGTTCGTTCATCACGCGCACGCCGGACATGCTCAACGCCGCGCAGTTCCGCACCGCGGTGCAGGATTTCGCGCCGCAGAACGTCGGCCAGCTGGCCAACGCCACCACCAACTGGTTCGACCTCGTCGCGCGCAACGCGTTCGGTCAGGAGCACAACCTTGCCGTGTCCGGGGCCGGCGACGACCTGGATTACCGGCTGTCGGTGGGGTACCTGAACCAGGACGGCGTGATCGAGGGCACGACGGTCGAGCGACTGTCGCTCGGCGCGAACTACAACCAGCGGCTGTTCGACGAGTACCTGACGATCCGTTCGTCGATCAAGGGTTCCCGCTCCGACGACGGGTTCACGCCGGGCGGCGTGCTGTCGAATGCGGCCCAGATGGGCCCCACGCAGCCCGTCAACGACCCCAACGCGCCGACCGGCTTCTACGACTGGCCAGGCAATCTGCTGACCTCGGCGGACAACCCGCTCGCGATCCTGGCGCTGGCGCAGGACCAGGGCGTGACGTACCGCAGCATCGGCAACCTGCAGGCGGATTACCGCCTGCCCTTCTTCGACCGCCTCAAGGGCACCGTCAACCTGGGCTACGACGTCACCAAGAGCGAGCGGGAGACGTTCACGCCCAGTGTCCTGCACAGTCAGTTGAAGACCGGCACCGGCGGGACACTGTTCCGTTCCAACCCGTCCGTGACCAATGCGGTGCTCGAGGCCTACGCGAACTACACGGCGCCGCTGCAGCAGCTGCCCGGCAACGTGGATATCACGGCCGGCTACTCCTATGCGCAGTCGAACGGCGAGTTTCCGTGGCTGCAGGCGCAGGGCCTGAGCACGGACCTGCTGCGCGAGAACGGCATTCCCGGCACGGAGCAGATCCAGAACAACCTGGACATCCAGGACAGCAAGCTGATCTCTTTCTTCGGCCGGTTGAACTACAACTATCAGGACCGCTACCTGGCCGGCTTCAGCGTCCGTCGGGACGGCTCGTCCCGCTTCGGTCCGGGCAACGAGTGGGGCACCTTCCCCTCCGTTGCGCTGGCCTGGCGCCTTTCGCAGGAGTCGTTCCTGTCCGACATGGATGCCCTGTCCGATCTGAAGCTGCGCGCAGCGTGGGGCAAGACGGGCAACCAGGCGTTCGCCAACTACCAGCAGTACACGACGTACCAGGTCGGCGACGTACAGACCCAGGCGCTGTTCGGCACCGATTACGTCACGACGATCCGGCCCAGCGCCGCCGATCCCAACATCAAGTGGGAGGAGACGCGCTCGTGGAACATCGGGCTCGACTTCGGCCTCCACGACCAGCGCATCACAGGCGCCATCGACTGGTACACCAAGGACACGGAAGACCTGATCTTCACGGTCCCGGTCGCGGCCGGCACGAATCTGTCCAACTTCCTGACGACCAACATCGGCAGTATGAAGAACACGGGCGTCGAGCTCACGTTGAGCGCCCAGCTCATCGAGCCGGACGCCAGCGACGGGTTCCGCTGGTCGACCGACTTCAACGCCTCGTACAACAGCAACGAGCTGGTCAGCATCAACCCGTTCGCCGGTGAGGCGCAGCAGATCCTGACGGGTCTGGTCTCGGGCGGTGTCGGGACCTTCATCCAGGTCCTCGAGCCCGGACAGCCGATCAATTCCTTCTTCGTCCACAAGCAGGTCTACCGGGACGGCAAGCCCGTCGAGGGCGAGTACGAGGACCTGGACGGCGACGGCAACATCACCGTCGACGACCGGCGCGCCTTCAACGATCCCGCGCCGGACTGGATCCTGGGTCACTCGTCGCAGATGAGCTACCGCAACTTCGATGCGTCCTTCACGCTGCGGGCGTATCTGGGCAACTACGTGTACAACAACGTCGCGTCCAACCTGGGCACGTACGCCGAGGTCGGGCGCGGCTCGCCGTACAACCTGCACAGTTCCGTGCTGGAGACCGGGTTCCGGACACCGCAGTACCTGTCCGACTACTACGTCGAGGACGCGTCCTTCCTGCGCATGGACAACCTCTCGGTCGGCTACAGCTTCGAGTATGCGGGCCGGCCGATGCGGCTGTACGGCGCCGTGCAGAGCGCGTTCACGCTGACCGGTTACAGCGGCGTGGATCCGACGGCCGGACTGAACGGCCTCGACAACAACATCTATCCCCGCTCGCGCACGTTCACGGGCGGCCTGAGCATCCGCTTCTGAGCGGCCACGGACTTCGAAACCGAGAAGGGACGGAGATATGATCAGCAGATTGCGCATGGCCCCGCTCGCCGTGGCCGCAGGCCTCCTGTTGTTCGGGGTCGCCGCCTGCACGGACCCGGCAGTGGAGCCCAAGAGCACGATCACGGACGCCAACGTCTTCAACGACGCCGGCTCGTACCGTGCATTCCTTGCCAAGGTCTATGCCGGGCTGGCCGTCAGCGGCCAGCAGGGCGCGGCCGGCCGGCCGGACATCCAGGGCATCGACGAGGGCTTCTCGCAGTACCTCCGCCTGTACTGGGAGGCACAGGAGCTGCCCACGGACGCTGCAGTCATCGGCTGGGGCGACGTCGGCCTGCCCGAAATGAATACGCAGTTGTGGGCCGCATCCAATTCGTTCGTCGTGGCCATGTACTACCGGATCTTCTTCCAGGTGGGCATGGCCAACGAGTTCCTGCGCCAGACGACGGACGCCAGGCTCGGGGAGCGGGGCGTCAGCGGCACGCTGCGCACGCAGATCCAGCAGTACCGGGCCGAGGCCCGCTTCCTGCGCGCGCTCAGCTACTGGCACGGGATCGACCTGTTCGGCAGCATCCCGCTCGTCCGGGAGACGGACGCGCTGGGCGCGACACCACCGCAGCAGGCGACACGCGCGGACATTTTCAACTTCGTCGTGACCGAGCTGAACGAGATCCGCAGCAGCCTGCCGCAGGCCGGGCCGGGCACGTACGGGCGCGCCAACCAGGCCGCCGCGTCGATGCTGCTGGCCAAGCTGTACCTCAATGCCGGCGTGTACACGGGCAGCGAGCGTTGGGCCGATGCGCGCACGGCCGTCGAGGCCGTGATCAGCGGCGGCTTCAGCCTGGACGACAACTACCGCGACATCTTCCTGGCCGACAACCACACCTCGCCCGAGATCATCTTCGCCGTCCCGCAGGACGGGCTGCGCACGCAGACCTGGGGCGGCATGACGTTCCTCGTGCACGCGTCCGTTGGCGGGAACATGAACGCGGCCGACTACGGCATCGACGGCGGCTGGTGGGGCCTGCGCCTCAAGCCGCAGGCGTACCGGCTGTTCGGGGCGGGTGACCGCAGGGCCTCGTACTTCTTCACCACCGGGCAGTCCGTCGAAGTGACGGCGATCGGTGACTTCTTCACCGGCATCCCGGCCCCGAAGTACAGCAACGTGACGTCGACGGGGGCGCGCGGTTCACACGCGACGCACGTGGACACGGACTTCCCGATGTTCCGCCTGGGCGATGCGTACCTGATGTATGCCGAGGCGGTGCTGCGCGGTGGCGGCGGCAACCGCGGCCAGGCGCTGGCCTATGTCAATGCGCTGCGCCAGCGGGCGTTCGGCAACACGAGCGGCAACATCACGGACGCGCAGCTGACGCTCGACTTCATTCTGGAGGAGCGCGGCCGTGAGCTGCTCTGGGAGGCGCACCGCCGAACCGATCTGGTCCGCTTCAACCGGTTCACGGGCGGCAGTTACCTGTGGGCCTGGAAGGGCGGCGTCGCGGCAGGCCGCGCGACGGAAGACTTCCGGCGGCTCTATCCGCTGCCGGCGTCCGAGCTGGTCGCGAATCCGAATCTGACGCAGAACCCGGGCTATTGAGCACGGAACTTCCAACCCTTTCCACGGGATCGCGGTGTCGCCGGCCAACCGGCGGCACCGCGATTCGCGGGTGGCCCGGTCATCCGGCCGCACTCGCGACCGCGCTGGCGGCACTCGTGCTGGCCTGTGACGGCGGCACGACCGCGCCGTTGACCACCGGCCTGCCCGAGGGCCGGCCCGTCCTCGATGCGACCTACCGTGCCAGCGGGCACGGGGCCGCCGGCCGCGTTGCCGTCCATCTGTTCGAGTGGAAGTGGCCGGGCATCGCGGCCGAGTGCGAGAACGTGCTCGGTCCGGCCGGCGTCGCGGCCGTGCAGGTCTCACCGCCGCAGGAGCACAGCCTCGAGCCGCCCAACTACCCCTGGAGCCAGCGTTACCAGCCGGTGAGCTACAGCATCGCACGCAGCCGGTCGGGGACGGGCGCGGAATTCACCGACATGGTGAACCGCTGCCGGGGCGCAGGCGTCGACATCGTGGTCGACGCCGTCATCAATCACATGACCAACTTCCCCAGCCCGGGCGTCGGCAGCAACGGCACGGCGTATACCAAGTACGCCTACCCGGGCCTGTACACGCCGAGCGAATTCCATCCGCCGTGCGCGCTCAACAATTACCGGAGCGCCGCCAACGTGCAGGAGTGCGAGCTGTTCTCGCTGCCCGATCTGCACACCGGGCTGGCTGCCGTGCGGCAGAAGATTGCCGACTACCTGATCATGCTCGCACGGATCGGCGTGGCCGGTTTCCGTGTCGATGCGGCCAAGCACATCCAGCAGGTCGAGCTGGACGACATCATCGATCGCATGAACCTGGCGCT
>JBFFZF010000221.1:0-7606 GCA_041568755.1 Longimicrobiales bacterium | reverse complement strand
CAGGACGTTCGAAGTGACCGTGCCCGCCAACACGCCGCGGAAGACACCCGACACGCCGTTCCACGTCCCCCTGATCTCGATCGTGCCGATGACGCCGCCGTTGCCCAGGCCGTCCTGCGCCACGATCCGTGTCATTGTGGCTGTGCCTTCGAGGGCGCCCGCAAAGCCGATCTCGAACGTCTGTTCGGAGACCGTCTGCGGCCGGAAGCACGTCTCGAACAGGCGCGCCAGGTGGCCTTCGAGGACACGCCCACGGTTCTCGCCCCGGTTGTACGCCGACCCCCAGCACTGCACCATCGCTGGCTCCGCCGGCATGATCGCGCCGCGCGTCATGGCCAGCAGCTGCAGGAGCTGGGCGTCGCCGTTGGCGGACACCCAGCCCACACTGCCCGGCAGACAGAACACGAAGAACGTCAGCTGCGCGGTCAGTGCACTCGAGATTGCGGCCGTCTGCGGATTGCGGCCGGGCACCGCGCAGCCGGCCGGCACGTCTTCGAGGCGGACGGCCAGGTTGCCCTCGGGCAGCCCGGCGATGAAGGCCGTGTCACGAGCTCCGACACTGGCCTCCGCGCGGCCGGCACGGACCATGAACGCGTCCGGTGCCTGATCGCCGATCGTCGATACGATGACCGACAGGTCGCCGCGCAGCTCCTCACCGCTGCACACGATCCGGACCGTCTCATCGGCGGTCACACCTCCCGCGACGGTCAGCGTACGAGGGTGCTCGCCGGCCACCACGCAGTTGCCGGCGACGTCGATCAGCTCGAGGGTGTGCGCGCCCGGGGCCAGGTTGTGCAGAGCGAGCGTTCCCGTGGAGGCCACGAAGCCGACACTGGTCCCGTCGATCAGCACGGTGTATCCGTCGGGATCCGGGTTGTCGCCCGTCGTCACCGTGACCAGCTGCAGCGTGCCGCTCTGCGAAGGGAGCGCGAGCGGACAGTACGTGTCGAACGAGACGCTCGCCGTGTCGCCGGCCGCGACATCCACCGTGACGGGATTCTCGGTTTCCACCAGGCAGTACGACGCGACCTCGTCGAGGAGGACCCTCAGCGTGCCGGGCGTCAGGCCGGTGAGCAGCGTCACATCGTTCGGCGCGATCGCACCGAGCGCCGTGTCGTTCACGAGGACCCTGTAACCTCCGTCCTCGGCCGTATTCCCCCTCGTGACCGAGGTGACGCGCAACACCGCCGTGCTCGCATCGTCGAGCGGACGGCACTCGATCCAGAAGCGCGTCGTGTCGGCCGCACCGAACCGGGTCATGACCTGGGGGTGCGAGCCATGCCAGACGCTCTGGATCCTGCGTGGCCTGACACTGCAGTTCGGCGCCAGACCCGTGAAGAACAGACGATGCGGTTCTGCGACCGCATCGCAGTGCACGTAGAGCGGCGGCACGAGATGGTTGAACGGCCAGCCCGCGAACCAGCGAGCGCATGCCTTCGCCGTGGCGTTGCCGGACATGGCGCGGAACGGCGTGGAGCCGCCCGCCCCCGCGATCTGCGTCCTCATGGTGTCCGAGTACGGCGGCACGAGCAGACCGTCCACGCGCGCGGCGTTCAATACGAATCCGTCGGGATCGAAGTCAGTGCCGCTCACGTTCACCTCGATCAGACCTTCGCCCCGACCCCACAGGTCGAGGAAATCCGTGCGCACCAGTTCGTACTCCCACTCGTGCTCCAGTCCGATCCCCGTGCGTTTCGAGAAGCCGAGCGGCAGCGCCAGCTTCGCCTCCGCTTCGACGCCGATGCCGATGTCGGTGTCTACGCTCCAGTTGGCCAGCGGTGGCCTGGACCAGACGGCGTCGAAGAACGGCAGCTGCAGGCCGGCGCCGAACTCCATGTACCCCGTCAGCAGTTTGGGACCCTTGATCGGCAGGACCTTCGACTCGAGCGCCAGCTGGACGAGTGCGGCCACGCGGATGTTGATCGTGTCCGGCCTGACAATGAACAGATTGAACGTGCCCTTCTTCGTCGGCGTCGACAGCGTGTGCATGCCCCAGCCGCCGGCGTCGCGGTAGCCGAACAGGTAATCGTGGCGCTGGTCGAGGCTGTCGATCGCCGCAGTTGCATCCACCCTGGTCTCGGCGGCGATGACCAGGAACAGACCCCCCTTCAGCTCGGCCACCTTCGTCGAGTCACGGATGCCGTTCCAGTGGCGTACTTTGTCCGTGGAGAAACTCAACTTGGGGATGGGAATCTCCAGCTCGACCTTGCCCGTTCCGACCACGTGCACGACTACGTTGCCGGCCAGCTGCGGGTCCGTGGTCACACCCGCGTCCTTGATGTGCGGCAGCGTGACCTGCGGTCCGGAACCGGCGCGCACCAGCACACAGGTCTGAAACGCCGGTGGCCACGCGCGGACGAGCACGGATGTGCCCGGTACGCACACGCCTGTGAAGAGGCAGGCCGCCGGATTCACATTGCACGGGAAGAAGACGGGCGGGACCGGAGGGACGAAACGGCCGGGGTCGACGTTCATTGTGAATTCCATCTCGCCGCCCCAGGTCAACCGACCCTGAATGGTCAGCGTCGAGATGTTGCCGCACACCTCGACCCAGCCCTTGCTGAAGCACTTGCCATCGTTGGGCAGGTTGCAGATGTCGACGTTCTGCATGAACGCAGGAAGGCCGTCCAGCCCGGTCTTGTTGCAGAAATCCATGTTGAAGATGGCGAGCGGAGCATTCGGATCGAAGGGCACGTTCACCGCATCGCCGGAGATGCCGCCCGGCGGCTGGACCAGCGGCATCGTGAACCCGTACGTGCCTCCGGCCAGGACCTGCGGCCAGTACGCCTCCTCCGTGACCAGCTCGAGGTCGTCCGCCGGCGCGGCCGCCGCCGTGACCTGGCGGATGTAGATCTCGTCCTGACCCGTCCAGCCGAGCAGGAAGTCGCCCGGCTCGATCGCCAGCGCTTCTCCGGTCCGCGAGCGCAGCCGGTACAGGCCATCGGCCCGCTCCACCGGTCCGCTCAGCAGATCGATCTGTTCGGGATCCACCACGTGCACCCGCTCCGACAGGAGCGAGGTCATGGGTCGGGTCTGCGCCTGTTCGACCGGATCAGCAACCGGCGTCGGCGCAACCGGTTCGGTCCGGTCGACGCACCCGGCCAGCACGACGACCAGCGGAAGAACGCGCACGGCTGAACGACGGATGAGGCTCTGGGGGATGCGCGACATGACGCACCTCAGTCGGAACGGGAGAGTGGGTTCCGGCGCCGCGGACGCGGCGGAGGTCGGGCGAAGTAAACAACTCGTTACAGACTACGACCAGGCACGACCGAAGGCAAGAAAATTCGTGGGCGGCACGATCGGCCCCTGCGGGAGAACTTCCCGCGGGGCGGGCGCAGGGGTCAGCCGGGCGACGCGTCGAGCCGGTCGCGCAGCAGGTCCTGCACGACGCCCGGGTTGGCGCGACCGTCGGTGCGGCCCATGACCTGCCCGGTGAAGAAGCCGAGCAGCCCGGTCCGGCCGGCGCGGTACGCTTCGACCTTGTCCGGGTGTGCCGCGAGGACGGCGTCGACGGCAGCGGTGAGGGCGGCGGGGTCGCTGATCTGGCCGAGGCCGCGGCGCTCGACGATGGCCGCGGGGTCGCCGCCCGTATCGACGAGTTCTGCGAGGACCTCGCGCGCGGCCGTGCTCGAGACGGTGTCGCCCGCGAGCAGCCGGAGGAACGCGGCGAGCTGGACGCCGCCGAAGCGCAGCGGAGCGTCCGGTCGCGCGGCGAGTTCACGCGCCAGGTCGTTGACGATCCAGTTGCCGGCGGTGCGCGGATCGGCACCCGCCGCGACGGTGTCCTCGAAGAGCGTGCCCGTCCTCTCATCACGAGCCAGCCGGTCGGCGGTATCAGCGTCCAGGCCGATGGCCTCCGCGTACCGTTCGAACCGGGCCTGTACGGCGGGCGTCCGCTCGGCGAACGCGCGCGTGGTGGCGGCCGCAGGCGGCGGTGGCGCACTTCGCGGCGCCGGTCGCGCACGCTCCGGCCGGCCCGGCGAAGCGTCGCGCGAACCACTGATCTTCGCCCAGGTGTCGCGCAGCGTGACGGTCCGGTTGAAGACCAGCGCGTCCGGGCGCGAGTCGACGGCATCGCTGATGAAATAGCCGAGGCGCTCGAACTGGTAACGGCTCCCGGCCGCGTCCGTGGCGACGCCCGGCTCGATGCGTGCGCGCTTCGCGACGACCAGCGAGTCGGGATTCAGGTGCCGGATGAAGTCCCCGTCCTCGCCGGCGTCGGCCTCCGGATCCGCGACCGAGAACAGACGGTCGTACAGCCGGACCTCGCACGGCAGCGCGTGGGCTTCCGAGACCCAGTGCAGAGTTCCGCGCACCGAGCGCCCGGCGGGTGCGGCGCCGCCGCGCGTGTCGGGATCGTACGTGCAACGCAGCTCGACGATCTCGCCCGCCGCATCCTTCACGACCTCGTTGCAGCGGATCACGTAGCCGTAGCGGAGCCGCACTTCGCGCCCGGGCGCGAGCCGGTGGAACCCGCGTGGCGGGTCCTCGCTGAAATCGTCGCGCTCGATGAGCAGCGCGCCGGAGAAGGGCAGCAGACGCGAGCCCTCCCTGGGCACGTCGTGCGGCCAGTATGGCGCCTCGAGGTGCTCCACCCGATCGGCCGGCCAGTTGGTCAGCACGACGCGCACGGGGTCGACGACGCACAGTACGCGCGGCGCGCGCGTGTTCAGGTCATCACGGATGGCGTACTCGAGCTTGCCGATGTCGACGCGGCTGTTCGTCTTGGCGATGCCGATCAGGTCGCAGAAGGCGCGGATCGATTCCGGGGTGACACCGCGACGCCGCAGGCCGGCGATCGTGGGCATGCGCGGATCGTCCCAGCCGCCGACGTGGCCGCCCTCGACCAGCCGCAGCAGCTTGCGCTTGCTCATGATCGTGTAATCCAGCTCGAGCCGGGCGAACTCGGTCTGGTACGGCCTGCACGGCACGTCACAGTGCTCGACGACCCAGTCGTAGATGTCGCGGTTGTTCTCGAACTCGAGGGTGCACAGCGAGTGCGTCACGCACTCGATCGCGTCCTCGAGGGGGTGCGCGTAATCGTACAGCGGGTAGATGCACCAGTCATCGCCGCGCCGGTAGTGCGTCGCGTGGCGGATCCGGTAGAGGACCGGATCGCGCATGAGCATGTTGGCCGACGCCAGATCGATCTTCGCGCGCAGCACGTGCGCGCCGTCGGGGAACTCGCCGGCGCGCATGCGGCGGAGCAGGTCGAGGTTCTCCGCGACCGACCGGTCCCGGTACGGGCTCGGCTTGCCCGGCTCGGTGACGGAGCCCCGGAACGCGCGGATCTCGTCCTCGCTGTGGCTGTCGACGTAGGCCAGACCCTTGCGGACCAGACCTTCCGCCAGCTCGTAGAACTGCTCGAAGTAGTCGGACGCGTAGTACAGGTGCTCACCCCAGTCGAAACCCAGCCAGCGCACGTCCCGGATGATGGCCTCGACGTACGCCATCTCCTCGGTCTCGGGGTTGGTGTCGTCCATGCGCAGATGGCAGCGGCCGCCGAACTCGGCGGCGGCGCCGAAGTCGAGACAGATCGCCTTGGCGTGACCGATGTGGAGGTGTCCGTTGGGCTCGGGCGGGAAACGCGTGACGACGCGCCCGCCGTGGCGGCCCGCCCGCCGGTCCTCGGCGATCATCGCACGGACGAAATCGAGCCCGGCGTTGCGATCTTCGGTCGGTCCGGGCGTCCCGGTCCTCGTGCTGGTGCTCATCCGTGCCTGGTGCGCAGTTCTCCGTCCGGTCGGGGACCCCGGCCGGAGCGGGAATCTACGGACAATCCTGCGGCGGTTCCACGGGTCGCGAAGGCCGGGCGGTCCGATCGGACTCGACGGGAGCGGCGTCCCGCCCCATCTTGCGGCGTTCCCGACCCGGCCGGAGGAGGCAGGATGCGACGTTCAGCGGTGGTCACGATCGGCTTGCTCGTGCTCGCCAGCGCGGTGCAGGCCCAGACGGCATACGTGCCCGGACCGGGTGATCGCTGGGAGCGGCGCCGTCCGGAGCAGGTCGGGATGGACGCGGCGAAGCTGCAGGAGGCGATCGCGTTCGCGCAGGCTGCGGAGAGCCGCTCGCCGCGCGATCTCGAGGTCAACCACTACATGAGCTTCGGGCGCGAACCGTTCGGTCACGCCATCGGCCCGTTCAAGGAGCGCGGCCCGCAGACCGGTGTGATCATCCGCAACGGCTACATCGTGGCGGAATGGGGTGAGCCCGATCGCGTCGACATGACGTTCAGCGTGACGAAGAGCTTCCTGTCGACGACCGTGGGGCTGGCGTACGACCGGGGCCTGATCCCCGACCTTCACGCGCCGGTGTACCGGTCCATGGCGCCCGTTCTGGCCGCCGATCCGGAGCTGCAGTCGGCGGAGTACGGACGGGGACCGTTCGGCGCGACGCGGCCGATCGAGCCGTTCCGCTCCGAACACAACCGCAAGGTGACGTGGGATCATCTGCTGCGGCAGGTCAGCGACTGGGAGGGCACACTCTGGGGCAAGCCGGAATGGGCCGACCGGCCCGACAACGATCCCTCCACGTGGACCACGCGTGCGCGCCGCGAGCCCGGCTCCGCCTACGAGTACAACGACACGCGCGTGAACGTGCTCGCGCTGGCCGCGCTCAACGTCTGGCGGCGGCCCCTGCCCGACGTACTGCGCGAACTCGTCATGGACCCGATCGGTGCCTCCGCGACGTGGCGCTGGTATGGCTACGAAAACTCATGGGTCGTACTCGATGGCCAGCGCATCCAGTCGGTGAGCGGAGGCGGCCACTGGGGCGGCGGCATGTTCATCAGCGCGCTGGATCAGGCAAGGTTCGGTCTGCTCACGCTGCGTGACGGCCGGTGGGGTGACCGGCAGATCCTCTCGCAGGAGTGGCTGCGACTGGCCCGGACGCCGACGGGCGCGAACCCGGGTTACGGCTTCATGAACTTCTTCCTGAACACGGGCCAGCGCATGCTGCCCAGTGCGCCGGAGACGGTCTGGGCCCACCGCGGCGCCGGGACGAATCTCGTGTACTGCGATCCCGTGAACGATCTGGTCAGTGTGGCCCGCTGGATCGAGGACCGCGCCTCCGACGGCATCGTGCAGCGCGTCATCGCATCGATCACGAACCGCGCCGAAAGCGGCGCGAGGTGAGCCGATGAGTCCGAAGGAGCGGGATCCCGACGTCCCGGGGCTGGCCCTCAAGATCGGCATCGCGGGCGCCATCGGTCTTGGCGCGATCGTGAGCGGGCTCGTGATGTCACGCCCGGGCCGGCGACTCGTTCGCGAAGCCTGGGAGGGCCGTCGCCGGACGCGACTCGAGGACCGCGTGCTCGACGTGTTGTGGGGTGATCCGTACGTTGGCCACCGTCGCTTCGATGTCGAGGACATGGGCGACGGCGTCGTGACGCTGAGCGGCGTCGTGCGCAGCCGGCGCGAACGCACGCGCGCGTTGCGTCTGACGCGACGCGTGAAGGACGTCGCCTCGGTCGTGGACCATCTCATCGTGGAGCCGGGCCCGGCCCGGCACAGAACACGGCGGCGGCTGCGCCGGCGCTCCGAAGACTGAGTTCGGGGCGGGCGACATCCGCCGCAACAGCCTGATCGCACCAGGAGGCATGCAT
>JBFFZF010000220.1:0-7629 GCA_041568755.1 Longimicrobiales bacterium | reverse complement strand
TCGAGATGGGCAACATGAAGGGCCCGACGCGGCAGGGCGTGAACGGGCTGATCGCCAAGGACCCGAACGCGTACTGGAATGCCTCGACGAACACGGTCGTGAATTCGGCCTGGGGCAACGGCTGGATGTCCAGCCCGCGGGTCAAGATCGTGCCGCTGTACAGTCCGACCCTGATCGGTGCGATCCAGGGCGGCAATCACAACGTCACGTTCAACAATTTCGCCCTCATGTTTGTCGAGGGCATGCTGAGTCAGGGCCAGGACGAGTACGTGATCGGCCGGTTCCTGTATTTCGCGACCGGCCTCGCCGGCCCGGGCCCGCCCGGGTCGCTGGTGCGCGTGCTGCAACTCGTGGAGTAGGCAACGGAGCAGATGGCCGAGAAACTTCTGGACTGTGTGATCATCTCGTCGGATCACAAGCTGCAACTCAAGGCCGCCGGCCTGATGAGTGATCCGCAGCGCGGCATCAACCTGGCCGCGCAGTACACGACGCCGCTGTCCGACATCGGTAAAGCGCAGGCGGAGGAGATCCGGCAGATCGGCGCGCGTCTGGTGCTGCTCGATCTGGGCGAAGACGCCAACCTGGGCCTGCGCCTGGCGCGGTTCCTGTCGACGGACAACCCGGGCATGACGTTCGTGATGACGGGGCCGACGGTCGCGCCGCAGGTGCTGCTGGAGGCGATGCGGCTGGGCGCGTCCGAGTACCTGGACCGGCCCGTCGAGGACGCGGACCTGCAGGCCGCGATGGCGCGTGCGGTGCGGCGCGTGGTCGGGCTGAGCGCGCAGGACCAGTCCACGCCGCATGGCCGTCTCACGGTCGTGTACGCCGCGAAGGGCGGCGTCGGTGTGACGACGACGGCGGCCAACACGGCGCTGACCCTGCAGCAGTCGACCGGCCTGAACACGCTCCTCGTCGACCTCGACCTCGAGCTGGGCGGCGCCGCGCACGCGCTGGGCATGCACCCGCGCTACAGCGTGATGGACGTGGTGCGCAATCTGCACCGGCTCGACACCGATCTGCTGACCTCCTACATCGATGTGCACGAGACGGGGATGGGCCTGCTGGCCTCGCCGGGCGATCCCGGCGCGGGCGAAGGCATCACGAGGGACCAGGCCCGCACCGTGCTCCAGGCGTTGCGACGCAGCTTCGAGCATGTCGTCGCGGATGTCGGGCACACGCTCAGCCCCGTGACGCTGGCGGCAATGGAGATCGCCGATACGGTGCTCGTGCTGACCACACCGGAAGTCGCGTCGCTGAACAACACGAAGAAAGTGCTGCCGTACATCGAACGGGTGGCCATGGAGAAGAAGCGCATCCGCATCGTGCTGAACGGGCGCCGCATGGCGGATGTGATCGGGCCGACGGACGTGCGCAAGGCATTGGACCACGATCTGTTCTCGACGCTGGTCCGGGACGATACCGTGACGGAGAGCCTGAACACGGGCAAGCCGGCCGCGCTCGCCAAGAAATCGAAGTTCGCGAAGGACATCCGCTCTCTCGTCGAGCAGCTGATCGGCGTCCACTCGACGAACGGCAAGGGCAACCACCGGCGACGGTTCTGGCCGTTCGGCGGGAAGTCGTAAGAAAGAGGCAGGGCAACGTGTCGGATCCATTCGATCGTGTAGCGACGCCGCCGCCGGCCGGTGAGACCGGACAGGGGGACGGGCTGGCCCCGCCGCCGCCGGACGACTGGGGCAGCCCGGAACCGCTGCAGAAGACCGGCGACTGGCTGGGCGTCGAGGCCAGCACCATCCGCGAGGTGCGGGGCCGGGTCCACCGCCGGGTCCTGGAGCGGCTGAACCTCTCCAACCTGGAAGCGGTCGGCCGGGTCGAGGCGGCGACGGCCGTGCGCCGCATCGTGCAGGACCTGCTCGCGCAGGAACACGCGGCGCTGAACACGGAAGAGCGGGAGAAGGTCGTCCAGCAGATTCTGGACGAGATCTTCGGGCTGGGTCCGCTCGAGCCGCTGATGAAGGACAGCGAGGTCAGCGACATCCTGGTCAATACGGCACGCCAGGTCTTCATCGAGAAGCACGGGCGGCTGGAGCAGACCGAGGTGCGCTTCAACGATGACCGGCACCTGATGCAGGTCATTGACCGCATCGTGTCTGCCGTCGGCCGCCGCATCGACGACTCCTCGCCCATGGTCGATGCCCGGCTCGCGGATGGTTCGCGCGTGAACGCGATCATCCCGCCGCTGTCCATCGACGGACCTCATCTGTCGATCCGGAAATTCCGCCGGGATACGCTGTCGGGCGAGGACCTGATCCGCTACAACACGGCGACGGAGCCGATGCTCCAGCTGCTGGAGGGCTGCGTCAAGGCGAGGATCAACATCCTGATCTCGGGCGGAACGGGTGCCGGCAAGACGACCCTGCTGAACATCCTGTCGTCGTTCATCCCGCACAGCGAACGGATCGTGACGATCGAGGACTCGGCGGAGTTGCAGCTGCGCCAGCCGCACGTGGTGCGACTGGAGACGCGCCCGCCGAACATCGAGGGGCACGGCGAAGTCAGTCAGCGGCTGCTGCTGGTCAACGCGCTGCGCATGCGGCCGGACCGGATCGTGGTCGGCGAGGTGCGCGCCGGCGAGGCCATCGACATGCTGCAGGCCATGAACACCGGTCACGATGGCTCACTGACGACGCTGCACGCGAACACGCCGCGCGACGCGCTGGCCCGACTCGAGACGATGGTCTCGATGGCCAACCTGAATCTGCCGGAGCGCGCGATCCGCCAGCAGATCGCGAGCGCGATCCACGTCGTGATCCAGGTCGCGCGTCTGTCGGACGGGACGCGCAAGATCGTGAACCTGGCGGAGATCGTGGGTATGGAAGGCGACATCATCACGATGCAGGACATCTACATCTTCGATCGGCAGGGTCTGGAGCCGGACGGCACGGTGCGCGGGCGGTTCGCGCCGACGGGGATCCGGCCGCGCTTCACGGACCGGCTGCAGCGGTACGGCGTCAACCTGTCCACGCTCCTCTTCTCGGAGCCGCAGGAAAGCGCCGGTGCCTGGTGAACCTGCCTCCGTCGCTGCTCCCCGCCATCTTCGCGTTCAGCGCGGTCACGTTCGGGACGATCGCGCTCGCGCTGCTCTGGGAAGCGATCCGGCGGAACGCGCGGACGCGGGCGGTGATGCGCCAGCTGAACCGATCGGCCGAGCAGAACGTCGACGTCCTGCCGGAGCTGATCCACGGCGAGCCCGAGGGCGGGCTGGGCGCGGTGCTGGCCTCGTTCCCGCCGTTCCGGGATGCGGCGCTGGAGTTGCGGCGCTCCGGTCTCGACTGGAGCCCCGTCACGCTGGCCACGATGGTGTTCGGCGCGGCGGCCGCCTTCGGGCTGCTGGCGCTCCTGCTGGGGACGGGCCTGTTGCTTGCGCTGCTGGTCGGCCTGCTGGGCGCGTTCCTGCCGTACCTCTACGTGAAACACAAACAGCGGGCGCGTATCCGCGCGTTCGAGGAGCAGTTCCCCGAAGCCATTGACCTGATGGGCCGGGCGATCCGGGCCGGGCACCCGATGTCGGCCGGCGTGCGCATGGTCGCGGAAGAGTCGCCGGAACCGATCCGCTCGGAGTTCCGTCAGATCTTCGAGGAACAGCGCTTCGGCCTGCCGTTCGAGGAGGCGCTGCTCGGGCTGGCGGACCGCAATCAGCTGGCGGACGTGCGCATCTTCGTGGCCGCGCTGCTCGTGCAACGCGAGGTCGGTGGCAACCTGGCGGAGATCCTGGACAAAATCGCGATGACGATCCGCGCCCGGTTCACGATCCGGCGCCAGCTGCGCGTGTACACGGCGCAGGGCCGGCTGAGCGGGTACGTTCTGGCGGTCATGCCGATCGCCGTCGCGGGCGCGATCTTCATGATCGACGCGTCGTACGCGTCCATGCTGATCAGCGAGCCACTGGGCCGGGCGATGGTCGCCGTCGCCGTCATCATGCAGATCCTGGGCTATCTCTGGATCCGCCGGATCGTCGACATCGAGATCTGAGGAGCGGAACGGCATGGCAATGCTGCTGGTCATCAGCCTACTCGTCACGGCGAGCCTGGTCATCCACCTGATGGCGGGCGCGCTGGCGAGGCAGCGTCGGTCGGTGCGGGACCGTCTGGTCGAGGTCCAGGTGCTGGGCTCGGATCCGAGCGATCCGGTCGCCCAGGGCCAGCGGCTGGTGCGCAGCGAGCGCATCATGAACCTGCTGGAGACGCTCGGCGCACGGCTGGCCCGGTCCGCCATCAGCGGCCGGGGCACGAGCGACGCGGAGATGCTGCGCCACGCCGGTTACCGCATGCAGGGTGCGCTCGGAATCTACTGGGCCGCGCGGCTGCTGGCCGGCGCCGGCACCGGTTTCCTCATCATGCTCGTCATGCCGCTGGCGGGCGTCACGGCCGGCGTGGCATTGTTCGCCGCGATCTACTTCGGCAGCATCGGCTATTTCCTGCCGATGCTCATCGTCATGCGCCGCCGGCGGCAGCGTCAGAAGGAACTGCAGCTCGCACTGCCCGACGCGCTCGACCTGCTGGTCGTCTGCGTCGAGGCCGGCCTGGGCCTGAACCAGGCGCTGATTCGTGTGGCCGAGGAGATCCGGCACAACAGCATGCTCATGAGCCAGGAGCTGCTGCAGACCAACGCGGAGATCCGCGTGGGCACACCGCGCGACACCGCGCTGCGTGCCCTGGCCGACCGGACCGGCCTCGACGACATCTCCTCGCTGGTCACGATGCTCATCCAGACGGACCGGTTCGGCACGTCGATCGCGACATCGCTGCGCGTGCACTCGGATGTGCTGCGTCAGAAGCGTCGGCAGCGGGCGGAGGAGGCCGCGGCGAAGACGGCGATCAAGATGGTCTTCCCGCTGGTGTTCTGCATCTTCCCGGCGATGTTCGTCGTGATCCTGGGTCCCGCATTCATCCGGATCGCCCGGGCCTTCAGCGCTCTGGGATGACGCGGCTGCGCATCGTGAACCGGACGCGGGACAGCGTGCTCGGGTCGCGCGTTTCCGTGGCCGACCGGTGGTGGCAGCGCATCCGCGGGCTGCTGGGCCGCCCCGCGCCGGCACACGGCGAGGGGCTGCTGCTGAGTCCGTGTCAGGCGGTGCACACGCATTTCCTGCCCTATCCGCTGGACATCATCTTCATCGACGGTTCGGGCTGCGTGGTGGCGACGTACGCGCCGCTGGCGCCCGGCCGGCGCAGCGGGTGGCACCTGCGGGCGAAGTACGCACTGGAGCTGCCACCGGGTACGATCGCTGCGACCGGCACCGTCCCGGGCGACCACATCGCGTGGCTGGCGAGCGCGACGGGGCTCGTGACGTCCTCTCACGACAACGAGGAGGCCGCCCGGGCATGAGCGCGCGGCTCCCGGCAGGAAACCCATGACGACACAGACAGAAACGCCGCAGCGGGCCGCGATCGCGGCTCCGCCGGTCCCGGAATCGCTGAGGGAGACCGGCCTGACTGACGAGGCCGTCATCGACCTCATCCTGAAGCTGCTGTACGTGCAGGGCGCGCAGACGACGCAGAAGCTGACGGAGACGATCTGTCTGCCGTTCGAGCTGATCGACGAGCAGGTGCTGGCCTTGCAGGCGCGCCGCTTCATCGAGGTCATCCGCACGCTCGGTCCGGCGCGTGGCAACTACGTGCTGGACCTGTCGGGCCCGGGCCGGGAGCGGGCGGCGGCCGCACTCGAGGCCAGTCAGTACGTGGGCGCCGCGCCGGTCCCGCTGAGCGATTACCGCCGGTGGATCGACCAGCAGTCGGTCCGCTCGCTGCGCATCGGCCGCGAGCACATCCGCCAGAGCTTCTCGCACCTGGTCATCCCGGAGAACATCCTCGAGGCACTGGGGCCGGCGATCAACTCGGCGAGCTCGCTGTTCCTGCACGGCGACCCGGGCAACGGCAAGACCGTGATCTCCGAGGCGATCGCGACCATGATGGGCGGCGACATCTGGATCCCGCAGGCGGTCGACATCGATGGCCAGATCCTCGTGCTGTACGATCCCGTGCACCACAAGGTGGTGGAGCAGGTCGAGGTCGGGCAGGCCGGCTCGGACGATGCGCCGTGGCTGCGCAGCGCGATCGCGACGGACCGTCGATTCCTGCGCATTCAGCGGCCGGTCATTTTCGTGGGCGGCGAGCTGTCGCTGGAGCAGCTGGATCTGCAGTACGATCCCTACACGAAGATGTACCAGGCGCCGTTCCAGATGAAGGCCTGTGGCGGCGTCCTGATCATTGACGACTTCGGTCGGCAGCTGGTACCGCCACGCGACCTGCTGAACCGATGGATCGTGCCGCTCGAGAAGCGCGTCGATTATCTGACGCTGCACACGGGCATCAAGTTCCCGGTCCCGTTCGACTGTCTGCTGATCTTCGCGACGAACCTCGATCCGCACGACCTGGTCGATGAGGCGTTCCTCCGCCGGATCCAGTACAAGATCAACGTGATCGGGCCGGAACGTCACCAGTACGACCAGATCTTCCGCATGGTCTGCGAAACCCGCGGCATCCCGTTCGATGCGGCGGCCGTGGACTACGTCTACCAGCGCTATTACGATCGCTACGACATCCCGCCGCGGGCGTGTCACCCGCGTGACATCATCGACCATCTGGTACACAGCGCCCGCTACGAAGGCATAGAGCCCGAGCTCAAGCCCGAGCTGCTGGAGGCCGCCTGCGGCAGCTACTTCATGATCATGACGCGCGAGGGCGTGATCACCGACAACGAGGACAGGCCATGATCGAGGAGCCGCAGTCGTCCGGGAGTGTGCCGCTGGCCGAGCAGGCGCTGCATCTGCGGCTGAGTGTGGTCGAGAGCGACAACGCACGACTGCGCCGGAATCTGATGCTGGTCTCGATCGGTCTGGCCGGGGCGGCCGCACTGGCCGTCGCGGGCCTGGTCATGGCGAGGGCGGCAGTCTCGGGCGGGGTGCAGGAGGCCAGCGCCTACGTGCTGCGTGACGAAACCGGCATCGAACGGGGCGCCTGGCGGATCCAGGAGACCGGGGCGAGCACGCTGATGCTGAACGACCGCAACGGGATCGGCCGGGTCCGGGCGTCCGTGCTGGCCGATGGCGCGCCCGGCATCGCGCTGGCCGACTCGCGCGGCCGCTCGCGCATCGTCGTGAGTCTGCAGGCCGACCTCACGGGCACGGTCGTATTCGCGGATGCGGAGGGGAATACCCGGGCGGTGCTCGGGCTGAGCGATGACGGTTCGGCCACCGTCGTGTTCGCGGACCGTTTCGGTCAGACGCGGGCGGCGATGGGCGTGGACGCCGAGGGTGACCCGGTCATCTCGGTGCTGGAGAACGGCCGCGCCGCGGCGGATACGAGCGGGGCGGGCCGGAGGTAGTCCGCGCCCGGTCGCAGGCCCGCTTTCCCACCCCATGTCATCCGCACGTTCGCGCGCGCCCTCGATTGTCGACCTGACGTTCCTGCTGTGGGTCCTGGTCGTACCGACCGTGCTGGGCCATCGCTCGCTGAACGCGGACGGTGACGTGCCCCGTCATCTCCGCATGGGCGATTTCATCCTCGAGGGCGGGCTCGCCCAGGTCGACACGTTCGCGTACACGAAGACGGGTCCGTTCCTGCCGACGGAATGGCTGAGCCAGGTCACGTACGCGCTCGTGGAGCGGGC
>JBFFZF010000219.1:0-7667 GCA_041568755.1 Longimicrobiales bacterium | reverse complement strand
GGATCGTCCCTGGAGTACGGCGAGTCGAAGGGCCAGCCTACCGGCCGTTGCGGGAATCCAGGCCCGCGAAGATTGCACCGTCAGCGTGCTTCCGCAATGGTGTTGAAAGAACTGGTCAGAAAAGTGTTATTCGGAAGCATTACCTGCAGGTCGAGCGCATTCGGGCTCCGCCGGATTCGTGGAAGGCTTGCCCGAACGGAAAAAAGTATCGGGTGCGGTCAGATCAGGGAGCGCACCGGGCCCGGCGCAACTTCAGGAAGCCGACAAACCAGCGCGATGAGCCGGATCGGTTCATGCGCCTCCGTCCCGAGATCAGCGTCTGCGGAACCCGCGGATCTCGACCTCGAAGTTGAAGTTGGTGCGCGTCGGATCGGCGGCCTTGACGCGCCACGGCAACGCGGCGGTTACGCCGCCGGGCGGCAGGAACGTGAAATCGCCCAGCGCCTCGGCGTAATCGAACAGCGCGCCGGCGCCCGTCTCGCCGTTCGGCGCATTCAGGATCGTGGCCTGCGCCGCGACGCTCGTCGAACCCGTGCCGGTCGGCCCGGCCGTCACGACCTGTACGGTGAACGGGCCCCAGAGCGTGTCCTGCGTCGCGTTGCGCAGCCGCACGGGCAACACGGCCTCGCCGCGGGTCGCGTCCCAGCTCGTGGGATCCATGCGCAGCTCGATCTCGCGGTTCAGTGAGGCCTCCATGAGTGTGCTGCGGTCGCGCGTCGTCGTGCCGGCGCCCGCGAGTTCGACGCGCGCGGTCCAGATCTGGTACTCGCCGGTCCGGCTGTCCGGCCAGAACGGGTGGAACGCGCCGCCGGCATCGGCGGCCAGTCCGATGTAGTCGCCGCCGTTGGCCCAGCGCGAACCGGCCGAGATCGTGCCGAACCGCGCGGGGCCTTCCGTGCTCGGGAACCAGGACGGCATCGGTCGCACGTTGCCGGCGGTCAGCGGCCAGGACGCCTCGGTCGACACGCGCGCCGGCGGCAGGAACGTACGGCCGCCGTCGGGGCTCGCGGTGAACCACGCGTGACTGCGCCAGTCGCTGCCGGCATCGCGCGTGTCCAGCCACAGCAGCCCGACCACGCCGTCGCGGTTCACCGCGATCGTGGGCTGGTACTGCTCGCCGTCGGGCGCCGGCGCGACTTCCACGGCCGGCGTCCACGTCTCGCCGCGGTCCGCCGAGTACGAGAACAGGATGCGCGACGGCCCCGTGCGATAGTCGTTCCACGCCACGTAGATGCGGTCCTGGAACGGACCGAGGCGAGGGTCTGTCGCGTAGACGGGAAACTGCGGGACGGCCACGTGGCCCAGCTCGCGGCGCAACTCGAGCGCGTTGCCGCCTCCGTGCACCTGCCAGCCGATGTGCGTCGCGTCCGAGAACGAGCGGCCGCCGTCTTCGGACAACACGAACGAGAACTCGCTGCTCTCCGCCGCCGCGCGTTTCTCGGGTTCGATCTCGAACGCCGAGAACGGCACGAACAGCGCGCCATCGCTGAGCACGAGCAGGTTGGCCACGTTGATGCCCGCGCCCGCGGCCGCGCGCGTCGCGACCTGCGGACCGCGGTAGGTGCGCCCGCCGTCCTCGGAGCGGAACACGCCCACCGTGTAATCGCGGCCGTAGAGCACGCCGATGTAGAGGCGGGCGCCGCCGCCGCGGTTGCGCGGATCGGCGACGAGCTGCGGATGGTCGTACGACACGCCCAGATCGCGCACCGGTTCCCACGTGCTGCCGCCGTCCAGCGAACGGTACACGTGCAGTCCCGCGCGCGGCCTACCGGTCGAGTCGACGACATTGGCGAGCGTAGCCAGGTGCGCGGCGCCCGTGGCATCGAAGATGACCTGCGGGTCCGCGCCACCCAGCCGCACCTGCTCGGGCAGCAGCGTGGGGAACCACGTGTTCCCGCCATCGCGCGACGCGTACGGCAGCGTCGCGTTGCGGTTGTCGGGACCGATGAAGGCGATCGCCGCGCCGATCAGCTGCGCCGGATCGACGGGGCTCGCGGCGACCATCAGCTCGACGTGCGGCCCGTCCATGCGGCTGACCCGCACGTTCGGGCCCACCCGCAGCGCCGGCTGCTGCTGCACCGCGCCCGCCAGGACCATGATCGTACCCAGTACCGTCACGCGTTTCCGCTCCGTCCGGCCGTGTCCGTCGTTTGCATTTCCGCGAACGTCAATCCACGCCGGCCAGCGTGCCGCCGGTGCGCAGGATCGCCGCGAATTCGTTCGGCAAGCCGCTCTGCAGGATCGCCTCCGCCGCGCGCTCGACATCGTACACCACGCGCACGAACTCGACCGTCGTCGCCTCGCCCTGCATATCGATCAGCGCCCAGCACGCGCGCGGATCGCCGTCCTTCGGCCGGCCGACGGAACCGGCGTTGACCAGGTGCACGCCATCCACGACGCGGTGCCACGGGACATGTGTGTGGCCGAACGCCAGCACATCGCCGGCCCGGACGCGGGCCCGCGCGATCATCTCAGCACAGAACCGGTCCGTCCGGTCCTCCGTCCAGTACGGCGTGTTCAGCAGCGGCGTCGCGTGGACGAGCACCAGCGCGGGCCCCGGCGTGTGCCCGCCCAGCGGGCGCAGATCCAGCCGGAACGGCAGCGTGCGCAGGATCGCCTTCGTTCGCGCACTCACGTGCGCGCGCGTCCACGCGAAGCTCTCGTGCGAGAGCGCCTCCTGCCGGGCGTCCTCGTAACGGCAGCCGCAATGGGCGTAGTCGGTCGCCACGGTCGAGTCGTAGTTGCCGGCGACGCCGGTGATCCCGCTGGCCTCGAGCCGTGCGACAACCTCGTTCGGCCAGGGCGCGTAGCCTACCAGGTCGCCCAGGTGATGGATCGAGTCCACGCCCCGGCCGTCCACGTCCTTCAGGACGGCCTCGAGCGCGGGCAGGTTCGCGTGGATGTCGGCGATCAGGGCGATCCGCATGCCGCGAAGGTAGCCTCAGGCCGCGTCCTTCGCAGCGCGTTCAGGCACGCGCCGCGGCCCGTTGCGCGGGCCCCTGCGGCTGCGGGCTCCGCGCAACAGCGGGCCGCGGTGTGGCAGTTCGCAACACGCAGACACCTTGGCTGACGGTCCGGTCGGAACAGAGGGCCTGCGCACGGAAGTCAATGACATGCAACGACTTCCGGCGCCCAGATCGCGCCTGCGGCCCGGCCGGAGGAGCGGGCTCGTGGCGGGTCCGGGATTTGCCCGTGGTGCCCTGCCCGTGTCAGGCTGCTGTCGACACGCGACAGCCATCGGGTCCGCACATGCGCCGGCCCGATCGTCTGCGCCCTGGCACGAACCCTGAGAACTCTGGTGGCGCGATGGGGCGCAACCTCCGCGTGGAGCCGCGCAGCGAGCCGCGACGGGAACTGAATCGGTGATCGTCTGGGAGCTGGACCTCCAGACCCGCCGGTTCACGCATGTCAGCGGCTCCGTCGCTGCCGCACTCGGCTATCCGACCGCGTCGTGGCGGGATCGGCCCGGCTTCTGGATCGGCGTGCTGCACCCGGACGATCGGGAGCGGATCGCGCACGCCGTGTGGCAGGCCGCCCGGCGCGCGGGCAACTGCGAGATCGAGTACCGCGCGGTGGCCGTCGATGGCCGGGTCGTGCGCATGCGCGATCACGTGCGCACCGTCGCGGACGAGGCCGGCCGCGGCGTCGCGCTGCGTGCGGCCAGCATCACCGTCAGTGACCCCGGAGCCACGACGCGCCGGCCGTTGGTCGCGCCGTTCGCCGAATCCGAACGGGACCGTCGCCGCACAGCGCCGCCGCAGCAGCCCGTACCGCCCCTCCAGGGTCCGCCGGAGCTGGTACTGCGCGCCCATGTGCTCGATGCGCTGGGCGAGGCCGTGGTGGCGAGCGACGCGGATCATCGTGTCGTCTACTGGAACCGCGCCGCCGAGCGGCTGTTCGGCTGGACGCGGGAAGAGGCGATCGGCCGGATCGACACCGACCTGCTGCCCGCGCGTCCCGGCCGCACGCAGACCGCCGCGATCGTGACGGGACTCGTGCACGGCCGGCCCTGGGCAACCGAGGTCGACGTGCGCACGCGCCACGGCGTCACCATCCCCGTGCTGCTGACCGTGGCGCCGATCCGCGGCGATGACGGCTCGCCGGCCGGTGTCGTCGCCGTCGTCACGGACCTCCGCTCCGTGCGCCTCTCCGAGGCGAGGGCCCGTCGGGCGCGCGTGATGGATGCGGTCGCGCGCACCGCGCGCGGTGTGGCCGCGGAGCTGGACCGCATCCGCGACAGGATCGAGGAAGCCACGCGCAGGCTGCTCGCGCAGCTGCCCCCGCAAGATCCGGCGCGCGCGGATGTCGAGGACGTGCACCGCGGCGCTGACACGCTGGCCTCGCTTTCGATGGAGCTGCACGGCGTGGCGCGCAACCGGCCGCGCAACGCCGTCATCGCAGACCTCAACGAGACCGTGGCACAGGCGGCACCGCTGCTGCGCGTCATCTGCGGCGATCGCATCACGATCGAGACGTACCCGGACGCGGATGTCGCGCCGGTCCACGCCGATGTCCGGCACATCACACAGATCATCCTGAACATCGGCGCCAACGCGTGCGCTGCCATGCTGGGCGACGGGCGCCTCGAGCTGCGCACCGCGAATGCCGACATGCTGTGGCCCGCGCGCGGCGCGGGCGCCACGCCCGGCCCGTGGGTCGTGCTCGAGGTCCGCGATACGCGGCAGACGCCTGAGCCCGAAGCGCTCGACACGCTGTTCGAGCCCTGGGCCGCCGCGGCCGGTGGCGATGGCCTGCGCCTGGCCGTGGCACACGCGCTGGCCGTCCGAAACGAAGGCTGGATCAGCGCCGAGCCGGCCACGGGCGGCGGCCTGCTCTTCCGCGTCTACCTGCCCCGCGTCGTCGACTGATCGACCGCCATTCCCCGGCGGATGTGCAAGCCCTCCCGCCACGCTCGTCGTTCTGATCGGAAGCCGGATGCCCTGAAGAACACGAGGATCGGGAGGACGTCATGCGTCTCGCCACGCTCGCCACAATGCTCACGGTCGCGATCGCGGCCACCGCCACCGCCAACCTGTTGCCCGCGCTGCCAGGGCCGTCCGGGGGAGGCGCCGGACCGTACACGGGCGTCCGGCCCGCACCGGTCCAGACCGTGCTCGTGTTCACGGGCCGTGTCACGGACACCGGCCGCGCGCCCATCGCCGGGGCGCGCGTCCGCATCGACGCGCTCGGCGTCGAGGGCACGACGGGACAGGATGGCCGCTACCACATCCCGGTCCCCGGCCTGTCGACCGTACCCGCGCGCGTCACGCTGATCGTCACGCACGACGCCTGGGCCACGGTCGCGCGCGAGGTGCCGGTGCGCGGCGACACGGTGCGCGCCGACTTCGCACTGCTGCCGGCGCCAGGGCAGCCCGCGGAGCAGGAGCGGAATCGCGACGCGCGCGAGGGCCGCGGCTCGCTGACAGCCGCCGTGCAGCGCCGCCTCGAAGCGGCCGGCATCGTCCGCCAGCAGAATGCCGCGCTGCCAGCCTCGAAGGTGGCCGCGTTCGGCGTCGTCGCCGCGGATCGCGCAGACCCTGACTTCAACACCGAATCGTACGGCCATTTCGCAGAGAACCCGTTCCTCGCGCCCGCGCACAACCCGCTCTCCACCTTCTCGATCGATGTGGACCGCGCGTCGTACGCGAACATCCGCCGCTTCATCGAGCAGGGCCAGCGCCCGCCCATCGACGCGGTGCGCATCGAGGAGATGATCAACTACTTCGCCTACGATCACGTCGGCCCGCGCGGCGACGCGCCGTTCGCGATCACAACCGAACTGGCCGCTGCGCCGTGGGCGCCGAACCACCATCTGCTGCGGATCGGGTTGCAGGCTCCGCGCATCGATCTGGAGGACATGCCACCGAGCAACCTGGTCTTCCTGCTCGACGTGTCCGGCTCCATGCAGTCGCCCGACAAGCTGCCGCTGCTCAAGCAGGCTTTCGGCCTGCTCGTCGACCAGCTGCGCGAGGATGACCGCGTCGCCATCGTCGTGTACGCCGGCGCCGCAGGCCTGGTCCTGCCCTCGACGACGGGCGACCGCAAGGACCTCATCATGGACGCGATCCACGCCCTCGAGGCCGGCGGCAGCACGGCGGGCGGTGCCGGGCTCCGGCTCGCCTACAACGTCGCACGCGAGAACTTCCGGCCACGCGGCAACAACCGCGTCATCCTCGCGACCGACGGCGACTTCAATGTCGGCGAGTCGAGCGATGGCGCGATGATCCGGCTCATCGAGGAAGAGCGGAAGTCGGGCGTGTTCCTGACCGTGCTCGGCTTCGGGACGGGCAACATCAAGGACTCGAAGATGGAGGCGATCGCCGATCACGGGAACGGCAATTACGCTTACATCGACAACCTGATGGAAGCTCGGAAGACATTGGTTCATGAGATGGGCGGTACGCTCGTGGCCGTAGCGAAGGACGTGAAGATCCAGGTCGAGTTCAACCCGGACCGTGTGCAGGCCTACCGGCTCATCGGCTACGAGAACCGGCTGCTTGCCGCCGAGGACTTCAACGACGATACGAAGGACGCCGGCGAAATGGGCGCTGGCCACACCGTTACCGCGCTGTACGAGATCGTGCCGGTCGGCGTCGACACGGACGTCACGATCCGCGGCACCGATTCGCTGCGCTACACGCGGCCTGCCGCGCGCACCGGTTCGGGCCGGGGCGAGCTGGGCTTCGTCAAGCTTCGCTACAAGCAGCCGGACGGCGACACGAGCCGGCTGCTCGAGCGGGCCGTCCCGTTCCGCGTGACTCGGGCCTCCACGGACTTCACGTTCGCCAGCGCCGTCGCGGCGTTCGGCATGATCCTGCGCGAGTCCGAGCACCGGGGGGAGGCCACGCTCGACCAGGTCCTCGCACTGGCAAAGGACGCCATGGGCGAGGACGCGGAGGGCTACCGCGCAGAGTTCGTGCGGCTCGTCGAGCGGGTCAGGGGTCTGCACAGCATCGCCGCGCGATAAGCCATCGAACGCCCGTGGCCACGTGACCCTTGTCGGCGGGCGCTCCGCGTTGCACCCTTCAGCCCCCGGGCCTGACGATGGTGCGACGAGCCCGCTCGCACCCGGGCCGGGACCACCCCCGCGGAGAACCCGAGCATGACTGGCAGAATCGTATTCGTGATGGCCGCGACGCTGATGCTGGCGGCGGCCTGTGAGCGATCGTCCGAGGCCGCGGCCGAACGGATGATCGAGGACGCGTTGAAGGCCGAGGGCGCGGACGCCGACGTCGAGTTCACCGCCGATGGCGCGACCATCTCGGTGCAGGATGAGCATGGCCGGACCGCCGTGCAGGCCGGCCAGGATCTCGCGCTGCCCGAGGCCTTCCCCAAGGACATGCCGGTCTTCCCGGACGCGAAGGTCACCTACACGGTGCACAACGAGACCGAGGGTATGGCAACGACGTTCTCTGCCGGCGAGGCGGCAGAGAAGGTTTACGCTTTCTACGTCGAGCGCCTCAAACAGCAGGGCTGGTCGATCGACCAGGAGATGAAGTCGGGCGGCCTCTTCATCCTGCACGCGACGAAGGATGACCGCGAGACGGCGATCTCGATCTCGAGCGACGACGCCGGGAGCACGATCCAGATCGTTGTTCAGGACGAAGGCTGACGGATTCCGACGCGCCATCCAGGCGGTCGAGCCGGCCGCGGGCCCATTCACGCCG
>JBFFZF010000218.1:0-7727 GCA_041568755.1 Longimicrobiales bacterium | reverse complement strand
GCTGCAGCAGATCGCACAGCTCATCAAGGCCGGCGTCGGCGTCGAGGTCGCCTTCGCCGACATCGGCGGCTGGGACACGCACCAGGCGCAGGGCGGCATGCAGGGCCAGCTCGCGAACCGGTTCACCGAACTGGGCCGCGGCATCCGCTCACTCTACGATGACCTGGGCGACCGGATGGACGATGTCGTCCTGCTCACCATGTCCGAGTTCGGCCGGACCGTCGCCGAGAACGGCTCGGGCGGCACCGACCACGGCCACGCCAACTGCATGTTCGTCATGGGCGGCGGCGTGCGCGGCGGGCGCGTCCTGGGCGACTGGCCGGGGCTCGAGACGGAGCAGTTGTACGAGGGGCGCGATCTGGCGCTGACCACGGATTTCCGCGATGTGTTCGGCGAACTCGCGATCCGTCATCTGGGCGCGGACCGGCTCGATCTGGTCTTTCCCGGGCACGCCGGCGGACGCAGCCTCGGCCTGATCTGATCAGCGCACGTAATCGATGTAGACCAGGTCGCCGTAGGTCGCGTACGCGCCCGCACGGTGGTGCGTCAGGAAGGCGGGGATCGTCTGCAGCAACTGCGTGCTCCCGTACCCCGGCACGGACAGCGGGTGTCCGAACACACTGCCGAACACGGAGCGGATGATCACGCTGTTCGCCGCGACCGGCAGCGTCGACACGTTCTCGGCGAAGCGATCGAGGATGCGGTCCTGCATCAGGTAGTACTCGACGTTGGACGCGTACAGCGCGGAAACCTGCACGCCTCGCTCGCGCAGCAGGTTGCCGATCTCGCGCAACGCGTGTGAGCCTGCCAGATTGCCCACAACCGGGATCACCCGGTTCTCGCGCTGCATCGTGCGGACGAAGTCGTAGGACGCCTCGCTGGTCATCCAGCTGGCGCGGCGGCCTTCACGGTCCGTTTCCAGGAGCAGCTGCCGGAATGTAGGGTAGAAGGGTCGCGGCGGCCGTCCGAAACTCGTGAAGCGCAGGTCCGGACCGGCGGCGAAGAACGTGCCGTGGAACCTGCGGATCGTCGAGTAATCGGCGTCCGTGAGCGGAACACCGATCGCCTGGACCGCGCGCACTACCCGGTCCGACGCGGCCGCGAACAACGCGTCGTCGGACGCCTGGCGATCGATCCCCGCGAGGATCTCGTCGATCGCCGCATCCGCCGGCCCGTCCGGCGCAGGGCGGCCGAAGAGCAGACTCAGGTACGCGGCCCGCGTCGGCGCCAGCTCGAACAGCGCCTTGAACAGGAGGTGCTCGAGCAGGTTGTCGCGCCGGATGTCGATGATGAACGCGATGTCCGGCCGTATCTCGGCCATGTACGAGAAGTTCTGGTCCGGGCCCACGCCGATGTAGGCGCCGCCGCGCACGGCGAGGTCACGGAGCTGCCCGATCACGTGCAGGTACGACGCCTCGTTCGAGATCAGGTTGTCCGTGTCGAAATAGCCGCCCGGCTCGGACAGCCGCGCGATGAGCCGGGCGAACGTACTGTCCGTCGACGCAGCCGACGGGGCCGCCGTGTCGAGCAGGTACGCCGGCTCGGCGGCTGTGGGGCCGCCGAAAACCGTGAGCAGCGCCGCACTCGCCGCGAGCGAGCCGGCCGCAATCAGCAACAGCAGGGAGCGCCGATCGATGCGCAGAACCACCTCCATCCCGTTGTACGAGGACGGTACGCCCCGCCGCATGTGGCTGCAATGCCCGGCTCGGGAACCGCGCCGCGCACCACCGGGTTCGCCTCAACGACCACCGGCACACCGCGATGGTTGAGCGTGATGCCGCAGACCCGACCCGACAGCGCCTGGCCCGGCCGGGCTTCGAAGAAGAAGCGCTGCCCTGGATGGACGCAGTCTACCGGTTCAGCCTGCGCCTGACCGGAGGGAACGAGGCCGAAGCCGATGACCTCACGCAGGAGACGTTCCTGCGCGCGTTCCGCCACTGGGATACGTTTCAGCGCGGCAGTAATGCGCGCTCGTGGCTGTTCACGATCTGCCGCAACGTGTTCCTGCGCGGGCGGGAGCGGCAGGCACGACGCAGGGAATCGCTTGAAAGCGAACTGGACGTCGCCGTCGAGGCCATCGCCTCGGCGCGCGCCTTGCACGACATGCGCAAAGACGACCCGGAACGCACGTTCTTCCGTTCGTTCCTCGATGAAGGCGTGGAAACCGCCATCGCGGCGCTGCCTGACGAGTTCCGCGAGGCCGTCGTGCTGAGCGATCTGGAAGGGCTCAACTACGGCGAGATTGCGAATGTGCTCGACGTGCCTGTCGGTACGGTGAAGAGTCGACTCTACCGCGGCCGACGGTTGCTGGCAAAGGCGCTCCACGACTACGGCCGCGAGATGGGCTGGGTACGCGGAGGTGCGACATGAGCGACCGCCCGATGCTCAACTGCAAGGAAGCCGTCGCCCAGCTGTGGGCCTTCATCGATGGTGAACTGCCCGCAGCCGACGCGGAGCGCGTGCATGATCACCTGCACGCGTGCGGGGCATGCAGCCCGCAGCACGATTACCAGCGCGCGTTCCGGGCATTTCTGCGCGCGCACCAGGGCCGGACCATCCCGGCCGATCTGCGGCGCAGGATTTTCCAGCGCCTGCTCGAGGAGGAGCAGACGTAACAGCGGACCCGCGCGGTCCGCCCGCTTCACTACGGATGGAGGTGGAACCCCATGAACCAGCGGAACCCGATCACCGGCGCCGCCGTCCTGGCCATAGTGCTGGCCGCTTGCGCGCCTGCCGATCAGAACGTCGATGCCGGGGACGCCGCACAGCCCGCGGCCACCGCGCTCACGCCGGATACGACCGCGGCCAGCCTGCTCTCGCACCTGGAGACCGGCAACTACCAGAGCTGGTCCCTGTGGCCAGGCCGCGACCGGCTCTACGCGGGCGGGGACCCGCACGGCATGCTGCTGACCACTTACGTCAACGACATCGCGAGCAGCGCGCTCGCCAGTGGCGCCGTCACGATGCCGCCCGGCGCGATCGTCGTGAAGGAGAACTTCATGCCGGACAGCACCCTTGCCGCCGTGACCGTCATGCACAAGGTCACCGGCTACGACAGCGGTGCCGGCGACTGGTTCTGGGCCAAGTACAACATGCCCGGCTCCGTCGTCGAAGCGTCCGGACGCGTCGCCATGTGCCAGGGTTGCCACGCCAGCGCCATGGACCGCGACTACCTCGTCACGCCCAGACAATGAACCAGTCCGGCCGCCCGTACGGCCGCACCCCGCGGCCGTGCGCGCCGGACGGACGGAACGCACGGACCATGCATCGTTCATTCGCCGGCATTGCCCTGCTGCTCGCGACCACCGCAGCGGCCAGCGCGCAGACCGTCGACGTCAACCGGCTCGGCTACGACAAGGGCAGTGCCGCCGCTCCCATCGTCGTCGTCGAGTTCGGTGACTTCGGCTGCTCTGCATGCGCCCTCTTCGCCACCGAAACCATGGGCGCGATTCAGCGCGAGTTCATCGCGACCGGGCAGGTGCGCTGGAAATACATCCCGTTCATCCTCGGCAACTTCCCCAACAGTGCGGCGGCCACCCGCGCCGCCGAGTGCGCCGCCGAGCAGGACGCCTTCTGGTCGATGCACGACATTCTGTACGAACGCCAGAAGGAGTGGAACCGCGTCCGGGACCCGCGTGAACAGCTCGAGGCATTCGCCGTCAGCATCGGCGTCGACCGCCAGAAGTTCCGCCGCTGCTACGAAACCGACCCGCGCCGGGCCCGCATCGAAACCAACAACGCCGCCGCTCGCGATCTGCTCATCCGCGGTACGCCGACGTTCTTCATCAACGGACGCCGCGCCGTCGGCGCCCTGCCCATCACCGAGTGGCGCAAGATCATCGCGCTCGTGGCCAGCGGCGGATAGGCCCGCGATGAGACGAGGCCCCGCACCCGGCACGCACCCGGTGCGGAGCCTCTCTCCCGCTCACTCGGGGCCCGAAGTCAGTCCGCCTTGCGGACCGCCTGGACCTCGATCACGATGTCCACCTCTTCGCCGACCAGCCAGCCGCCCGCCTCCAGCGCGACATTCCACTCCACGCCGAAGTCCTTGCGGTTGATCCGGCCCTTCGCGGCGTAACCGACCCGCTCACCGCCCCACGGGTCCATGGCCGTGCCCTCGGACGTGACGTCGAGCGTCACCTCGCGCGTCACGCCGCGGATCGTCAGATCACCCACCAGCTGGTACCGGCCGTCGCCGTTCGGCTTCACCTGCCGCGACGCGAAGCGGATCGTCGGGTAGTTCTCGACATCCAGGAAATCCGGCGATTTCAGGTGCGCATCCCGCTTCGCTTCGCGTGTGTCGATCGATGCCGCGTCGATCGAAACCTCCACCTGCGCGTCGCCGGCGTTTTCGCCTTCCACGATCGTGCCGGCCACGTCCGTGAACCGACCTTTGACCTTCGAGATCATCAGGTGGCGGACCGCGAACTCGACCAGCGTGTGCGCCGCGTCGATCTCCCACGTCGTCCCTGCCACCGTCCCTGTCCGCGCCGCGCGAGTTGCCGTTGCCGTCGCCATGCTATCCTCTCGGTAGAGTTAATCACTGTGCCGTGAATCTTATTACTAAGATATAATCCCTGTTGAGGGCTGTCAAGGGTGATGGGGGCGGGGGGGCGTATTGGGGCGGTTGGGCGTCGGGACGGCCGTTGACAGGAGGGCGGCCGGGCGGGCCTCTTACGGGCAGGCGGTGACCGGGGGGCCCCGGTGCGCCGTGCGGCGTGAACGACGCGACGGAGGGACGGATGCGGGCTGCAATCGCGGGTGTCTGCCTGGTGCTGCTGACCAGCACCGGATCGAGTGCGCAGGGCCTGGCGAAGGGGGTCTTCCCGGACGGCTTCCGGGTGCAGACGGACGCGCCGGGGGCGGCCGCGGACGTGGTCTTCGTGACGATGCGGCCGGGCTGGCATGTCACGACCGGGTCCGCCGCGGTGCTCTACGACGGCGCCGTGCGGGCGGAGGGCACCTACCGGGTGGATGCGGAGACGTTCCTTTTCGATCCCGCCGATCGCAACGCCGGCTACGGTGTGTTCATCGGCGGTGCGGACCTGGAAGGGGACGAGCCGGTCTACACGGCGTTCCTGATCCGCACGTCCGGCGACTTCATGATCGCGGTCCGTTCCGGCGCGACGACGACACCAGTGGTGGACTGGACGCCGCACGCCTCCGTTCTCCGGTACGCGGACCGCGGGCAGGCGGGTACGGCGAAGAACGTGCTGGCCGTGGACGTGCAGTCGGACGTCGTTCGCTTTTCGGTGAACGGCACGGAGGTGTCCGCGCTGCCGCGGGCACGTGTGGGTGCGGAGGGCGCAGTGGGGCTGCGGGTGGGCGAGAATGTGAACCTGCACCTCTCGTCGCTGGTCGTGACGAAGCACTGAACCACTTGCCGTACGGCGCTGCGCGCGGTAAGAAGAAGCCATGCCGATGGAGCGTGTGGGTCGTGGCGCATGGATCACGAAGCTGGAGTTCCACGCCCGGCTCGTGCGCTGGTATCGCGAGTCGTCCGAGCCGGTGGTCGGTGATCCCGATGCGCACCGGCGCACGACGTGGATCTGGATCCGCGATGGTCACCGGCTCGCGCGCCTGTACGCGGACACGACGCGCGAGTCGATCGGCGCCTACCTGGCCCTCCTGGGCGCTTCGCCCGGGGATCTCGCCTGGAATGTCGTGGAGAGCGCTGCCGGGAATCTGACCAAGGTCGCCTTCGGTCCCGACCTCGTGATCCTCGACGGGTTCCATCTCTACATCGACCCGCGCACCCTGCCCCGTCCCGGCTGAGCGCGGCGCGTGCCCCTTCGCCGCTTCGACGAACGCCTGCTTCACGCGCTGACGGCGCGCCGCCACCCGCATCTCGATCGCCTGATGCGGGGCGTGACGCACCTGGGCGGGGCCGTTTCGACCATCTCGATCTGTTTGCTGGCCATGAGCGGTCTCGTGCCGTCACTCGTGGCGGTTGGCAGGCGTGCGGCCGTCACGCTGGCCGTCTCGCACCTGATCGTGCAGGTGCTGAAGCGCACGGTCTCCCGGGCCAGGCCGGCGCTGCCCGTGGGGTTCGCGTTCCTGGTCGAGCCGCCGGACCGTTACAGCTTTCCGTCCGGTCATGCGGCCGCTTCGCTGGCGGTCACGCTGCCCTTCGCGGCGGCGCTTCCGCTGATGGTCGCGCCGCTGCCCATCCTGCTCGCGCTGCTCATCGGCGTTTCGCGCTCGTACCTGGGCGTGCACTACCCGGGAGACGTCGCGGCCGGATGGTTCCTGGCGATGGGGACGTACCTGGTCCTGATCGGCTGACGCGCTCGACACCCCCGGCGCGTACACGACGACGCCCGGCCGGTGCAGCGACCGGCCGGGCGTCGTTCACGGTTCAGGTGCAGATCAGCGCGAGCCGCGCGCTTTCCACGCCTGCAGCACCTCCGCCTCACGCTGCAGCGTCGTGCCTGCGCGCAGCTGAGCCTGCCGCTCCGGCGGGCGCGAGTAGTGGTACTCGAGCGTGGCGCGCGCCGTGTCGGCCAGCGATCGGAACGTGAGCCCCGTCGCGACTTCACGCGACAGGTCGAAGCGAGCGAATCCCTCGAACCCCGGCGTGGGCGGTCGCCACACCGGCATCTCCTGGTACGGCCGCATGTTGTGCTCGAGCAGGAATTCGCGCGGCACCCACGTCCACGACAGCGGCGTGGTCGTGACCGCCGCAATGCCGTACAGCAGCTCCGCGATCGACCGCCCGTTCTGCGGGCCCACCGCCATGTACGTGCCGTACGTCTGCTGCTCGCACAGGCGCACCGACCACTCGCACAGATCGCGCACGTCGATGACCTGAATGCGGTCCACGTCCGGGTTGCCCGGCGCAAGGATCTCGCCGCCCCTGTCGATGCGCACCGGCCAGTACGTGAACCGGTCCGTGTCGTCGTCGGGACCGACGATCAGCCCGGGTCGCACGATCGTCGCGCGACTGCCGAAGGCTGCGCGCAACTCCCCCTCCGCCAGGGCCTTGGCGAGGCCGTAGGGGTACGGCTGGCCTTCCTGCCAGCCCGGGTAGGTCTCGCGCGTGTACAGCGGCGCATCGACCGTGGCCGGCACCATGCTCAGATCGCGATAGACCGAGCGCGTCGAGATGAAGAGGTACAGATCGGCTGCGTCCTTGAGCAGACCCGCCGAGTCGCGCACCCACATGGGCGCGTCCGCCCGCGCCGCCGAGTTGTCGATGACCGCGTCCCACCGGCGCCCCCGCAACGCGCCGATCTCGCCGGCCGCACGGTCGCCGGTCAGCTCTTCGACTCCTTCGAACATGCCCGGTGCAGAACGCCCGCGATTGAAGATCGTGACCTCGTGGCCGCGCTCCAGCGCGTACCGCACCATGTACGGCCCGATGAAACCCGTGCCGCCCAGGATCAGCAGCCGGATCCGGCGCGGCGCGCTGCCCTGCGCGCCCCGGCCCGGCAGGCCCGCGCGGCGCACGCCCGCCACTTCCGCACCCGCCAGCTGATCCGCACCCAGCGCCAGCGCGCCGCCCGCCGCGGCCAGACGAAGGAACTCCCTGCGATCGGTCATCTCGAACCCGCTTCCTGGTGGGGGTCTTCCTGCCGCGACCAAGATCAGGACGGCCACGACCGCCGTCAACGCGCCCGCCCCGCCACCGGCGGCGGGTCCCGCCCCGCCCGCCGCCCGCCTGCGCTCCGCCCCGGACCGCCTCCCGGCCCTTGACGCGCCCAACTCTTCCGACCATCTATATATCG
>JBFFZF010000217.1:0-7797 GCA_041568755.1 Longimicrobiales bacterium | reverse complement strand
GTGCGCCAGATCCGCAGTCAGATCGAGAACGCGGCCTCCACCATGGACCGCGGCGTGACGCAGGTCTCGGGCGTGGAAGACGTGTCGCGCAGCGCGGAAACCGCCTTCGAGGAGATCCTCGCTTCCGTGGAGCGCGTGCGCGCTGCGGCCGGCAGCGTCGACGCAGCCGCCGAGGAGAACCGGCGCGCCGTCGTCTCCGTCGAGGAGAACGTGCGGTCCGTCGGCGCGACGGCGGAGAACCACGCCGCCAGTGCGGAAGAGGTCAGCGCGGCGGCCGAGCAGCAGTCGGCCGCGACGCAGGAACTGAGTGCCGCCAGCGTGGAACTGCTGCACGCCGCCGAGCGGCTGAAGGAACTCGTTTCCGGATTCCGCACCGGCTGAGGCCGGTCTCGCTCAGCCGGCCGCTTCGAGGCGCCCGGCCAGCACGTCGAGCACGTCCACGGCACGCACGCCGACCGCCGCGCACGCGACCAGTGCGTGGTACAGCAGGTCCGCCGCCTCCGCGGCAGTCCGGTCACGGTCCTGCGCACGGCAGGCCAGGGCCAGCTCGAGGGCTTCCTCGGCCAGCTTCTTCAGGCGCAGGTTCTCGTCCGCGAAAAGTCGTCCCGTCCAGCTGTCCGGCGGCGCAGCCTCCCGACGACGCGCGATGATGTCGGCCAGGGCAGGCAGCACGGGCAGGCCGCCGAAGCACGTAGGCGCGCCCGTGTGACAGCTCGGCCCGGCCGGCTCGACCAGCGCCAGCACACTGTCGCGATCGCAGTCGGCGAACAGGGCGATCAGACGCTGTTCGTGGCCGCTCGACTCGCCCTTGCGCCACAGCTTCTCGCGCGAGCGGGACCAGTACCACATGCGCTGCTCGGCCAGCGTACGCGCCAGTGCGTCACGGTCGGCGAACGCCAGCATGAGGACTTCGCCGGAGCGCGCGTGCTGCGCGACGACCGGGATCAGACCATCGAGTTTCGCGAAGTCGAGGGCGTCGAGATCTGCCTGCGCGGTGATCTTCAAGGTACCTCCTGGAGCAGCGCGCGGATGCTGTGCGCGAGTGCAGCGTTCGTCGCCACCAGGCTGCCGGGCGTGCCGGCGAGATCCGTGACGATGCCGCCCGCTTCCTCGATGATCGGGACCAGCGGCGCCGCGTCCCAGTGCGCGACGATGGGGTCGATCATGCACTCGGCTCGACCGGTGGCCACCAGCGCGTAACCGTAGCAGTCACCCCAGGTCCGGCACAAACCGGCCCGGGCGCGCAGCCGATCCCAGCCGGCACGCACGGCCCGGCGTTCGATGTTTTCGATGTCCGTGGTGAGAACCAGTGCGTCGGACAGGTCGTCGACCGTCGACACCCGGGCGGGCCGGTCGTTCCAGCGACAGCCCAGCCCGCGCGCCGCGCTGACCGTCTCGCCCAGCGCCGGAACATGAATGACGCCGATGTCCGGCTGTCCATCGATCTCGACGGCGAGCAGGACACCGAACAGCGGCACGCCGCGCACGAATGTGCGCGTCCCATCGATCGGATCCAGCACCCAGCGTCGCGCCGCCCCCGCGTTCACTTCGCCGAACTCTTCGCCCAGGATCGCGTCGTCGGGGAAGCGCTTCGCGATGCGTTCGCGGAGGAGCTGTTCCGCGGCACGGTCGGCGACCGTAACCGGCGAAGCGTCCGCCTTGCGTTCGATTTCGAGGTTCTTCTGGTAGTGCTGCAGCGCGAGGCCGCCGGCCGCATGGGCGAGTTCGACGGCGAAGTCCAGCAGCGTGGCGCGGGACGGTTCAATCATGTCTCTTCGTCACTTCGGGAGGCTGCACGGCCTCGACCGGGCGGACGGGCACGCCGGCCGCGGCAAGTGCCTGTTTGACGGCCGCGACGGTGGTCGTGCCGTCGTGGAAGATGCCCGCGACGAGCGCGGCGTCGGCGTTCGCCTCGAGGAACGCGTCGCGAATGTGCGTGGCGTGGCCTGCACCGCCGCTGGCAATGACGGGCACGTCGGTCGCGTCGACGATGGCGCGCGTCATGGCCAGATCGTACCCGTCGCGCCGGCCGTCGGCGTCGATGGCCGTGATCAGGATCTCGCCCGCGCCGAGCGCGGCGCAGCGTGCGGCCCAGGAGACGGCCTCCAGGGACGTCGGCTGTCTGCCGCCGTGCGTGAACACGCGCAGGATCTCCGTTCCGTCCTCGTCGCCGGCGTCAGCGCGCGCGTCGACGCTCGCGACGACACACTGGCGGCCGAAACGGGCGGCCGCTTCCGTGAGCAGCCCGGGACGGCGCACCGCCGCCGTGTTCACGCTGACCTTGTCGGCGCCGGCACGCAGGACCGTCGCGATGTCGTCGACGTTGGCGATGCCGCCGCCCACGGTGAGCGGGATGAACAGCCGCTCCGCCGTCCGGCGCACGGTCTCCAGCATGGTCTGCCGGCCCTCATGCGTGGCCGAGATGTCGAGGAAAACGATCTCGTCCGCGCCCTCAGCCTCGTAGCGCTCGGCCAGCACCACGGGATCACCCATGTCGCGCAGATCACGGAAACGCACGCCCTTGACGACGCGTCCCGCGTCGACGTCGAGGCAGACGATGATGCGGCGCGTGAGCATCAGTCCGGATCGCGCCGGATCACGACGCTGCCTTTCGTGCTGAACACCGCGCCGGCCGGCTGCAGCGCGGCGCGCAGCGCAAGGCCGGTCGCCTTGAAGGCCGCTTCGACGATGTGGTGCCGGTCCCGGCCGCGCAGCACGCGGACGTGCAGCGTGATCCGCGCGTTCTCGGCGAACGAGCGCAGGAAATGCTCGTAGAGCCGGGACGGCAGTCGCCCCTCGTACCAGAAGCGGCCGCCCGCGTCGAGCGCCACCTCGACCAGCGCGTCGTCCATCGGCACCAGGGCATGCCCGTAGCGCGCGCACGCCTCGGGCAGCGCATCGAGCAGCGCCTGGCCCATCGTGATGCCGACGTCCTCGATGATGTGGTGGCGCAGGTCGCCGCTGGCCGCGACGTGCAGGGAAACGCCCGCGTAGCGGCCGAGCGTCGTGACCATGTGATCGAGGAACGGGATGGTCGTCGACACATCGGGCCGGAGCGGCTCGGTCCCGCCCGGTTCGAGGGTGACGTGGACCTTCGTTTCGCGCGACTCGCGGATGATCGTGCTCATGCGGTGAACTCCCGGGCTGCGGCGCGCGCATCGATCGCGCCGGTGTAGAGTGCCATGCCGAGAACGGCGCCCGCGATGCCGGCGGCGGCGAGCGCGTGCAGATCGTCGAGTGTGGCAATGCCGCCGGCTGCTTCGATGGGATGACGCGAAGCCGCGCTCAGGGCGGCGAAGCGATCGACCGCCGCGCCGGTCATGCGGCCTTCGCGCTCGACATCGGTGATCAGCACGGACGCCAGCGGCAACGCGGCCAGGTCGCGGACGAAGCCGGTGACGTCGAGCGTGGTTTCGCGCGTCCAGCCATCGGTCAGGACCCGGCCGTGACGCGTGTCCGCGGCCACGGTGATCCGACCGGGGAAACGGGCGCTCAGTCCTTCCAGCCAGGCGCGGTCGCGGACCGCACGCGTTCCCACGATGATGCGGTCGGCGCCTGCCGTCATGGCGTCGGCGGCCGCTGTGTCGTCCCGGATCCCGCCGCCGACGCGCACGGGTACGGCACTGGCCGCGATGATTGCACGGATGAGGTCGCCGTTCTCGCCGGTGCCGAGCGCGGCATCCAGATCGATGACATGCAGGGCGCGGAAGCCGGCGTCCGTCCAGCGCCGGGCCACGGCGAGCGGGTCGGACAGCCGGACCCGTTCCGTTTCGGGCACGCCACCGACGAGCTGTACCGCGTGACCGTCGCGCAGATCCAGAGCAGGGATCGCGATCACGGCCTCACCTGGGCAAGAAAGTTGTCCAGCAGCTGGAGACCGGCCCGGCCGCTCTTCTCCGGATGGAACTGCACGCCCCACGTATTGCCGGAGCGTACCGCCGCTGCGAAGCGGTCCTGTCCGTAGCGACTCCACGCGATGATGGTGTCGGCATCGGCCGGCTCTGCAACGTAGCTGTTGGCGTAGTACGCGATCAGACCGTTCATGCCGGCGAACAGCGCGTCCGGTCCGGTGTCCACGACATTCCAGCCCATCTGCGGCAGCCGCTGTGCGGACAGGCGTCGCACCCGCCCCTCGAGTGCACCGATCCCCCGGCCTTCGCCTTCCTCGCTCGACTCGAAGAGAATCTGCAGCCCCAGGCAGATGCCCAGACAGGGCAGGCCGTTGCGCAGTGCGTCGCGCAGCCAGCCACGTTGTGGCGCGAGCCGCGCAGCCGCCGCACCGAACGCACCGACGCCGGGCAGCACGAGTGCGTCGCCGTTCCGGACGCCCGCAGCATCCTGCTCGATGCGCACGCGGTGCCCGTGGCGGCCCAGCGCCTTGCCGAGCGAATGCAGGTTTCCGGTGCCGTAGTCGAAAAGCACGATGTCGAGCCCGCTCATGTCCCGCCTCGCCCGGTGGCACCGCCCGCTTCACGCACGACCGCGAAGAAGGCCTCGAGAAAGTGTTCGAGCATGGACCACGGCCCGATCGACACGCGGATGCAGTCGCCGGCAACGGGCAGTGCGGGGAAGGCGCGCACCGCGACGCCGCGGGTGCGCAGCGACGCGGCAAGGCCGACGGCGCCGCCCGTGCGCGGCGGAGCGGGCACCAGGACGAAGTTGGCCGTGGAGTCGAGGACCGCGTGGCCCGACGCGACGAGCGCGGCGCGGAGTCGATCGCGATTCGCGCGCACTTCGGCGATCCGCTCCGCCACCCAGGCGCGCTGGCGCAGCGCGGCGAGCGCGGCGGCCTCCGCCGGCGCGCCGATCTTGTACGGGCCGCGCGACTTCTCGATCTCGGCGATGAGGCGGGCCGGCCCGACGGCGAAGCCGACGCGCGCTCCGGCGAGCCCCCAGGCCTTGGACAGCGTGCGCAGCACGACGACCCGGTCGGAGGCGAGCGCGAGGTCGAGCAGGTCGTCGTCGGCGAAGTCCGCGTACGCCTCATCGATCAGCACGATGCCGGCCGCATGCGCGACCAGCTGCTCGACGGCGCTGCGGTCGAAGGGCGTGCCCGTCGGGTTGTTGGGACGGCACAGGTAGGTTACGCACGCCTGCTGCGCGAGCAGGCCTTCGACATCGAGGGCGTAATCGGGCCGGAGCGGGACGGGCGCGACCTGCAGCCCGTTCATGGCTGCGAACGCCGGCATGATGCCGAAGGTGGGCACCGGCAGGGCGAGGCGCGCACCCGGCCGCGCGAAAGCGCGCAGCGCGGAATCGATCACATCATCGGAGCCGGCGCCGGTCGCGACGTGGCCCGGGTCCGTGCCACAGACATCGGCCCACGCCTGACGCAGCGTGTCGGCGTAGACCGATGGATAACGCGTGAGCTGCGCGGGCTCGAGTGCCGCGAGTGCGGCGAGCACACCGGGCGCAGGACCGAACAGGTTCGTGTTGTCACTAAGATCGATCGCGCACGGCGCCCGGCCCGGGTCATACGTGCGCAGCGTCGCGTAGTCCGGCCGCAGCGGCGGTGGTGGGCGGCGCGGTACCGCGGCCGCACCGGGGTCGATGCCGGCGCCGTGCAGGCGGGCCGCCGCCGCGTGACCGGGCAGGCCCTCGGCCTCCGCGAGTGCCGCGGCGAGGGGCGCCAGCGCGGCCGCGCCTTCCGGTGTGACCTCCTGGTGCGTGACCCAGCGCATGAAGTCCAGCGAGGACAGGCCGGAGAACATGCGCGCGGCCCCGTCCGTCGGCAGGACGTGGTTCGCGCCGGTCACGTAGTCGCCGAACGTGACCGAGCTGTGCGGGCCGAGGAAGATCGTGCCGGCGCCGCGCACGCGCGCTGCCGCCGCGCCGGCTCCCGCGATGCGGAGCGAGAGGTGCTCGGGCGCCCACGCCGTCGCGAAGGCGAGCGCAGCCTCCAGATCGTCGGCCAGCAGCAGCGCGCCATTCCTTTCGAAGGATGCGCGCACGATGGCTTCCCTCGGCTGGCCCGGCAGTCGATCGGCGAGCGCAGCCCGCACGGCCTCGAGCACACGCGCCGATGTCGAGACCAGGATCGCGCGCGCATCCGGGTCGTGCTCGGCCTGCGCGATCAGCTCGGCTGCCAGAGCGCCGGGGGCCGCGTCATCGTCGGCGATGATGAGGATCTCCGAAGGGCCGGCCGGGCTGTCGATGCCGACGACGCCCGCGAGTTGTCGCTTGGCTTCCGTGACCCACGCGTTCCCCGGTCCCACGATGCGATCGACGCGCGGGACCGTCGCCGTGCCGAAGGCCATGGCCGCGACGGCGCCGGCGCCACCGAGGGCGAAGACGCGGTCCGCGCCGGCGATGGCGCAGGCGGCGAGGACCGCCGACGGGGGTCGGCCGTCCGGGCCGGGCGGTGAACAGACCACGATCCGGCCGACGCCGGCCACGCGCGCCGGGACGACGCCCATGAGCACGCTGGACGGGTACGCGGCACGCCCGCCCGGCGCGTAGACGCCGACCGTGTCGAGCGGCTCCGCGAGCCTCGTGACGCGCACGCCGGGCCGGGTCGCGACTGTCACTGGCTCCGGTAGCTGGGCACGGTGCACCGCCGCGATGGCATCCGCGGCCGCGCGCAGCGCGCTGGTCACGCCGGCATCCATCTCGTCGAGCGCAGCCCGCAACGCACTGCGCGGGACCTCGAGGTCCGTGAGGCGCACGCCGTCGAACCGCTCGGCCAGCGCACGCAGCGCATCGTCACCCTCCGCCCGCACGCGCTCGATGAACGCGCCCACCGACGCCGTGAAATCCGCGTCGGCCGGCAGCGCCGTGCGTGCCGGATGCTCGAATCCGGCCAGCCGGCCGACGAAGCGCAGGCCGACGTCGCCGGCGCGCGTGCCGTCCGCGGAGCGCGGCCCGGGTTCGGTCGAGCCGGTCACGGCAGCAACCTCTCGATGCGCGTCACGAGGATGCCCTGTCCGCCGATGGCGCGCAGCTCGGCGATGACGCGGTACAGGTCGCGCCGGTCGACCACGGCGTGCGCCGCGACGAAGGTTTCGCCATTCATGACATCGACAATGGTCGGACCGTTGATGCCGGGCAGGATGCGCCGGACGTCGTCGAGCGCGGCGCGCGGCACGTTGGCCATGAGATAGCGCTTGTCGCGCGCGCGAATGACCGACTCGAGCGCCGCGGCCAGCTCCTCGATCTGCCGCCGGTGGGCCGCATCCTCGAGCAGCGCGGGCCGAGCGAAGAGAACGGCCGTCGAGTCGAGAAGCGTTTCGACCTCGACCAGCCCGTTGACCTTCAGCGTGGAGCCCGTCGAGACCAGGTCTATGATCGCGTCCGCCACGCCGAGGTGCGGCGCGATTTCGGCAGCCCCCGTAACCGGGACGATCGTGACCGGTCGGCCCGCACGCGCGAAGAAGTCGGTTGCGATGCGCGGGAATGCCGTCGCGACGCGTGCCCCCGCCGGCAGGTCAGCCGCGCTCCGGACGGGGTGCTCCTCGGGTGTGGCCAGGACCAGCCGGCAACGCGCGAAGCCCAGGTCCAGGACTTCGTGCAAGGGCCGGCCGGCCTCGACGACCAGGTCCCTGCCCGTGATGCCGACGTCGGCGGCGCCGTCGGCCACGAATTCCGGGATGTCGCGGGCACGCAGGAACAGCGCGAGGAAATCCCGGCCCAGCGAGGCCTGAAGGGCGCGCTCGCCGCGCAACTCGAACTCGAGACCGGCCTGCTCGAGCAGCGCCCGTGCGCCGTCCGTCAGACGTCCTTTGTTGGGGATCGCTATGCGGATCATTCCCGTGTTCCGTGCCAGATGAAAAAAGCCGCGGCCCGTCGTGGACGGGCCGC
>JBFFZF010000216.1:0-7810 GCA_041568755.1 Longimicrobiales bacterium | reverse complement strand
GGCCGTGGCGGGGTGCGGCGCCAGCCGGCGCAGCACGTCGAGCCCGTCCTCGATGCCACGACCGGCGGGCAGCGTCGTTCCGAGCACGAGCTTCTCGCGTCCGTCGTGCATCGCGGGTGCGAAACGGAAGCGCGGCTCGACGGCACCCGGTGCGGCAGTCCCCGGCGCAGCGGGCGCACCGCGGCCGCCGCCGACGCCGGTCAGCGTCCAGCCGGTGAACGCGCGGGCCACGGCAACGACATCGTCCTGCGTGTAGCCGCCGTCGACGCCCAGCGTGTGCAGCTCGAGCAGCTCGCGCGCGTAGTTTTCGTTGATCCCCGGCTCGCGCCGCTGCAGCACGCGGCGCCTCGCCGCGAGGTCCCCCGCGCCCCGGCCGGTGACCGAGTCCGGTGCGACACTCGTGAAATTGTCGAGATAGAAGAGCATCGCGGGGTGCTGCGCGGTCGCGATCAGCATGTCCTCGAACCGACCGAAAACGTGCGGTCGGATCGCGCTGCGCTCGTAGTCGCCGACCAGATAGCGGTCCAGCCGTTTGTTGAAGAAGACGTTGAAGTGGTTGTACCAGAAGTCGGTCATCACCTCCTCCAGCTGCCGCTCGGCGAGGACGGCCCGCTGGATGCGGGCGCCGACCAGATCGCCCAGGATGCGCTGCGGACTGCGCAGTGCCAGCTCGCGCCGCTGTTCCGGACTCATGGCCTCGCGGTCTCTCCGTGCGGTGGCGGTGTCCCCTGGCGGGTCCGCCGGGCGGCGCGGGGGGGCGTAGTCGCGGATCAGTGTTGCCACGTCCGCCCGGGCGAGCGGGTACGCGATCAGCCTGGCCTCGAGCAGCGGGTCATCGATCCGCTCGGGATGCAGCTGGCGGTCCAGCCAGGCCTCGATCCCGACTGCCCGGACCGCGGCGATATCGGCGGGCCGCACGCCGTATGTGGCCCGCGACAGCAGGTGCGTGATGCGATCCGGCGACTGCGCGAGCACCGGGGTCGTCCCGGCCACGAGCCCGGCGACGACGAGACCGCAGACCCGGCGCACCCACGGACCAACCCGGTCCGTTCTCCCGTCCGACATGGAACCCCCTTTTCCGTTCTTTCCGGCTGCAGCATGGATGCCTGCTTGTGTCGCGCCGTTAAGCGGAACCGGCGGCGCGCGTGCCGGCCCCGATTTGCGGTACGGTCCGCTTCGTCGCTAACATGGCGCCCCGCCCATGGGAGGCCGCATGTCGCTTCGAACCGCGCTGATCCTGGTCGTCGGGCTCGCCGCCTGCGCGAGTCGGGGTCCGGCCGCCGACCGGCGCGACCGCGACGTGATCACGTTCGACGAAATCGCCCGTTCGGAGCTGGTCGACGCCTACGAGGTGGTGCAGGCGCTGCGGCCGGAGTTCCTGCGCACGCGCGGCAGCGCGTCGATCCGGGCGCCGGAGCCGATCGAAGCCGTCGTCTACATCGACGGCGTGCGCGCCGGCCCGCCGGACACACTGCGACGCGTGACGCGGGCGGTGCTCCGCGAGATCCGCTACATCGATTCGCGCGAGGCGACGACCCGGTTCGGGACCGGGCACCGCGGCGGCGCGATTCTCGTCATCACCCGGTAGGAAACATGGAACAGGACGGATCGGCGTCATGACAGGCAGCGACAGGTCCACCACGCGGCGGCGTTCGGCTGGCGCAGGCGCGGACGGCAAGCGGAAACGCGGGGACCGCGTGACGGAGACGTACCGGCAGCTCCGCGAACTCATCGTGTGGGGACGCCTGGCGCCGGGCACGCGCATCATCGAGACGGACGTTGCGGCGAAACTGGGCGTGAGCAGGACGCCCGTGCGCAGCGCCCTGCAGCGTCTGCAGCAGGAGGGCTACATCGTCGTGGCCGGGGCGGGGCAGCAGTCCCGCCTCTCGGTCGCGCCGCTCACGCAGAGCGACGCCCGCGAGCTGTTCGCGATCCTGTCCGAGCTGGAGGGTCTGGCGGCGCGTGGCGCGGCCGAGCGACCGGCCGCGGCGCGCACGCGCGTGACCGGTGAGCTGCGCAAGCTGAACAGCGACATCGAGCGCGGCGTGCAGGCCGCTGCGCCGGACCCGCACGAGATCTTTGACCTGGACCAGGCCTTCCATGTCTGTTTCATGGAGGCCGGCGCGGGCCCACGTCTGCTGGCCATGCACCGGGCCGTCAAGCCTCAGTCGGAACGGTACGTCCGCCTGTACATCAGCGCACTCATCGACAAGATCGACCGCTCGGTCAACGACCACGCCGACATTGCGGACGCCATCGAGCGCGGCGATGCGGAGGCCGCCAAGGCCGCCGTCCTGCAGAACTGGCGGGGCGCGGGCGAGCGTCTGGAACACGTCATCGAACGTCTCGGCGAGAGGGGGCAATGGTGAAGTATCCTCGAATGATCGGCCGCGGCCTGCGCGCCGGATTGGCGCTCGGCCTCGTGTCCGCCCTGCTGATCGCGTGCGGGGCCGCGCGCTCGGGCGGGGCGCGGAACCCGAACCTGATCACGACGGACGAGCTGCGCGCGCTCAACGTGTCCAATGCGTACGAGGCCGTCGAGCGCCTGCGCCCGATGTTCCTGCGCACGCGCGGCGTGCAGTCCGCGACCGCGGAGGCGCAGCTGCCCGTCGTCTACATCGACGGGATCCGGCAGGGCGGGCCGGAAGTGATGCGCACGCTGCCGCTCACCGACGTACAGGAGATCCGCTACATCAGCGCAGCGGACGCGACGACCCGCTACGGCACGAATCACACGGGAGGCGCGATTGAGATCCGCATCCGGAGCTGATCCCGAGGCGGGGTCCGGCGATTCGTTGCGACGCGCGCGGCGAGGCCGGCGCATATCGACGGTCCACGACCGGGCCACACTCGTCTACGAGGCGCTGCGTGATCTCATGATCCAGGGCCGGATCGCGCCCGGCGCCCGCGTCATCGAAGCGGAAGTCGCGACGCGACTCAAGGTCAGCCGTACGCCGGTCCGGGCCGCGCTGCAGCGTCTGCAGCATGAAGGCTACGTCGTGGCCCAGGGCAGCGGCATGCTGCAGCTTCGGCTGTCCGTCGCGCCATTGACCAAGGAAGACGCGCGCGAGCTGTTCGAGATCGTCGGCGAGGTCGAGGGCCTGGCCGCGCGGCGCGCGGCGGCCCTGCCGCCGGATCGCCGCGCCACGCTCGTGCTCGAAATGGACGAGCTCAACGCGCGCCTGCTCGTCGCGGCCCGGCGCGCGGAGCCGGATGCGCGCGAGATCTTCGATCTCGATCACAGCTTTCACCGCGCGTGGGTGACGGCCGCGGCCGGGGCGCGACTGACGGCGCTGCACGACGCGGTCAAGCCGCAGACGGATCGCTACATCCGGCTGTACATCAGCGCGCTGACCGAGGATATCGGGACGTCGGTCGTGGAGCACGATCTCACGACGCGCGCGATCGAGGCCGGCCAGCCGGAATCGGCGCAGGTTGCCGTGCGCACGAACTGGGACCACGCAGCGGACCGGCTCGCCAGGGTGATCGACAGCATGGGCGAGCGTGGCGCCTGGTAGGCGGGTGGTACTCGCCGTGCGGCGAGCGTCCGTTCTCGCCAGTGCGCTGCTCGGCGCGTTCGCAGCCGCGGCTGGCGCGCAGACCCGCGTACCGCCCGATCCCGGATATGCCGCGACGGGGCAGCAGATCGAGCGCCTGATCCGCCACGAGATCGAAGACAAGGCGCTGCCGTCGGTGACCATCGCGCTGGTCGATGACCAGCGCATCGTCTGGGCGCAGGCGTTCGGCTGGGCGGACGTCGAGCGGCGGACGCCGGCCACCGCAGAGACGGTGCACCGCGTCGGATCCGTGTCGAAGCTGTTCACGGACATCGGCATCATGCAGCTCGTCGAGCGCGGCGAACTCGACCTGGATGCACCGGTCACCACGTACCTGCCGGAATTCGCGCCGCGCAACCCGTACGACCGCCCCATCACGCTCCGTCAGCTGATGTCGCACCGCTCCGGGCTGCTCCGCGAGCCGCCCGTCGGTAACTACTTCGATCCCGATGGTTCATCGCTGGCCGCCATGGTCGAGAGCCTGAACGGCCGGTCGCTGGTCTATCAGCCGGGCTCGCGCGTGAAGTACTCGAACGCGGCCATCGGGGTCGTGGGCTACGTCCTCGAGGCCCGCTCGGGCGAGCCGTTCGCGCGCCACCTGCAGCGCGCCGTGCTCGAGCCGATGGGCCTGACGAGCAGCGGCTTCGCCCCGACACCCGCCCTGCAGGGCCGACTGGCGAAGGCCTACATGTGGGCACGCGACGGCCGCCAGTACGAGGCGCCGACGTTCGAGCTGGGCATGGCACCTGCCGGCAGCATGTACTCGACCGTGCTGGATCTCGGCCGGTTCCTGTCGGTGCTGTTCGCCGGGGGGCGCACGCGGTCCGGCGTGCAGCTGCTTCGACCCGAGACGATCGAGACGATGTGGTCGCCGCAGTTCGGTGTGCCCGATCAGGGCCGCGCCTTCGGCATCGGCTTCGCCCTGTCCACCCTCGACGGGCACCGGCACGTCGGACACGGCGGCGCCATCTATGGCTTCGCCACCGATCTGGCCGCCCTGCCCGACCAGAAACTCGGCGCAGTCGTCGTGACCACGCTGGATGTGGCGAATGAGGTGTCCGAACGCATCAGCACGGCGGCGCTGCGCGCGATGCTCGCGGAACGGAACGGACAACCGGTCGAGCCGGTCCGTATCCCGGTCGCCATCGACACGGCGAGGGCACGCCGCATCGAGGGACGGTACGCGTCCGCCCACGACGCGTCGGCGCACTCTGTCCGGCTCGTCGAGCGGGCAGGCCGCCTGTTCTTCGACAACGGCGACCGGCTGTCGCTGCGGGCGTTCGCGGACACCCTCGTCATCGATGACCGCATCGCGTTCGGGGCGCGCATCCTGCCGCTGGCCGACGACCGGATCATGTTGGGGCAGGATACACTCCACCGCGTCCTCGAAACGAAGCCGGCGCCGGCCCCGCCGCGCTGGACGGGGCTGATCGGCGAGTACGGCTGGGACCACAACACGCTCTATGTCCTCGAGCGCGATGGCGTGCTGCACGCGCTGATCGAGTGGTTCTTCCTGTATCCGCTCGAGGAAGTCTCGGCGACCGAGTTCCGCTTCCCCGCGCGCGGCCTGTACGACGGCGAATCGCTCCTGTTCACGCTCGGGCCCGACGGCCGGGCCACGCAGGTCGAGGCCGCGAGCGTCGTCTTCGCGCGCCGCGCCGTGGGGACAGAAGCCGGCGTGACCTTCCGCATCACGCCGGTCCGGCCGATCGCCGAGCTGCGCGCCGCCGCCGTGGCCGCCTCACCCCCCCGCGAGCCGGGCGAGTTCCGCGACACGGACCTGGTCGAGCTGCAATCGCTGGACCCGACGATCCGCTACGACATCCGCTACGCCTCGACGAACAACTTCATGGGTGAAGTCTTCTACACCGAGGCGAGGGCGCTCATGCAGTGGCCGGCGGCGGAGGCACTGGTGCGCGCGCACCGGCGCCTGGCCGCGCAGGGCTATGGTCTCCTCATCCACGATGCGTACCGACCGTGGTCCGTCACGAAGATGTTCTGGGATGCAACGCCGGCCGACCTCAGGCATTTCGTTGCCGATCCGGCCTCGGGTTCACGCCACAACCGGGGCGCGGCCGTCGACCTCACGCTGTACGAGCTGGCGACCGGCGAGCCGGTCCGCATGGTCGGCGGCTACGATGAGTTCTCACCGCGCTCGTACCCCGAGTACCCGGGCGGCACATCGCTTCAGCGCTGGCATCGGGAGCTGCTGCGCGACGCAATGGAAGCCGAGGGGTTCACGGTCTACGAGTGGGAGTGGTGGCATTTCGATTACGCGGGGTGGCGAGGGTGGCGGATCGGGAACGTGCCCTTCGGGCGGGGCGAGGGCGTGGAGCGGTGAAGGGCGAGGGCACAGAGAACAGAGAACAGAGAACAGAGAACAGAGAACAGAGAACAGAAGCTTGACCGCGGAGAGCGCGGAGAGCGCGGAGGACACATGATATGGATGCGGCGTGGCGGACGAAGCCGGTCAGCCGGCCGTGGTTGTGCGTGCACTGCATTGGAAACCGTCGACGAGGCCGATATGCGATGCAACCCGAAGCGTCCAGTGCGGGAGATCCTGCGAGCCATGCCGGTCGCGATCGTCCTGCTCTCATTCGTGCTTGCCGGCTGTGCGGGCGGTGGTGCCTCACCCGGAGTGCCGGTACCGAGCGGTGGGCCGTACGACGTGGTGATCCTGAACGGGCGCATCGTGGATGGCACGGGCGCGGCGTGGTACCGCGGCGACCTGGCGATCATCGGCGATCGCATCGCGCGCATCACGCCGGCGGGGATGCTGCGCGACGCGGTGGCCCGGGAGCGCGTCGACGCCGAAGACATGGTCGTGGCCCCGGGCTTCCTCGACATCCAGAGCCACTCGCGCGGCGCGTTCGTTGGCAACGGCGACGGCCGGGTCGTGAGCAAGATCACGCAGGGCATCACGACCGAGATCATGGGCGAGGGCTCGACGAACGCGATCGTGAACGAAAAGGTGCTGGGCGTCGAGCCGGGCTCACCCGCAGCGGAGGCCCAGCTGGCGCGCTTCGGCGGGCCGCGCGGATTCGACAACTGGCTGCGCGCGATGGAGGAGCACGGCGCGGCAGTCAACGTCGCTTCGTTCCTGGGTGGCAACAACGTGCGCCAGTATGCGAAAGGCACGTCGCAGGGCGCACCGACACCCGCAGAGCTGGACAGCATGCGCAAGGTCGTGCGCTGGGCCATGGAAGGGGGCGCGCTGGGCATAGCGACCGCGCTCATCTACCCGCCCGCCAGCTTCGCGACGACCGAGGAACTGATCGAGGCGGCGCGCGCCATGGCGCCGTACGGCGGCGTGTACATCACGCACATGCGCTCGGAGGCGGATCATCTGCTCGAGGCGATCGATGAGGCCGTACGCATCGGTCGCGAGGGCGGCGTGCCCGTCGAGATCTTCCATCTCAAGGCGGGCGGTGTGCGCAACTGGCCGAAGGCCAGGCAGGCGATCGACCGGATCGATGCGGCGCGCCGCGCGGGCGTCGACGTGCAGGCCAACATGTACCCGTACGTCGCAGGCGGGACCGGCCTGAGCGCGTGCTTCCCGCCATGGGCATCCGCGGACAATGCGCTGTTCGACAACCTGGCCGATCCGGCGGTCCGTGCACGCATGCGCGCCGAGATGGAAAGCACGGAAACGGAGTGGGAGAACCTGTGTCAGCTGGCCACGCCGGAGGGTGTGCTCGTACTGGGCCTGAACCGGCCGGAGCACCGGCCGTACATCGGCAAGCGGCTCGGCGAGATCGCGGCGGCCATGGGTAAGGACCCGATCGAGACCGCGTTCGATCTGGTGCTGACCGAGCGGCAGCGCGTCGGCACGATCTACTTCATGATGGACGAAGGCAACGTCCGCCTGCAGCTCCAGCAGCCGTGGATGAAGTTCGGCACGGACGCCGGCGGTGAGGACCCGTCGACGGCGAGGGGCCTGACGCATCCGCGCGCGTACGGCACGTTCCCCCGCATCCTCGGCAAGTACGTGCGTGAGGACCGCGTCCTTCCGCTCGAAGACGCGATCCGCAAGATGACGTCGGCGGTCACGACGCGCCTCAACATCCAGGATCGCGGCGTGCTGCGTGAGGGCATGTACGCCGACATCGTGGTCTTCGACGCGGCGACGATCGCGGACCGCGCGACCTTCGAGAACCCGCACCAGCTCTCCGTGGGCGTGATCCACGTGTACGTCAACGGCGTCGCGGTCCTCAAGAACACGCAGGTCACGGGGGCGAAGCCGGGGCGGGCGC
>JBFFZF010000215.1:0-7884 GCA_041568755.1 Longimicrobiales bacterium | reverse complement strand
GGAGGAGGATGGGGATGGGGACTGCGGGGAGGAGGATGGGGATGGGGACTGCGGGTGGGAGGATCGATGATCGGGATGGATGATGGGGGACGGCGGGTGAGATATCCGAGGCTGGCCTGGCGGGTCCACGCTGCTGCGACCATGCTGCTCGTCGCGGGGTGTGCGTCCGGCGGCGGGCCCGTGCCGGGCGCGCAGATGGCGGCGACGACGGTCGGGCCGGAGCGGGGCGCGCTGATCGTCGCGGGCGGCGGCCGGCTCGGGCCGGAGATCATGGACCGCTTCATCGAGATGGCGGGCGGGCCGGCCGCCCGCATCGTCGTCATTCCTACGGCAGGCGAGCAGGACTCGTTCCCGCAGGACTGGAGCGGCACGCGGACGTTCCGCAGCGCGGGCGTCGCGCGGGTCACGGTCCTGCACACGCGCGACCCTGCCGTCGCGGACACGGAAGCGTTCTTGGCGCCGCTGCGCGATGCGACCGGTGTGTGGATCCCGGGCGGCCGCCAGTGGCGCCTTGCGGATGCGTACCTTGGCACGCGCACCCTGGACGCGCTGTACGCGGTGCTGGCGCGCGGCGGCGTGATCGGCGGGTCCTCGGCGGGCGCATCGATCCAGGCGTCGTACATGGTGCGCGGCGCACCGGAGGGCAACACGATCATGATGGCGAAGGGGCACGAGCAGGGCTTCGGTTTCCTGCGCCGTTCCGCCGTGGACCAGCACCTGATCACGCGCGGCCGCGAACTCGACATGCTGGAAGTGATCGGCGCGTATCCCGACCTGCTCGGCATCGGCATCGACGAGGGCACGGCCATCCTCGTGCGCGGGGACCGGGCCGAAGTGATCGGCCGCAGCAAGGTCGCCTTCTACAACACACGCGATGGGGACGGCGGGCCGTACTACTTCCTCGAGGCGGGCGACGTCTTCGACCTGGCCGCGCGCCGGACGCTGTTCGGTGAGCGGCTGCCGCCGACGTCGCCCGATGAACGCGACGTCGTGGCGGCCGTGCAGGGCCTGTTCGACGCAATGCGCGCCGCGGACACGGCCGCCGTGCGCGCTGCGTTCCACCCCGATGCGCGCCTGTTCGTACCGGGCGGCGATGCCGGGCAGCCCGCGTTGCGCAACATGTCCGTGAGCGATTTCGTGCAGGCGATCGGTGGCGCGGGCGTGCGCTTCGACGAACGGGCACGCGATCCGGAGGTCCGCATCGACGGCAACCTGGCCGCTGTCTGGACGTACTACGATTTCTACCGCGCGGAGAACTTCAGCCATTGTGGGATCGACGCGATCCACCTGGCGCGCACGCGGGCCGGCTGGCAGATCCTCCAGATCGCCTACACGACGCGTCAGGAGGGCTGCCGCCATTGAGCCCCATCCGGCCGGGGGCGCCCGGCCCCCCGCGCGGCGGCACGGCAACGCATGCGCCGGCCCCCCGGGATCAAACGCGATGCCACAAAGGATCGTCTGAGGTGGTAGAACCACCGTCAGCCCGGACCTCATCACCGATTCCGGATGTGTCCGTCATGAAGCCCGCTCCCCGTCGTCCCCTGCCCCTCGTCGCTCGCAGGTCGCGCCTGGCGCGCAAGCACCGGTCGCGGGGTGGCTTCACCCTGATCGAGATCCTCGTGGTGATCGCAGTCATCGCGCTGCTCGCGGCGCTGGTCGCGCCCAACGTGTTCCAGCACGTCGGCACGGCGAAAGACGTGGTGGCGCGCTCGCAGATCGAGATGCTGAGTGCGGCCCTGGACGCCTACCGTCTGGACAACGGCCGTTACCCCACGACGGACCAGGGGCTGAGCGCGCTGTTCGACGCGCCGACGATCGAACCGCTTCCGTCCAACTGGCGCGGACCGTACCTGCGCAAGCAGGTGCCGCTCGATCCGTGGAACAACCCCTTCGTGTACGTGAGCCCGGGCACGCTGAGCCGGCTGGGCTTCGACCTGTATTCGCTGGGCGCGGACGGCAAGGTGGGCGGACTGGGCGAAGATGCGGACATCACGGGTTGAGGTTACGGGTCCCGCCGAACACGAGCGGCACGGCAGCGCGCACGGTGCGATGAGTTTCGATCCTCTCGCCGCGCTCCAGACCGCGAGCCGCTGTCCCGGTCCGTGACCGCGGAGTACCTGGAGCACCACGCGCTCATGCCGCGCGGCTACGACAACGGGCATCTCATCGTGGCCACGTCGGCGCACGACGTGGATCCGTGATGAAGAGACGGCCGACATCGCGACGCACCCTGCGCTGACCGGTCACCTCGTGCTGTCGACGCTGCACACGAACGACGCCGCGATCGCGCTGACACGCGCCGAACTGCCCGGCCTGCCGCGGCAGAGGCCACCGCGGCCGCACCGGCATCTACGATCTGCTCATGATGGATGAGGAACTGCGGGCCGCCCTGCAGCAGGACGTCAGTGCCGGCCAGCTCGCCCGTCTGGCCGTCGACAGGGGCATGCGGCTCCTGCTCGACGACGGGCTGCGGCAGGTCCGCGCCGGTCTCACCACCGTCAAAGAGGTGCTGCGGGTAGCGAATGCGTGAACGGATGGGGAACGGCGGGAATGGGGATGGGATGTGGGGATGGAGGATGGGGGACGGATCACGGCGGGGGGACGGGGTGATCGTTCGATAACGCGGCGATCAACGGTGTACGGACCGCACATCGACATGCTTTGCCAGTTTCCGCGCTGGGCTGATGCTCCCGGAGCTGTGCTTGCACGCGCTCCCACCGCCGGGGCATATTCGGTGACCGCGATACGCGCCGGGGCGTGCCGCCCCCGTGCGGCAGTCTGCCGGAGGTGAGCCTTGGACTGGCTGCGTCGACTGATCCATGAGGTGCACCGTCGTTCGCTGTGGCAGGTGCTCGGGATCTATGGCGTGGCATCGTGGGCCGTGCTGCAGGTCGTCGATGTGCTCGCCCAGAACCTGTCGCTTCCCGGATGGTTCCCGCCGCTCGCGTTCGCGCTGCTGCTTCTGGGTCTGCCCGTCGTGCTGGCCACCGCTTTCGTTCAGACGGGTGGGCCATCCGACGCTTCGACGGACCGCGGCGCGGCCGCCGCGCCCGCAACGGGTGCGAGCGTTGATCCGCGTGCCGGCGGGCAACCGGCGCAGACCCCCGCGGTGCACCGCCTGTTCACGTGGCGGAACGCGATCGGGGGCGGTGTGCTCGCCATGGCGCTGTGGGGGGTCATCGCTGCCGGCTGGCTCGTCCTGGGCATGGCCGAGCCGGGCGTCGAGGCGACGGCCGTCGCCCCATCCCACTCGCTTGCCGCGCTCCCGTTCGACAACCTGAGCGCCAGCGCTGAAGACGGCTACTTCGCCGACGGCATCCACGAAGAAGTGCTCTCGCACCTCGCCAGACTCGGCGGCGTGAAGCTCATCTCGCGCACGTCCGTGCTGGAATACCGCGACACGCGCAAGAACGTCCGGACGATCGCCGAGGAGCTGGGCGTCGACCACATCCTCGAGGGCAGCGTGCGGCGTGCGGGGAACCGCGTCCGTATCACGACGCAGCTCATCGATGCCCGGACCGACGTGCATCTGTGGGCGGAGCAGTACGACCGCGAATACACGGCGGCGGAGGTCTTCAGCATCCAGAGCGATGTCGCGCGCCGGATCGCCGATGCGTTGCAGGCCACACTCACGCCCGCCACACGCAATCGGCTCGACCGGCGACCCACGGAGAGCATCGAGGCGTACGACCTGTACCTGCGGGCGCTGGACCACGTGCGCAGCGGAACGCGGTCCGACCGCCAGGCCGCCGTCACGACCCTGCGTCGCGCCGTCGAACTGGATCCCGGCTTCGCGCTGGCCTGGGCCAAACTCGCCATCGCCGAGGCCGCGTTGTACTGGTTCGGGGACGACCGCCGCAGCGAGCGCGTGGACCTGGCACGGACGGCCGCGGAACGGGCGCTCGCCCTCGACCCGGACCTGCCCGAGGCGCATCTCGCGCTCGGCTACTACCACTACTGGGGCCGGCGCGATTATGCGCGCGCGCTCGAAGAGATGCGGTTGGCCGAACCCGGCATGGCCGGCGCCCTGGACCTCGTCGTTCTGCGCGCAGCGGTCCGCCGACGCATGGGCGACTTCGAGGGCGCGGCGGCCGATTTCGCGACCGCATTCGAGCTGGACCCGCGCAGCGTCGGGCGCGCGAACAACCTGGGCCAGACGCTGTGGACGCTGGGCCGCTTCGAGGAGGCGCTCCGCATCTTCGACCGGGGCATCGCACTGGATTCCATGCAGGCCGGAGCGTACGCGAACAAGGCCCGTTCGCTGGTCTATCGGAACGACGTCCCGGCGGCCCGCGAGGTGCTGGAGAACGCCAGCCAGCACCTGGGCCCGGCTGCGCTGTGGCAGACGCGCTGGTGGCTCGAGCTGCTCGATCGCAAGCCGGCCGTCGCGCTCGAATGGGCGCGCCGCGCTCCCGCCGAGATCGTGGCGGGCCAGTACGGCGGTGTCCCGCGCGCGTTCTTCATGGCGGAAGCCTACCACCAGAACGGGCAGGCCCGGGAAGCACGCATCCATTTCGATTCCGCGCGGGCCGTGCTGGAGAGCATGCAGCGCGAGCAACCGGAGAACGAGACGGCGCCCGCCAACCTGGCGTGGGTCTATGCTCGCCTCGGGCGCAAGGACGACGCGATCCGCATGGCAAGGCGGGCGGTCGAGCTGATGTCCTTGTCCGTGGACGCCTTCATCGGCCCGGCGATGGTCCGCAACCTGGCCGCCGTCTACGCGGCCGTGGGCGAGATCGATGCCGCCGTTGACGAGCTGACCCGCCTCGAGGCCGCCCAACCGTTCTACGGGCTGGACACCCAGGACCCGGTCTGGGATCCGATCCGTGACCACGCCGGTTTCCGCGCACTCGCCAGCCGATAGGACGGCTCCGCTGCGGGAAACGGATCCGGGTCTCACAATACGGACGTCTGACAACCCGATTTCCCAACACCGCCTGCTGCAGCGTACGTGGTTTGCTACCGGAACTCGTCGCGGAACGCGTCGAAGCGCGCGCGCAGCTCGGCCAGTTCCGCCTTGACGTCCGCGACCTCGGCGCGCAGGTCCGCCATTTCCTCCTCGAACCCGACTGCGCCATCGTTCGCGGCCGGTGCTGCGACACCAGGTGTCGAAGTATCCTCTTGCACGGGTTCGCCGGACAGCAGGTGCGCGTAGCGCGCCTCCTTCTGGCCGGGCTGGCGATCGAGCATCGTGACGAGCGGCACGGTCAGGCCCGCCAGGGCCTGCAGCGTGACCTCTACACTGGCCAGGTCGGGGAACTCGTGCATGCGCGACGTCCGGCCACGGATCTCGCCCACGGTCTGCGGACCGCGCAGCATGAGCACGCCCAGCGCCGCCATCTCCGCGTCGTGCAGGTGCAGCGTATCCGGGAGCGCGTGACGGTAGCGCTTCACGCGTGATTCGCTGCGGTAGACTTCCCTCACGAGCCCGCGCTGCTCCAGGTCCTTCACGGCGGCCGCGACCACGCCTTCGTCGAGCGCCATGACGGGATCGCGGTTCGACGACTGGTTGCAGGCCGTGGTCAGCGCGTTGAGCGAGAGCGGGTAGTTGTCCGGCGTCGTGTACGCTTTCTCGATGAGCGCACCGAGCACGCGCACCGCGACGGCGTCGAGGGGCGCGTTCCGGAAATCAGGTGCCGCGCTGTCGGGCATGGCGTCGTCCGTCTTCGTGCGAGGGAACGCAGATCGGTATGCATGGCAGGGCGAGATTAACGCGGGCTTGGCGGCGGATCAACGGGTCCGTGCCGGGACGAGCGCGGCGATCGGTGCGCCATCGACGGGCGAGCCGGGCGCGATGCCCAGGATCGCGGCTACAGTGGGGTGCACATCGATCGTGCGCACGGGACCCGGGTCGCCCGCCGCGATGCCGTCGCCCCACGCGTAGAGCAGCGCCCGCATATCCGGCGTATCCGCGGGGTAGCCGTGCGTCGCCTTCAGCACGGGCCGCGCCCAGATGAACTTCGGCCCCACCGTCCCCAGCCACCTGGCCCAGCGCGGCCACGTGTCGAGATCCTCGATGAAGTATGGCGGCCTCGCCGAGATGACCAGATCGCCCAGCCGGTCCGACTCGCCCAGATGCCACGCCTCCGGGATGTCGCTGCGCCGCAGCACATCGAACTGCGTATAGCGCGAGAGCGCGGTCACTGCCCGGTCGACGGCCGCCGCGCTGCGGTCGGTCAGGTAGAGGAACGACGTCGTGCCGCTCGACTCGAACCGCGCATCGATGCGCGCGCTGCGCAGGATCCGTTTCACGTTGACGATCGTCCGGATCTCCGCCATGCCGTGATCCGTCGTGACGATCAGCGTGACGGGCTCGCCGGCCGCGCGCAGCGCGCGCAGCGCGTCGAGCACGGACGCGACGATGCTGTCGCTCCGCTGCACGGCCTGCCGCACCTCGTTCGACTCGATGCCCCGGTAGTGCGCCGCCTCATCGGGCCCGTGGAAGTAGGCCAGGATGAGCCGCGGCCGCTCGGCCGCGGGCCGGCGCAGCAGTTCAACGACGCGCTCGCCACGGATGCGATCGGGAACGGTGTCCTGGCCGGCTGCCATGACCGTGCTCGCGAGCGGGCCGCGCACGGTGGAACGGGCGCCGGGCCACCACAGCGCCGCGGTGCGCACGCCCTGGCGCTCGGCGACCTCCTGCAGGTGCTCGCAGCCCAGCAGCCAGTCGGCATCGACGTCGTGATCGTACGCGCCTCGCCCGGGATCGAGGAACAGGTTCGAGACGATGCCGTGCCGCGCCGGCCAGCACCCTGTCGACAGGCTCACGTGATTGGGCAGCGAGACGGTGGGAAAAACGGGCTCGACGCGGTGGGTCCATGCACCCTCGCGGCCGAGCGCGAGCAGCGCCGGGCTGGCCTCCGTCGACACCATGGCCGGCGTCCAGCCGTCGAACAGCAGCACGACGACGGTCTGTGCTGGAGCGGGGCGAACGCACACGAGCGTCGCGACGAGCACGCAGGCACGCGTCCACGAGTGCCGGCCCATCCAGGTCCCCGACCCTGTACGGTTCAGCGTGCGTCGCCGGCGGTCACGCAGCCCCGCTGTCCGGCCGCGGCGGCCTCGAGCAGTGTGACCATCTCGCGCAGCGTCTCCACGCCGGCGTCGGTCCGGTACCATTCCATCTTGCGCCCGGTCAGTTCACGCACGGGCGTCGTCTTCTGCTCCTCCAGGTACCAGGTCTGCAGCGTCGCGGGCCGCTCGATCCAGCAGCCGACTTCCTCGTAGCGATCATCGAGCAGGATCACCGTCGGCGTCGCGGCCCGGCCGTCCGGCGTGCGCCGCGCCTCCATCAGCGGCCGGCCCCGGTCCGGGTCGATGATGCGCATGTCGAGCCCCGGCACGGACTCGACGAGCTTCGCGATGTACGGGATCGTGCTGACCGAATCGCTGCACGTGTCGATGGCGATCACGAGGATCCGCCACGTGCCCGGCACGGCGCGCGCCCGATTGAGCAGATCGGACGGGACCGCCGCCTGCGCCCAGTTCTCCTCCCACAGCTGCTTCCGGGCTTTCGTCGCCGCGTGGAACGCACGCCACGGCACACCGTCGCGGTAGTACGCCTCGAGCGATGCCGTGTGCTCCCGGAACACGACGGAGCGCGCAGATGAACGCTCTGCCGTCGCCGGCAAGTCCGTGAGTGGCGCACAGGCGACGCCCGGCGCGCTGCCCAGCGCCACGACCATCGGAATCACGTGCAGCATGGGTTCCCCGCTTTCTTCCGTTCCCAACGCCGGTGCTCGAGCCGGCATGGCACGTTCCCGTCGACCGGATCATAACCGCGCCGCTCGCGACGGTCGAGCCCGGTGATCGCGGGAAGCGAGCGCAGCGAATCCGCCGCTCCCGCCGTTGTCGTCCCCATCCCCATCCCCACCCCCCATCCTC
>JBFFZF010000214.1:0-7945 GCA_041568755.1 Longimicrobiales bacterium | reverse complement strand
GTTCCTGACGGCTCGCTTCGCGTCCCGCTCAATGCGGACCCCCGTCTCCTGAGCATCGCCCGCCGGCCCCGGTCAAGTCGTCCGCGACGGCAACGGAAGGATCAACCGCGGAGGGCGCGGAGGGCGCGGAGGAACGGATGATTCCTGTAACGGCCGGCACCCCACCCTTCGACGCGGGCGCAGGCTTCATGCAAGGCCGCGTCCCGGCTGTAGTTCATTCCGTTGTCTCCGCGCTCTCCGCGGTTGATCGTCTGTCCCGGCAACGGGCGGTCAGCCGCGGAGATGGGCCGGGCCGACAACGTCGAACCCCGTCCGCCGGCTCGCCCGGAATTTCCTTGCGGTGGCCATTTTATCATATTATCATGATGAACACAAGAACATGACCTCGCAAACCGCCGAGTACGCGCTACGGGCCACGATCTTCCTGGCCGAACACGACGCCGACGCGCCGTTCCGCGTCAGCGACCTGGCCCAGGCCCTCGCTGCGCCGCGCAACTACCTCTCCAAGATCCTGCACGCGCTGGCCCGCGCCGGCGTGCTGAGCTCGGCGAGGGGTCCGGCGGGCGGGTTCCGGCTGGCGGTCGACGCGGCGGAGCTGCCGCTGATCAGGATCGTGGCGCTGTTCGATCCGGTGGAGGAGGGGCGGCGCTGCGTGCTGGGTCGTGAGAAGTGCAGTGACGCGAATCCGTGCGGAGCGCACGGGCGCTGGAAGCGGGTGGCGGAACAGGTTGCGGCGTTCTTCCGGACGACGACGGTGGCGGATGTCGTGGCCTCCGGTCGGGAAGTGTCCCGGGGGGGTGGCGCGGAGAACGGTCGTCGCGGCGGCGCGGCGGCGTGAGCGTAAAGGAGGCGGACGATGGAAACGTCGAAGGTCGGTGAGCAGGACGCGATCCCGCTCGGGCAGCGGCTGATGGACCGGCCGTTTCTGCTTCTCGTCGCGGGTCTGCTGGTCATGATCGTGTTCTACACGGCGTGGGGGCTGTTCGAGGTGCTGAGCCTCACGCCGGCCCCGTTGCCCTGAGGAGGAGGCGTCATGCATACGGGTCTGGAGCCACCACGCGGCGTATGGTGGAAGCCGGTGCATCGCAGTGAGAAGATCTGGATCGCGCTGGCGTTCGCGTGGTGCATGGTGCTGTTCGCGATGATGCCGTTCTGGCACATGCGGGGCGGGCAGAATGCCTCGGGGATCCGGCATCGGGTGGAGCCGCAGGCGTTCCTGGAACGCACGCAGGCGTTCATCGCCGATTACCAGGTCGGTGAGGACAACGGTTTTCCGGTCGTGGAGCCGCCGCCGGGCGCCGACATCTACCTGATCGGCCGCATGTGGAACTGGTCGCCCGTGCTGCGTCTGCAGCGCGGCGTCGAGTACACGCTGCACCTGTCCTCCCTGGATGTGAACCACGGGTTCAGTCTGTACCCGCTGAACATCAACATCCAGGTTGTGCCGGGCTACGACTACGGCCTGAAGGTGACGCCCATCGAGGCCGGTGATTTCCGCCTTGTCTGTAACGAGTTCTGCGGCATCAACCATCATGCGATGGTCGGCCGGATCATCGTGGTCGATGGGCCGCCGGGCGCGGTCGGCACGGCGGGCAGTGCGGGTGCGAACGCGGCTGCGGGCAACACGGGAGGCCGGCCATGACGAGCACGGCGAAGTTCCGCGTCTGTCCCACGACGAAGCTGCGCGTGCATTCGCAGGCGGATGCGCTGATCAAGGCGAACGCCGTGGTGGCGACGGTGGCGCTGCTGATCGGTGGTATTGCAGCGATCCTTGTGCTGCTCACGCGCTGGCAGGCCGTGCACCTGCTGGATGCCGCCATGTTCTACCGGGTGCTGACGATACACGGGATGAACATGCTGATCTTCTTCATCCTGTTCTTCGAGATGGCGGTGCTGTATTTCGCGGGGCCCGTGCTGCTGAACAGCCGGGTCCCCGCGCCGAAACTGGCCTGGACCGGTTTCGCGCTGATGGTCCTCGGCGCGCTCATGGTGGAGTGGACCATGTTCACGGGCCGGGCCGACGTGCTGTTCACGTCGTACGTGCCGCTGCGCGCGCATCCGCTGTTCTACCTGGGTGTGATCCTGTTCGCGGTCGGGGCCGTCGTGGCCGTAGCGATCTTCTTCGCCTCTCTGGTCGTGGCCCGGCGCGAGCGTACGTACGAGGGCTCGGTGCCGCTGGTCACGTTCGGGGCACTGACGGCGGCGATCATCGCGGCGATCACGCTCGTGCACGGGGCGGTGATCTACATCCCGACGTTCTTGTGGTCGCTGAACCTCATGCCGATGGATGCGCAGGTGTACCGGCTGGTCTGGTGGGGGCTGGGGCACTCGTCGCAGCAGATCAACGTGGCGGCGATGGTCTCCGTGTGGTACCTGCTGGGCGCGCTGACGGTCGGCGCGGTCGTGCTGAACGAGAAGGTCAGCCGGATCGCCTTCGTGCTGTACGTGCTGTTCATCTCGATGGCGTCCGCCCACCATCTGCTGGTCGACCCCGGCATGGGGCCGGCGTGGAAGGTGTGGAACACGAGCTACTTCATGTACATGGCCGTGCTGGCCAGCATGATTCATGGCTTCACGGTGCCGGGCGGTATCGAGATGGGGATGCGGCTGCGCGGCTACACGAAGGGTCTGTTCGAGTGGCTGCGCCGCGCGCCGTGGGGCGATCCGGGGTTCAGTTCGCTGATGTTCTCGATCGTCGTCTTCGGCTTCGTCGGCGGGATCACGGGCGTGACGTTCGGGACCGAGCAGATCAACATCATCGCGCACAACACGCTGCGCATTCCGGGTCATTTCCACGCCACGGTGGTGAGTGGCACGGCGATGGCCTTCATGGGGGTCACCTATTACGTGATCCCGCTCATCTTCCGCAGGAAGGTGGCGTTCTGGTCACTGGCCAGGATCCAGCCGTATCTGTTCGCCGGCGGCATGCTGCTGTTCTCGATCGCCATGACGTTCGCCGGCACGTTCGGCGTACCGCGGCGGCACTGGGACATCACGTTCTCGGGGGCGCCGTTCACGCTCGAGTTCTCGCCGGCAGTGGATCTGGTCATGGGCGTGGTCGCGCTCGGCGGGCTGATGGCCGCGCTGGGCGGCGGCATCTACATCCTGGTCACGGTGTGGTCGGTGTTCTTCGGTGAAAGAATGGAGGGAGACGATGATGGCGAGCGGGCTGCCCCCCGGGCTCCTGAACCCGCCTCGGCCGCTGTCTGAGGCCGAGAAGACGGCAGGCGAAGAAACGGACGCCGGCGGGCTGGGCGCCGTGCCCGGGACCATGATCCTGGTACTCATCTTCTTCGCCGCGTTCATTGCGTACTACTTCGTCAACTGGAAGCTGCTCAGCTTCCTGTGGAAGATCGGATGAACCGCCGGCTGGATGGTGGCCAGCAGCTCGTGCTCGCGACGCTGCTGGCCATCTTCGTCATCACCGCGGGCTGGTGGGCGCTCGCCCTCTGGCCCGTCGCGTCCGACGCGCCGGAGTGGCTGCTGCGCACGCGCTGGGTGTGCTTCGGCAACCGGGCCGGTGAATTGCCCGACGCGGGCGGCTGGCTGCTGCTCATCGGCCAGCCGCTCGGGATGACCGCGTTCCTGCTGGTCGTCTGGGGCGGCACGGCGAGAAGCGCCATGCGCAACGCATGGGCGTGGCGGTCGGGACGCGTGCTCGTGACCCTCGTGCCGCTGGCCTTCGCGGGCGGACTGGGCATGCTCGCGCTGCGTGCCGCGCGCGTGAGCGCCTCGCCCCCGCTGCCGGCGACGGAAGATCCGGGACCGCCCGTGTGGGAGGTGAATCGCCCGCTGCCGGACGTGGGCCTGGTGGATCAGCACGGAGAGGCTTTCGTATGGGAGCGGTTTGCCGGGCGGCCGCTGGTGGTGGCGTTCGCCTATGGTCACTGCGAGACGATCTGCCCGCTGGTCGTGCAGGACGCGGTCCGGGCGCGGCAGACGATGGCGCAGGACGGCGTCGCGGCGGTCGTGGCGGTCGTCACGCTGGACCCGTGGCGGGACACGCCGTCGCGGCTGGGGGCGATCGCGCGGCAGTGGGCGCTCGAGCCCGGCGATGTCGTGCTGGGCGGTTCCGTCGACGAGGTGCTGGCAGCTCTGGCGGCTTTCGATGTCTTCGTCGTGCGGGACGAGGTGACGGGCGAAGTCACGCACCCGGCGCTACTGTACCTGGTCGACACGGCTGGCCGGATCGCCTGGGCCAGCCGGGGCGGGCCCGCCGGGGTCCTCGCCCTGGCGGAGCGTGCCGGCGGATGACGCCGCGTCCGGCGCGCCCGCCGCTCATCCGATCGGTCATCGAACTGCACGGAACGTCTTGAGCCTCTGGCACATCAACGTCACGATCCACGTGCTCGCCGCGCTGCTCTGGCTCGGCGGCATGCTGTTCCTGGCTGCGGTCGGCGCGCCGGTCCTGCGCCGGCTGGAGCCGCCCGAACTGCGCGCGCGGCTCTTCCGCGAACTGGGCGAAGCGTTCCGCACGGTCGGCTGGGTGGCGATCGTCGTCCTGCTCGTGACCGGCGTGTTCAATCTGCACTTCCGTGGCTGGCTGCGCGCCGACGTCCTGATGGAATCCACGTTCTGGCGCGGCGTCACGGGCCGGGCACTGGCGTGGAAGATCGCGTGCGTCACCGTCATGGTGGTGATCGCCGGCCTGCACGACTTCGTGCTCGGGCCGCGTGCTTCGCGCGCGCCCGCCGGATCAGCTGAGGCGCTGCGACTGCGCCGTAAGGCGGCCTGGCTGGCCCGCATCAACGCGCTCGTCGGCATCGTCCTGATCTGGGTGTCGGTCCGACTGGTGCGCGGCGGCTGATCCTCTCCAGCCGCCGGCCCGGGCGGGGAAGCGCCGCCTGTCCGCACGCGCGGCGGCCCGCTACTTTGCCCGCATTCATCGCAGAGCACCCCACCCGCCAACCCGGAATGCGCATGACGATCGCGGCGTCGCTCCCGCTCCATCGAATCGCTCGTGGACGTGGCCTGGCCGGCGCAGTGCTCGTGGCGCTCGCGGTCTGGCCTGTCGCTGCAGCCGGGCAGGGCCTGCCGAGAACGGCGCCCGACGGCGGCTGCCGCTCCGAGAACGACGCGCGACTGGCCTTCGGGCTCTGCCCGGACAGCGCGTTCGACTTCCATGCGTCGGGCAGCTACCGCGACAACGTGCCGCGCCCGGAGCAGGTGCTGGGTTACCCGATCGGCAGCTGGCACACCACGTACGGCCGCATGGAGCGCTACATCCATGCGTTGGCGCAGGCGGCTCCGGAGCGCGTGCGCCTGGTCGAGTACGGCCGCAGCATCGAGTACCAGACGATGTACCTGGTGATCGTCGGCTCGGAATTGAGCATCGCGCGTCTCGAGGCCCAGCGCAGCGCACGCGCTGCACTGGCGGATGCCCGAACAACTGCAGCTGCGGAGGCGGCGCGCATCGCTGCCGATGCCGCGATGCCCGTCGTCGTATGGCTCAATGCCGCGAACGACGGCAACGAGACGGCCGCGTTCGAGGCCGCAATGCAGGTCGCGTATCAGGTCGCGGCGGGCGAGGACGCGCGCACGCGCATGATGCGGGACAGTGCGCTCGTCATCATCAACCTGGCGCACAATCCCGAGAGTCACGAGCGGTTCGTCGCCTGGTACAACGCGTTCGTGATGGGCGATCCGGATCCGGCCGCGCTCGAGCACCGTGCCCCGTGGGGTATGAGCACGAACAACAACCACTACCAGTTCGACCTGAACCGCGATGCGCTGGGTCTCGTACAGACGGAATCGCGCGCGGTCGCGGCCGCAATGCAGCACTGGCGGCCGCAGGTCTTCGTCGATCTGCACGGCCAGACGACGCAGTTCTTCTTCCCGCCGGCCGCGGATCCGGTGAACCCGGTCTACCCGGACCAGATGGAGCGCTGGCTGGATGTCTTCGGTCGCGGCAACGCGGCGGCCTTCGACCAGTTCGGCTGGAGCTACTACACGCGCGACGTCTTCGACCTGTACTATCCGGGCTACTGGGACACCTACCCGGCGCTGCACGGTGCGACCGGCATGACGTACGAGACAGACGGTGGCGGGAGCAAGGGCGTGCGCTGGCGTCGTGATGACGGCACGATCCTTCACTTCGCCGATGGCATCGCGCGTCATTTCGTCGCGTCCCTCGCGACGATCGAGACGGCGGCGCGCAACCGCGCTGCGCGACTGCGCGACTATCACGCGTTCTTCGCGGCGGGCCTGGAGAAGGGGCGCATCGGCGGATTGCGCTCCGTCGTGCTGCTGCCCGGCAACGACGTGAACGCGGCCGCCCGACTCGTGACCACGCTGCTGCGCCACGGCATCGAGGTCGGACGTGTGAGCGCGGACGCGGCCGTCACGGCGACGGACTACATGACCGGACGACGCACGTCGGCCACAGTGCCGGCCGGGGCATGGATCGTGGACCTGGAACAGCCGAACGGGTTGCTGGCCCACACGCTGCTCGTCGCCGATGTCCCGCTCCCGGACCGCTTCGCGCGTGAGGAGCTGTCGAAGTTCGCGCGCAACGCGCGGCGCGCGCCGGGTGAGCGCGAGGGCTACGCGTTCTACGACATCACCGCGTGGAATCTGGCGCTGGCGCACGGCGTCGAGGCGCTGTGGTCGGCGGAACGCATCGCGGCGCCGGCCGAGCGTCTGACCCTGCCGGCCGCTGCGGTCCGCGCCGACGGCGGCTGGGAGAGCGAGATTGCATGGAGCGTGGATGCCGGTGCTGATCAACGGGCGCGCAGCGCATACGTGTGGCGGCCCGGTGGCATGGGCCCGATCCGCCTGGCCGCCCGGCTCATGGGGGAGGGCTACCACGTCGCGGTCTCCGAGCGGCCGCTCGTCGTCGACGGGCAGGACATGCCGCGCGGCACGTTCGTCGTGCGCGTCGACCGCAATCCGGCCACGTTGCACACCCGCATCGGTGCACTGGCCAGCGACGCGCGCGTGCGCGTACGCGGGGCGCAGAGCGCGTTCCCGGACCGCGGGCCGACGGGCACAGGCTCGAACGCCGTGCGCACGCTGCACCCGCCCGCCGTCGCGGTGCTGGCGGGCGACGGCATCGGGGTCAGCGCGTACGGCGCACTCTGGTTCCAGCTCGAGCGGCGCATCGGCCTGCCTTTCACGGCGTTGCGTGCGGACGGGCTCGGCCGTGCTGCGCTCGATCGCTTCGACGTCGTCGTCCTACCGGATGGCAATCCGGGTGCGGCGCTCGGCGAGGAGGGCGCGCGCCTGCTGCGCGACTGGGTCGAACGCGGCGGCACGCTCATCGCCTGCGGCGGCGGCGCACGCTGGGTCCAGAGCCAGGAGTTCGGCGTCACGTACGAGCGGCCCGACACCGCGGCGCTGCCGCGCGATACCGTGAACGCGATCCTGCGTACCATCGACGCGGCCGCTCCGGGTGTGGACCTGCCGCCCGCCACGAGCCCGGAAGCACGGCCCGGCGCAGCCCAGCCGGTGCCGGGCGCGTTCCTGCGCGGACGGCTCGACGGCCGACACTGGCTCACCTTCGGCTACGAGCAGAATGAGTTGCCGCTGCTCATGCGTGCGCTGCCGCTGCGCGCCAGCACGCGCGGCGCGAACCCGGTCGTGTTCGCCGGCGCCGATCGGCTCGTCATCTCCGGCTTCACGTGGCCCGACAACACCGTGCGCTCCTACGCAGGGCGCTCCTACGCGACCGTCGATGGTGCCGGGCAGGGCCGCATCGTTCTTTTCGCCAACGATCCGCTGTACCGCGGCGTGTTTGACGCACCGGGCGTGCTGTTGATGAACGCGATTCTGGTGGGGGCGCCGGGCAGGCCCGGCGCAGAACGCTGAGGGAGAGGGAGAGGGAGAGTTTCGGGGAAAGGGTGAAAGGGGAGAGGGAAGGGGCAGGGGAAGGCCGGGCAATCAGGTTGTCCACGCCTCTGCCGTCGCCTATCCTGCGGCGATCATCGGGTCGCAGGGCAGGTCACGC